>JBBQAH010000099.1:0-12009 GCA_038316145.1 Burkholderiales bacterium
GTCGCCGTCGTGCACCGCCATCAGCGCCACCACCTTGGCCACGTCGAGTGCTGCGCCGCCGCCAAAGCCGATCACCGCATCGGCGCCGTGTGCCCGGTAGGCGGCCGCACCCGCCATCACCTGGCTGGCGACGGGGTTGCCAAAAACGCCGTCGAAGACCGCCACGTCCAGCCCCGCCAGGTGGCTGCGGAACTCGGCCAGCACCGGCAACTGCCCCAGCGCCCGGTCGGTGACGATCAGCGGCCGCCGGATGCCTTGCTCCAGCAGGTGGGCGGCCACCAGCTTGCGGGCGCCGGCGCCGAAGTGGATGGCGGTGGGAAACGCAAAACGGGCAATAGTCATGGCACCAAGCTTTCAGATGATTTCAAGGTAACGCTTGAGTTCCCAGTCGGTCACCGCATCCTGCCATTGCCGGTGCTCCCACTCGCGGGTGGCGGCAAAGTGATCGACAAAGGTGTCGCCCAGCCAGTCGCGCGCAACCGTCGATTGCTTGAAGACCTGGGTGCTGCCGATCAGCGAGCGGGGTGCGCGCGGCACGTCGTCGGCCCCCTGGTTGGTGCCGGTGATCGGCGGCGCGGTGAGCTTGAGGCCTTTTTCGACGCCGTGCAGGCCGGCGGCGATCACCGCGGCCATCGCCAGGTAGGGGTTGACATCGGCGCCGGGACAGCGGGTTTCCAGCCGGGTGGCCTTCGGGCTGCCGGCGATGACCCGAAAGCTTGCTGTGCGGTTGTCCATGCCCCAGGTGGGCTTGACGGGGGCCCAGAAGCCGTCGACCAGCCGCTTGTAGCTGTTGATGGTGGGCCAGAACATCGGCGCAAACTCCATCAGGCAGTTGACCTGGCCGGCGAGATAGCTCTCGAACAGCGGGCTCATGCGGCGTGGGCTGTTGGCGTCGAAAAACAGGTTCTTTTTGCCGTCGGACAAGCTTTGGTGGATATGGCCCGAGCAGCCCGGCAGCGACTGGCTCCACTTGGCCATGAAGCTGGGCATGATGCCGTAGCGCTTGCCGATCTCTCGCGCGCCGGTCTTGAACAGGATGGCGCGGTCGGCCTGCTCCAGTGCCTCGCTGAACGCGATGGCCACCTCGTAGACGCCGGGGCCGGTTTCGGTGTGCAGGCCCTCGATCGGCACCCGGAAGGCCGCCATCTCGTCCATCAGCGCGTTGAAAAACTCGCGCTGGTCGGCCATGCGCAGCAGCGAGTAGCCAAACATGCCCGGTGTGATCGTCGTCGGCGCCACGCCTTGTTTGGCGGCCCAGCTCTGCGGTGTCTCGGCAAAGTTGAACCACTCGAACTCCATGCCCGCCATCGGCATCACACCGAGTTTTTCGGCGCGCTTGAGCACCCGTTTGAGGGTCTGGCGCGGGCAGACGGCAAACGGCGTGCCATCGGCGTTAACGAACTCGCCCAGGAAAAACGGCACGCCGCCGTCCCACGGCACGTGGCGGGCGGTGTCCAGGTCCAGCCGGGCCAGCGCATCGGGGAACCCGTGCTGCCAGCCGGTGACCTGGGCGTTGTCGTAGCAGTGGTCGTTGGCGTCCCAGCCAAACACCACGTCGCAAAAGCCGAAACCGCCGTCGGGGTAGGGCGCAGCGGCGCCGAGAAACTTGTCGCGGTGCAGGTACTTGCCGCGCAGGATGCCGTCGATGTCGCTGCAGGCCACCTTGACCTTGCCGGCGGCCGACTGCCGGATCGCTGCCACGGCAGAGTGCTCGGTGGCGGGTTGCTTCGCTGCGCTGGCCGTGCTGGACGCTGTCTTGCGGGGAGTTCGGGTTGCCATGCGGAGACCTTTCAGATCAAAGCGCCGGCTGTCCGGTCGGGATACCCATATCTTGCAGCGCCTCGGCCACCGCATTGACCGCTTGCTGCATCTCGTTGCGGCCGATGGCGCCGATGCAGCCGACACGGAAGGTCTCGACCTCGGTCAGTTTGCCGGGATAGAGCAAAAATCCGCGCGCCTTGGCGGCGTCGTAGAAGCGCTTGAAGTCGTAGGCCGGGTGCTCGGGCGCATGGAAGGTGACGATGATCGGCGCCTGGTGCTGGGGCTTGAGGTACGGCCGCAGGCCGAGCGCCGACAGCCCCGCTACCAGCACCGCGCAGTTGTCGGTGTAGCGCGCCAGCCGGGCCGGCTGACCGCCCAGTTCTTCGAACTGCGTGATCGCTTCGGCCAGCGCCACCACCACATGGGTGGGCGGGGTAAAGCGCCACTGGCCGGTTTTTTCCATGTAGGCGTGCTGGTCGAACAAGTCCATCGCCAGGCTTTGGCTGTTGCCGGCGCAGCTGTCCAGCACCGCCTTGCGGATGAACACAAAACCCATGCCGGGCACGCCCTCCAGGCACTTGCCGCTGGCCGCCACCAGGGCGTCGAAACGGACCCTGCGCGCGTCGATCGGCAGCGCGGCAAAGCTGCTCATCGCATCGACGATCAGGCCCTTGCCGTGGCGCTGGCACACCGCCGCCACCTCGGCCAGCGGGTTTTCGACCCCCGCGCCGGTTTCGCAGTGGATCAGGATGACGTGGCTGATGCTGGGGTCCGTCTGCAGCCTGGCGTCCAGCGCTTCGGACGAGACTGGCTGGTCCTCGGCAAATCCCAGCACGCTGCAACGCCGGCCCATCATCTGCGTCAGCTTGCCGGCGCGTTTGCAGTAGGCGCCGTTGTCCAGCACCAGCACATGGCCGCCTTGCTCGGTGGATGGCACCAGCGTGGCCACAGCCGCCTCCACACTGAAGGTGCCGCTGCCTTGCAGGGGCACCAGCACATGGCTGTCGTGGCCGTGCACGATGTCGAGCAGCCGGCGGCGCAGGCCTGCGGTCACGGCGATGAAGTCGGCGTCCCACGAGCCCCAGTCGTGCAGCATCGCCAGCTTGGTGCGCAGCGTGGTGGTCAGGGGGCCGGGGGTGAGCAGGATGTGATCGCGGTCCATGGGGGTGTCTCCGTGGGGGGTCAGGCCCGCCAGGCCTGGGTCTTCTTGTCGATGTGCCAAGCCAGCAAGCTGAACGCCAACATGGCGATGCTGGACGCCGCGGTGATCATCACCGCACAGGCCGCTGCCGCGCCCATCTCGCCCGCCTCGTCGAGGTTCAAGATGGCGATCGCCGCCACCTTGGTCTCGGGCGAGTACAAAAACACCACGGCCGAGATCGTCGTCATCGCGTTGATGAAAAAGTAGCGGGCGATGTCGACCAGCGCCGGGCTGCAGATCGGCAGCGTGACGCGCCGGAAGGTGACCCAGAACGGCACCTTGAGCGAGGCCGACACCGCCTCGAACTCGGCGTCCAGCGCCTTCAGTGCGGTCACCGCCGTCAAATGGCCGGTGGTGTAGAAGTGCGCAATCGTGCAGCCCGTCAGCAGCGCCATCGTGTGGTACAGCCCACCCAGCGGATTGCCGGGCGCATTGAAGAAGAAGATGTAGCCCAGCCCCAGCACCAGCCCTGGCACCGCCATCGGCAGCATTGCCAGCAGGCGCACCGCGCTGCGCAAGGGCGCGGCACCTGAGGTTTTTTCCAGCAGGTAGGCGCCGGTAAAGACCAGCGCCGTGCCGAACACCGCTGTGCCGGCGGCCATCGTCAGGCTGTTGACAAAGGCCGCGCCCACCTCGGCATCGACCAGCCCCATCGTGTAGTGCTGCAGCGTGGGCTGCAGGTTGTAGGGCCAGAAGCTGGCGAAGGACGCAAACACCGCCATGCCGATCATCGCCAGCACCAGCAGCGCGATCAGCGCGCAGTAGGCGGTGGCCAGGCCGTCGCGCCAGGCCTTGGGCCGGGGCCGATAAGGCACGGCGCGGGCGGTCAGCATGGCGGTCTGTTTGGCGGCAATGGCGCGGTCTACAAAAAACGTCAGCACGGCAGGCGCCAGCAGCAACAGCGCCACCACCGCACCGCGCTGAAAGTCCTGCTGGCCGATCACCAGCTTGAAGACATCGGTGGCCAGCACATTGAAGTTGCCGCCGATCACCTTGGGGATGCCGAAGTCGGTCATCACCAGCGTGAAAGTGACCAGCCCGGCCGAGATCAGGCCGTACTTGGCGCCCGGCAAAGTGATGGTGATAAAACGACGCCACGGCCGGGTGCCCATCGCCTCGGCGGCCTCGTAGAGCCGGCCGTCGGCCGCACCCAGGGCCGTGACCAGGATCATCAACGCATGCGGAAACACCGCAAAACACTCGGCCAGCACGATGCCGGGCGCGCCGTAGATCTGCTCAATCCCCAGCGCCTGCATCGCGCCTTTGAGCACACCCTGGTTGCCAAACCAATAGATCAGCGAGATGGCAGACAGCAGCGACGGCGCCAGCAGCGGCAGCAGCGTGATGCCGCGAAACAGCGGCTTGAAGCGCATGCGGCTGCGGCGCAGGGCGTAGGCAAAGGCAAAGGCCAGCGGCAGGGTGATTGCCGTGACCAAAGCCGAGACCCACAGGCTGTTGCCCAGGGAGTCCAGCAGCGCGGGCGTCTGCGCGTAGGCGATGAAGTTGGCCAGGCCGACAAAGCGGCCCGAGGCGTCGTCCATCGCCTGCAGGAGGATGGCGCCCAGCGGCGCGGCCAAAAAGATCAGCAGCAGCAGCAGCACCACCGCCAGGCCCGCGTGGGCCAGCCGGTCGGCCGGGTCGGTGCGCATGCGCGGCGCGGGTTGGGTGCTTGCTGCGGGTGTCGAGGGAAGCACCGCGCTCACGCAAATATCCTCATCCGGTCCGGCATCAGCCGCAGTGGCAAACAGGCACCGACGGCCAGGCCCTGCTCGGACAAGAAGTTCAGCGACAAATAGACCGACAGCCGGTGCGGGCCCAGCGCGGCGCTGCTGACCTGCACCAGGCAGTACGAACCCAGGAACTCGATCTTCTCGATGCAACCGTCGAACACATTGCTGTCACCGGCGGCCAGCGGCCGGGCCAGCACGTCCTCGGGCCGCAGGTAGACGCTGACCTGACGTCCTGCCGGGCCGTCGTGCGGGCAATCAAAGTGCCTGTCGCCCAGTTGAACCCCGCCGGCGGCCAGCAAGGTGGCGGGCAAGGTATTCACGCGGCCGACAAAGTCAGCCACAAAAGCCGAAGCCGGCTCGCGGTAGACCTGCATCGGCGTGCCCACCTGCTCGATCCGGCCGTGGTTCATCACCACGATGCGGTCGGCCACCGACAGCGCTTCTTCCTGGTCGTGCGTCACCATGATGGTCGTCACGCCCAGGCGGCGTTGCAGGCTCTTGATCTCTTGCCGCAAATGCACCCGCACGATCGCGTCCAACGCAGACAGCGGCTCGTCGAGCAGCAGCAAGCCGGGTGAGGTGGCCAGCGCCCGGGCCAGCGCCACCCGCTGCTGCTGGCCGCCGGACAGCTGCGCCGGCACTTTGGTCTCGCTGCCCGGCAGGCCCACCAGGCCCAGCAACTCGGTGACCCGGGCGCGGATATCGGCCTTCGGCCATTTGCGGTTCACCAGCCCATAGGCCACGTTGTCCGCCACCGTCAGGTTGGGGAAGAGTGCGTAAGACTGGAAGACGATGCCGTAATCGCGCTGCGCCGGTGGCAGGGTGGAGATGTCGCGCCCGGCCTGCAGGATGCGCCCGGCGCTTTGCGCCTCCAGCCCGGCGACGATGCGCAGCAGCGTGGTCTTGCCGCAGCCCGACGGGCCGAGAAAGCAGACAAACTCGCCCTGCGGGATCTGCAGGTTGACACCCTGCAGCGCGGTGAAGCTGCCAAACTGCTTGGCAACGCCCTCGAGTTGCAGGTAACTCGGCTCGCTCACCCGGCGCGCCTTATTTCTTGGGCTCGGATTTGGCGCTGTAGCGCTTGTTCCATTCGGCCAGCACCCGCTCGCGGTTCTCGGCCGCCACGTTGAAGTCCAGCTTGACGAGGCGCGACTCGTAGTCCTTGGGCACGTTGGCCAGAGGCGCAGCCACACCCGGCTGGGCGGTGATGGCAAAGTTCTTGCCGTACAGCAGCATCGCGTCCTTGCTGCTGGCCCAGTCGGCGAGCTTCTTGGCGGCGTCGAGCTTTTTGGTGCCCTTGTGGATCGCAAACGCCTCCAGATCCCAACCCAGGCCTTCTTTCGGGAAGACCAGGTCGATCGGCGCGCCCTTGGCCTTGTTGGCATTGGCCCGGTACTCGAAGCTGATGCCCACCACATACTCGCCGGCGGCGGCCATGTTGCAGGGCTTGCTGCCGGAGTGGGTGTACTGGCCGATGTTCTCGTGCAGTGCGTCCATGTACTTCCAGCCACCGCCCTTGCCGTTGTCGTCGCCCCAAAGGGTGAGCCAGGCGGTGACGTCGAAGTAACCGGTGCCCGATGACGCCGGGTTGGGCATCACCACCTGGCCCTTGTAGACCGGCTTGGTCAGGTCTTTCCAGGTCTCGGGCTTGGGGATGCCCTTCTTGGCGGCCTCGACGGTGTTGAAGCAGACGGTGGCGCCCCACACGTCCATGCCGAACCAGGCCGGCGGGTCTTTTTTGTCGCGGTACTTGGCCATGATCGCGTCCAGGTTCAGCGGCCGGTAGGCTTCGAGCATGCCGTTTTTGTCCAGCAGCGCCAGGCTGGACGCGGCCACGCCCATCACCGCATCAGCCTGCGGGTTGGACTTTTCAGCCAGCAGCTTGGCGGTGATGACGCCGGTTGAGTCGCGCACCCATTTCAGCTCGATGTCCGGGTTGGACTTGTTGAAGCCCTCCTGGTAGGCCTTGAGCTGGTCGGTCTCCAGCGCGGTGTAGACCAGCAACTGGGTCTTGCCCTGGGCAAGGGCGCTGGCGCCGATCAAGGCGACGGCCAACACGCTGATCAGGGGCAGGGGGCGCGGTAATCTCATGAAGTTCTCCGGGTCAAAAAGGGCAGGTGTCAAAAACCTTTGAGCATGGACCGGCGACCGTGTCAGCACGATGACCGCGTGGGCTCATCTTGTCGGCGCCCTGTTGCATTGTCAATGGTAGTTTGTAGATTGTTGACAATGTCGATGGGGCAGCGTCCAATGCCGGTCCATGACAGTGACGCAACCCCAACGGCAGGCCTCGCCGCTGCCGTCGGCCAGCCAAGCCACGATTGCGCTGCTGCAGGCCCACTCATTGACCAGCGTGGTGCAGACAGAGATCGAGCGCCTGATCCTGTCGGGTGAGCTGGCGCCCGGCGCCAAGCTGACCGAGGCCATGCTGGCGGACCGGCTGGGTGTCTCGCGTGGGCCCATCCGCGAGGCCTTCCGCATGCTGGAAGAGGCCGGCCTGGTGCGGCTGGAGAAGAACCGCGGCGTTTTTGTGCGCAGCATCCCGATGGACGAGGCGATGGAGATCTACGACCTGCGCGCCATGATCGACGAGTCGGTCGGCCGGCAGCTGGCGGTGCGCATCACGCCCGATCAGGTCCAGCAATTGCGGGGTCTGGTCGAGCAGATGGAGCGCCTGGTCAAGGACGGCCACAACACCTCGGCGAGTGACCCGTACCACCGGCTCAACCTCGAGTTCCATGACCGGCTGGTCGAGTTTGCCGGCAACCGCAAGCTGCACACGCTGTACCGGCGCCTTGTCAACGAGCTGTCGCTGTTCCGCCGCCTCAACCTCGCCGACGGTGGCCAGATCCCCGTGTCGGTGGCCGAGCACCGGGCCATTCTCAAAGCCATTGTTGCTGGTGATGCCGACGCCGCAGGTCAGGCGCTGCGGGCGCACGTGCTGGAAAGCAAGGAACGCACGTTGCGCAACCAGCATGCCGAGCCAGCGCCCGCGTCGGCCGCCACACCTTCAATTCAACCGGCAACCGCCAACCCCAGGACCCCGCATGTCTGAAGCCCGAACCTTGCTCGTCAACCAGCGCAGCTACCGCCTGCCGACCCAACCCACGGTGGTGGTGTGTGTCGACGGCTGCGAGCCCGAGTACATCGCCCAGGCGGTGGCGGCCGGTGCGATGCCCTGGATGGCGCGCACGCTGGCCACCGGCACGGCACTGATCGCCGACTGCGTGGTGCCCAGCTTCACCAACCCGAACAACCTGTCGATCGTCACCGGCGCGCCGCCGTCGGTGCACGGCATCTGCGGCAACTATTTGTTCGACGTGGCCAGCGGGGCCGAGGTGATGATGAACGACCCGAAGTGGCTGCGGGCGTCCACCATCCTGGCCGCGCTGTCCGCCGCAGGCCAGCGCTGCGCGGTGATCACTGCCAAAGACAAGTTGCGGCGCCTGCTGGGCTTTGGTATGACAGGCATCTGCTTCTCGTCCGAGAAGGCCGACACCGCAACTGTCGCGGAGAACGGCATCACCGGCGTGGTCGAGTTGGTTGGCATGGCGGTGCCCGATGTGTACAGCGCCGAGTTGTCCGAGTTTGTCTTTGCCGCCGGCCTGAAGCTGATGCAGCGGCAAGCCGACCGGCCGGACTTCATGTACCTGTCCACCACCGACTACATCCAGCACAAACACGCGCCCGGCACGGCCGGCGCCAACGCCTTCTACGCCATGATGGACCGCTACCTGGGCCAGCTCGACGACCTGGGCTGCGTGATCGCGCTGACCGCCGACCACGGCATGAATGCCAAGACCAAGATGGACGGCAGCCCCGATGTGATCTATCTGCAGGACCTGCTGGACGACTGGCTCGGTGCGGCTTGCGCGGAAAGTTCGGCCAGGGTCATCCTGCCGATCACCGACCCCTACGTGGTGCACCACGGCGCGCTGGGCTCGTTTGCCACGGTCTACCTGCCGACGGGTACCGATGTGGCGGCGCTGGCCAAGCGGCTGGCGACCCGGCGCGGCATCGAGGGTGTGTTCACCCGGGAACAGGCGGCGGCGCATTTTGAGCTGCCGGCCGACCGCATCGGTGATCTGGTGGTGGTGTCTGAGCGCTTCACCGTGATCGGCACAGCCGCCAGCCGGCACGACCTGAGCGCGCTGGAGCTGCCCTTGCGCTCACACGGCGGCACCGCCGAGCAGCGGGTGCCGCTGGTCCTGAACCGGCCGATTGCCGGGCTGGACCTGCAGCGCCGCTGGCGCAACTTCGATGCTTTCGATCTGGCGCTGAACCATGCCCAATAGCGCAAAAACCACTGGCGCTGCGGTGGGCCATGCCGACCCGGCTGACCTCCGCCATGAGGGCCTGCGCATCGCGGGTGAGGTGGTCGGTGCTGGCCGCGCCGCGCATATCGCCGTGCACAACCCCTACACCGGCGCGCTGGTCGGCACCGTGCCCAAAGCCACGCTGGCCGAGGTGCGCCGTGCCATCGTTATCGCCCAGGCCTACCGCGCCCGGCTCAGTCGCTTTGAGCGCGCCAACATCCTGAACCTGGCCGCCGCCGCAGTACGCCAACGCAGCGACGAGATCGCTGGTCTGATCACCGCCGAGAGCGGCCTGTGCCTGCAAGACAGCCGGTACGAGGCCGGCCGGGTGGCAGACGTGCTGATGTTCGGCGCCCACGAGGTGCTCAAGGACGACGGCCAGGTGTTCTCGTGCGACATCACGCCGCACGGCCGCCAGCGCCGGGTCTACACCCAGCGCGACCCGTTGCAGGGCGTGATCACCGCGATCACGCCCTTCAACCACCCGATGAACCAGGTGGCGCACAAGATCGTGCCTGCCATCGCCACCAACAACCGGATGGTGCTGAAGCCCAGCGAAAAAGTGCCCCTCTCGGCCCTGCTGCTGGCCGACATCCTGTATGCCGCCGGCCTGCCGCCCGAGATGCTGAGCGTGATCACCGGCGACCCGTGCGAGATCGCCGACGAACTGATCACCCACCCGGCGGTGGACCTGGTCACCTTCACCGGCGGGGTGGCAATCGGCAAGTACATCGCCAGCAAAGCCGGCTACCGGCGGGTCGTGCTGGAGCTGGGCGGCAATGACCCGATCATCGTGATGGACGACGCTGACCTGGACGAGGCCAGCAGCCTGGCGGTCTCAGGCAGCTACAAAAACTCGGGCCAGCGCTGCACAGCGGTCAAGCGCCTGCTGGTGCATGACCAGGTGGCCGCAGCCTTCACCGAGCTGGTGGTCGAGAAGACCAAGGCCTGGCGCTACGGCGACCCTACCGACCCCGGCAACCAGATGGGCACCGTGATCGACGAGGCCGCAGCGCGTTCATTTGAGGCGCGGGTGAACGAGGCCATCGCCCAAGGCGCCCGGCTGTTGACAGGTCACTGCCGCGACGGCGCGCTTTATGCCCCCACCGTGCTCGACCGGGTGCGCCCCGAGATGACACTGGTGCGCGAGGAAACCTTCGGCCCGGTCTCGCCCATCATCACCTTTGGCAGCATCGACGAGGCCATCAGCATCGCCAACGGCACCGCCTACGGCCTGTCGTCGGCGGTCTGCACCAACCGGATGGACCACATCACCCGCTTTGTCAACGGGCTGCAGGTGGGCACGGTGAACGTGCGCGAGGTGCCGGGTTACCGGCTGGAACTGACCCCTTTTGGCGGCATCAAGGACTCCGGCCTGGGCTACAAGGAGGGGGTGCAAGAGGCGATGAAAAGCTTCACCAACACCAAGACCTACTCGATCCCCTGGGTTTGAGTTGCACCCCTGCGCCGGCGCCAAGACCCCATGATCCATCTGCTGAACCTGTTGGCCGCGATTGCCCTGCTGGTCTGGGGCACGCACATCGTGCGCACCGGCATGTTGCGGGTGTTTGGCGAGAACCTGCGCCATGTGCTGGCGCGCAGTTTTGGCAACCGGCTGGCATCACTGGCGGCCGGCCTGGGTGTCACCAGCCTGGTGCAGTCCAGCACCGCCACCTGCCTGATCGTGGCCAGCTTTGTCGGCAAGGGCCTGGTGCCCACCGCCGCCGCGCTGGCGGTGATGCTGGGCGCCGACGTGGGCACGGCCTTGATGGCGGTGGTGTTTTCGTTCGATTTGTCGTGGCTGTCGCCGCTGCTGATCTTCTCGGGCGTGGTGCTGTTTGTCGCCCGCCAGGCCACCGGCGCCGGGCGCATCGGTCGGGTGCTGATCGGCCTGGGCCTGATCACGCTGGCGCTGCAGCTGATCGTCGGCGCCACCCGGCCGCTGACCGAGTCACCGGCGGTGCGTGGCCTGCTGGCCGCGCTGCCCAACGAGGTGCTGCTCGACATCGTGGTCGGCGCGGTGCTCACGGTGCTGTCTTATTCCAGCCTGGCCATCGTGCTGCTGACCGCCACGCTGGCCTCGCAAGGCCTGGTGCCGGCCACTGTGGCGCTGGGCCTGGTGGTGGGCGCCAACCTGGGCAGCGGCCTGCTGGCGATCATCGCCACCGGCGGTGACTCGCCTGTGGTGCGCCGGCTGCCGCTGGGCAATCTGCTGTTCAAAACCGCCGGCGCTGCGCTGGCCATCCCCTTGTTGCCGCAGGCCCATGTGCTGCTGCAGCAACTGCTGCCCACGGTGCACCAGCAGGTGGTGTTTTTTCACCTCGGTTTCAACGTCGTGCTGGCGGTGTTGTTCATCGGCCTGACCGGGCTGGTGGCGCACTGGGTCGAGCGCTGGCTGCCGACGCCGGCGCCGGGCAGCGGCGGTAGCCGCACCAGCCACCTCGACCCGGTGGCGCTGGCCACGCCGTCACTGGCCATCAGCTGCGCGGCGCGCGAGGCGCTGCACCAGGCCGACGTGGTCGAGACCATGTTGCGTGGCATCCTGCCGGTGCTGCGCGACAACGACCTCACGCTGGCCGAGCAGCTGCGCGCCATGGACGACACGGTTGATTCGCTGTATTCGGCGATCAAGTTCTACCTGACGCAGATCTCGCGCGAGGCGCTGTCCGAGCGCGAGGGCCGGCGCTGGACCGATGTGGTCTCGTTCACCATCAACATGGAGCAGATCGGTGACGGCATAGAGCGGGTGCTGCTCGACATCGAGGACAAAAAGATCCGCCCGGCACGGCGATTTTCAGACGCCGGCATGGCCGAGCTGTGCCATTTGCACGAGCGCCTGCTGTCCAACCTGCGGCTGGGCATGAGCGTGTTTCTGGACGGCCATGCGCGTGACGCGCAAAAGCTGCTGGAAGAAAAAGCCCGCTTCCGCGACCTGGAGCATGCCTACGCCGCCAACCATATCGGCCGGCTGCAAGACAACACCGCCCAGAGCATTGAGACC
>JBBQAH010000174.1:0-5685 GCA_038316145.1 Burkholderiales bacterium
AGCACCTACCGCGCGAATCAAAGCGACTTCCAGACCATCAAGCTGCGCCAGCGGGTGGCCGTCAACATGGCTGACCGCAGCACCGCCAGCACCATGGTCGGCGTGGACGTGGCGATGCCGGTGGCCATTGCACCCACCGGCCTGACCGGCATGCAGCACGCCGACGGCGAGATTTGGCGGCGCAGGCGGCCGAAAAATTCGGCGTGCCGTTCACGCTGTCAACCATGAGCATCTGCTCTATCGAGGACATCGCCGCCCACACCCGGGCGCCGTTCTGGTTCCAGCTCTACGTGATGCGCGACCGCGACTTCATCGAGCGCCTGATCGACCGCGCCAAGGCCGCCAAATGCGGCGCGCTGGTGCTGACGCTGGATTTGCAGATCCTGGGCCAGCGCCACAAGGACCTGAAAAACGGCCTGTCCGCGCCGCCCAAGCTGACCATCGCCAACATCCTCAACAAGGCCACCAAGCCGCGCTGGTGCTTGGGGATGGCCGCAACAAAACGCCACCAGTTTGGCAACATCGTCGGCCATGTCAAAGGCGTGCAAAACATGGGCAGCCTGTCCGAATGGACGGCCAAGCAGTTTGACCCGCAGATGAACTGGGGCGACGTTGAGTGGATCAAGAAGCGCTGGGGCGGCAAGCTGATCCTGAAGGGCATCCAGGACGTGGAGGACGCGAAGATCGCGGTTGAATCGGGCGCCGATGCGCTGATCGTCAGCAACCACGGCGGCCGGCAGCTGGACGGCGCGCAGTCCAGCATCCAGGCGCTGCCGGCGATCGTGGACGCCGTGGGCAGCCAGATCGAGGTGCACATGGACGGCGGCATCCGCTCGGGCCAGGACGTGCTGAAAGCCCGCGCGCTGGGCGCCCGCGGCACCTACATCGGCCGGGCATTTTTGTACGGCCTGGGCGCGATGGGCGAGGCCGGCGTCACCAAGGCGCTCGAGATCATCCACAAGGAGCTGGACCTGACGATGGCCTTTTGCGGCCGCACCCGGATCGAGCAGGTGGACAAGACGATCTTGCTGCCGGGCACTTTCCCGACCTGAGTTTATCGGCCGCGCTGGCCGGCGGCCGGCGCGGTGGCAAAAACCGGCGCTCCGAATGCACTGCGGCCCCGGATCGCTCCGGGGCCGCAGTGGCATCACCAACGCCGGGGAATCAAGCGCGCCGGCGACGTGCCACGAAGCCCACCAGACCCAGACCGGCCAGCATCAGGGCATAGGTCTCGGGCTCGGGCACGGCGCTGGCCAAGGTTAGCGTGCCTACCGTCGGGTAGAGGAAAGGCCCGTTGCCAAATTCATCAACGATCACGCCAGAGTTGTCAGCCACCACCGTCAAGGAAGTCATCAGGCCCGTGGATACAAAGCCCACGAAACTGCTGGTAGTGGAACCGATGAAGGTGTTGGAAAACGTACCGCTGGCGTCCTTGGCAGTGACCGTCAGGTTGCCGCCGAAGGCCGCACCGCCAAGATCCGTGTTGAAGAACGTGCCACCCACTGCCTTCACACCACCGCCGAAGTTGCCGAGGGTCAGCGTGTCGGCAGCAACCACCACCGACAACCAGTTGGGCGTGCCAGCAATGCCGAAAACATTGAGCGGCGCCGAGGCGTCGTAGCTGTAGACATGGGTCAGGGTGCTGCGCGATGTGGAACCACCAAGGTCTCCCGCCGCCAGCGTGCTGAAATCATCCGTACCGGCGTTGATCACGGCTGCATTGAACAAGGCTTCGTCGGTGTACACCGTCAATGCCGCCTGGGCAACACCCGACAAGCCCAGCAAGGCGGCCACAGCCACCAGCCGCAGAGAAAAGTTCTTGGAAGTCACTGTGCTGCCCCTTTTTTGAGTCGATCCGGTCCTGCGCCGGGACAGACCCCGGCACGCTTTTTGATGGTCAGGATGCTGCCGGCACCCGGCACTGTCCACAATCCCCTGTTTGGGTGGCCGGCGCGGCCATTCGCCTTCAGACAACGCACCGGCGAGCCACAGCGCCAAACGCAGCGAGCCGAGGTTGACCAGCCCAGTGGTCAAGCGCCGCGCAGTTGCTGTTGCGCCTCGCCCGCGCTGTCGAACAGGTGTGGCGCCACACCACGCGCGGCAAGCGCCCGGCCCAGCTTGGCGCGCACAAAGCCCGAGGTGCTGTAGCGGGTGACGTTGAGGTAGTGGCGGTCCACCAGCGCCCGCACCATCGCCGCCCAGTCGTCCGCCAGGTCGGCGTCCAGGCTGAAGTCGTCGTAATTGACGACGGCGTAGACTTTGCAGCCCAGCGGGGCAAGTTGTTGCGTGATGGCCTGCCGCACCGCGTCGATATCCGCCGTGCTGCGCACCGCCAGGTGCTCGAAATTGATAAAAAGCGTCTGCTGCGCCGCATCAAAGTGCAGCCGGTCGGCCAGTGGCAGGCGCAGCAGGCGCTCACGCAGGCCCATCGGCGCGTCCTGAAAGATTGCCGCGTCCATCAACGCTGGCTCGACAGTCATCACCGGCCGGAAGCCCATTTGCGCGACGATGTCGCGCTCGATGTCTTGCCCCGGCGCCACCTCGATCAGCACCAGGCCTTGCGCCTGCAGCAAAAACACGCAGCGCTCGGTCACATACAGCACCCGCTGGCCGCGCCGCAGCGCCTCGGCGCCCGAAAACGTCAATTGCTCGACCTGCGGCACAAACTTGTGTCCGTGCTGCTGCAGACCCGCGCCAGCCCCGGGCACCGGCGCCAGGAAGCTGCCGACAAACACCACCGTGCGGGCGTTCTGGCTGATGTTGATAAAGCCACCCGCCCCTGCCAGCCGGCTGCCGAACTGGCTGACGTTGACATTGCCCATCGCATCGGCCTGCGCCAGGCCGAGAAACGCGATGTCCAGGCCGCCGCCGTCGTAGAAGTCGAACTGGTAGGGCTGGTCGATGACGGCCTGGGCGTTGACCGCGGCGCCAAAGTTCAGCCCGCCGGCCGGGATGCCGCCGATCACGCCAGGCTCGGCAGTGAGGGTGATCAGGTCGATCACCCGCTCTTCGGCGGCCACCTGGGCCACACCCTCGGGCATGCCGATGCCCAGGTTCACCACCTGGTGCGGCCGCAACTCCAGCGCGGCACGGCGGGCGATGGTCTTGCGCGCACCGGGCGGCATCGGCCGTGCCTGGCCCTCGGGCACCCGGATCTCGCCGGCAAAGGCGGCGCTGTAGGGCTCGGCAAAGGTTTGCGGGTGGTACTCGGGTTTTTCAGCCAAGACCACGCAATCGACCAGCACGCCCGGAATCTTGACCTGGCGTGGCGCCAGCGAGTGCGCCGCCGCCAGCCGCTCGACCTGCACGATGACGATGCCGCCGGAGTTGTGCACCGCCATCGCGATGGCCAGGGATTCGAGCGTCAGCGCCTCGCGCTCCATCGTGATGTTGCCGTCGGTGTCCGCGGTGGTGCCGCGCAAAAACGCCACGTCGATCGGAAACGCCGGGTAGAACAGGCAGTCCTGGCCGTCGATCGGCATCAGCCGGACCCGCGCGGTGGTGGACCGTGCATTGACCGCGCCGCCGCCGTGACGGGGATCGACAAACGTGCCCAGGCCGACCTTGCTCAGGTGGCCGGGCCGGCCGGCAGCGATGTCGCGAAACAGATGCGAGATCACGCCCTGCGGCAGGTTCCAGGCCTCGATCTCGCCGGCCACCGCCAGCTTTTGCAGCGCCGGCACCAGGCCCCAGTGGCCGCCGATCACCCAGCCGACCAGGCCTTTGTGGCCGAGGTGGTTCAGGCCGCGCTGGCCGCCGTCGCCCTGGCCTGCGGCATAAACCAGGCCCAGCCGGCGCGGCGTGCCGGTGGCCAGAAAACGCGCCTCCAGCGCCACCGCCAGGTTCTCGGCAAAACCGATGCCGACAAAGCCGCCGGTGGCCAGGGTGTCGCCATCGGCCAGCAGCGCCACCGCCTCGGCAGCGCTCACCACCTTGCCCTTGGCCCCGGGCCGCAACGCGCCCATGCGTTCATGGGCGTGGTGGGCATGTCGGATGTGCTCGGCGGCGGCTGCCGGTTGAGACGGTGCGGCTTGTGAATCCGGGTCGGTGTGCGGCATGGTGACGGGCTGCAGACCGGCCCGCCCTACAAGGACCGGGCCTCGAAGGTGTTGCAGTCGCCCATGCGCCCGGTGGCGATGCCGCGCTTGAACCAGCCCACCCGCTGCGCGCTGGTGCCGTGGGTGAAGCTCTCGGGCCGCACCGTGCCCTGCGACTGGCGCTGCAGCTTGTCATCACCGATCTGCGCGGCGGCGTTCAGCGCCTCTTCGATATCGCCCTGCTCCAGCACCTGACGCATGCGGTTGGCGTGGAAGGCCCAGACCCCGGCAAAGCAGTCGGCCTGCAGCTCCAGCCGCACCGACAGCGCGTTCATGCGGGCCTCGGGGATCTTGCCGCGCTGGGCGTCCAGCTTTTCGCTGATGCCCAGCAGGTTCTGCACATGGTGGCCCACCTCGTGGGCGATGACGTAGGCCTGGGCGAAGTCGCCCGGCGCGCCGAGCTGGGTGCGCAAGGTGTCGTAAAACGTCAGGTCGATATAGACCTTCTGGTCGCCCGGGCAGTAAAACGGCCCCATCGCCGCCTGGCCGCGGCCGCAAGCGGTGGGCGTGGTGCCGCGGAACAGCACCAGCTTGGGATCCTGGTAAGTGGCGCCCTGGGCTTTGAACTGCTCGCGCCAGACGTCTTCGGTGTCGGCCAGCACGGTCGCGACAAACGCGGCCTGCCGGTCGCTGGCTGGTGGCCGGGCGGCCGGTGCGGTCTGTGCGCTGGGCGCTGGCTGGCCGTCGCCGCCGCCGAGCAGGCCCAGCACCGTCAGCGGGTTGATGCCGAAGACCCAGCCCGCCACCAACGCGATGGCCACCGAGCCCAGGCCGATGCTGCGGCCGCCAAAGCCGCGAAACCCGCCACCACCGCCACCGCCGCCGCCGTCGCGCCGGTCCTCGACGTTGTCGCTCTGCCGATCACCTTCCCATTTCATCGCCTGCTCCGGTGGGTGGTACGCCTTGACCTCAGGCCTTGGGCAAGGTCACGCCGCGCTGGCCCTGGTATTTGCCGCCGCGGTCCTTGTAGCTCGTCTCGCAAACCTCGTCGCTCTCGAAAAACAGCACCTGGGCGCAGCCCTCGCCTGCGTAGATACGGGCCGGCAACGGCGTGGTGTTGGAGAACTCCAGCGTGACGTAGCCCTCCCATTCAGGCTCGAACGGCGTGACGTTGACGATGATGCCGCAGCGGGCGTAGGTGCTTTTTCCCAGGCAAATGGTCAGCACGTTGCGCGGGATGCGGAAGTACTCCATCGTGCGCGCCAGCGCAAAACTGTTGGGCGGGATCACGCAGACATCGGTCTCGAAGTCGACAAAGCTTTTTTCATCGAAGTTCTTCGGGTCGACCACGGTCGAGTAGATGTTGGTGAAGACCTTGAACTCGCGGGCGCAGCGGATGTCGTAGCCGTAGCTGCTGGTGCCGTAGCTGACGATCTTCTGGCCGTCGGCCGACTGGCGCACCTGGCCGGGCTCAAACGGCTCGATCATGCCGGTCTGCTCGGCCATACGGCGTATCCATTTGTCGCTCTTGATGCTCATCATGTGTCCTGGCAGGGTCTTCAAGGCATTCTAGGTTCGGGCCATTCTTCGGGCGATTCCGCATGGCGGCGCGCCGGCGCATCGGGTCCACGGGCGGCGCCACCGGGGC
>JBBQAH010000135.1:0-8666 GCA_038316145.1 Burkholderiales bacterium
GCAAAAAGAGCGCCACGAGGGCGGCAGCAAATGGATAGGCACGGGCGGCACCAGCCCGTTTGGCGCCTACGGCGTCAACCCGCAGGGCATCCGCATCGGCCAGGACAAGAGCCGCAACAAGAGCGCCGTCAAGGTCTGGGATCAGCGCGCTTACAAGGACTACGACGACACGCTCGAGCTGGGCACCCGCAACATCAAGGTCGCGCTGCGCCGCCTGCGGCGGTTTGCCCGCGAGGGCGCCGAGACCGAGCTCGACCTCGAAGACACCATCCACTGCACTGCCGCCAACGCCGGCTACCTCGACATCAAGCTGGTGCCCGAGCGCCACAACAAGGTCAAGGTGCTGCTGCTGATGGACGTGGGCGGCACGATGGACGAGCACATCCACCGGGTCGAAGAGCTGTTCTCGGCTGCCAAGACCGAGTTCAAGCACCTCGAGTTTTACTACTTCCACAACTGCCCCTACGACTTCATGTGGAAGAACAACCGGCGCCGTTTCAGCGAGAAGACCGCCACCTGGGACCTGATCCGCAAGTACAACAAGGACTACAAGCTGATCTTCATCGGCGACGCGACGATGAGCCCGTACGAGATCCTGCAGCCCGGCGGCAGCGTCGAGTACAACAACGAAGAGCCCGGTGCCGAGTGGATACAGCGCTTGACCAACGCGTTCCCGAAATTTGCCTGGATCAATCCCGAGCCGCAGGGCGTGTGGCAGTACCGGCAGTCGATCTCGGTGGTGCAGCAGCTGGTCAACCAGCGCATGTTCCCGCTGACACTGGCCGGGCTGGAAGGGGCCATGCGCCTGCTGACCAAGTGACCCACGGCCAGTGATCAAGGCACTGCACGGCGGCGGCGACGACATCTCCAGGCGGGCGCTGCACGGTGCGGGTCGGCTGACCCTGCGCCTTCTGGGCCTGTTGACCGTCTCGGTGATGCTTGGCGCCTGCTCGTTGCTGCCAAAATCGATGACCGATCGGATCGCCCCTGCCGCCGCGCCGGTCTCGGGCTTGCGCCTGGTGGTGCAGGCACCGCGCGATCTGCAGGCGCTGCTCGAAAAACACCTGGACCTGGCACGCCTGCAACTGCTGCGTGGCGACGAGGTGATCGACGATGACGAATGGGCGCGCCTGGCCGCCGCGGCCCCGTCGCAGGCGCGCGAACTGCTGCAGACCGAGGGCTACTTTGATGCCAAGGTGACCGTGCGCCGCAACGTGGACGGCACCGGCCCTGCGGCCTTGCAATGGGTGAACCTGACAGTGGACCCCGGCCCGCGCACCCAGGTTGCCAGCCTGGAGGTCGAGACCACCGGCGACCTGCAGCGCCGCGCTGTGTCTGGCGAGCGCGAGGCCAGGGCCTTGTTCGAGGCGCTGGCCGACAGCCGCGACGGTCGGGTCGGCAAGCCGTTTCGCAGCACCGACTGGGCCGAAACCAAACAATCTCTGCTGGCCCGGCTGCGCGCAGCAGGTTATGCCGCCCCCCGGCTGGCCGACAGCCAGGCCGTTGTCGATACCCCCACCCAGCGCGCGGCGCTGACGGTGACGCTGGACAGCGGGCCACTGTTCCTGACCGGCAGCTTCAAAGTGGACGGTCTCAACCACCACGACCCAGCCACCGTGTTGCACCTGGCAGGTTTTGGCCACGGCACACCGCTGACCGAAGCCCGTCTGCTGGACTACCAGGAGCGTCTGCAGAAGGCCGGGTTGTTCGAGACCGTGGG
The DNA here is from genome assembly GCA_038316145.1 of Burkholderiales bacterium. GTDB lineage: Bacteria > Pseudomonadota > Gammaproteobacteria > Burkholderiales > Burkholderiaceae_C > Pseudaquabacterium. The sequence continues at coordinate 1,721 of JBBQAH010000135.1, forward strand.
CATCAGCTTCGACCCCGACCCACAACAGGCTGCGGCCGTGGTGGTCCGCGTGCGGCTGGTCGAGCTGCCGCTGCAGCAGATCACCATCGGCCTGGGCGCCAGCGACAACACCGGCCCACGCGCCACGCTGGAGCACACCCACCGCCGGCTGCTGGGCCTGCCGGTGATCGCCCACAACAAGCTCGAATGGGGACGTGACAGCCAGAAGTGGGCGGGCGACTTCCAGACCCATCCGGGTGAAGGGTTCTACCGCAACCTGTTCGGCGTGCAGATCGAAAACGTCAAGAGCAACACCGACGTGGTGCTGTCGCAGCGGCTGCGCCTGGGCCGCACCCAGGACACACCGCGCATCGAGCGGCTGTACTTTGCCGAGCTGCTGCGGTCACGCCAGACCGACAACGTGCCGGTGGTGCGCAGCGGCACTGCCAGCCCCAACACCGCCACCGCGCTGAGCGCCAACTACCACTGGGTCTGGCGCGACCTGGACAGCATCCTGCTGCCCACCCGCGGCATCACCTGGGCGGTCCAGGTGGCTGCCGGCCAGGCCAACAGCCCCGGCGGTGTCGGCGGGCCGTTCTCTCGCCTGTACAGCCGGGTCACGGGCTACCTGCCGATCGGCGACAGCTGGTACGGCCAGGCCCGGTTGGAGGGCGGACAGATCGTCAAGCGAGAAGCCGTCACCGTGCCGGACGCACTGGGCTTTCGGGCCGGTGGCGACGATTCGGTGCGGGGCTATGGCTACCGCACGCTGGCGCCGGTGGGTGCGGACGGCGGCACGCTCAGCGGCCAGTCGCTGTTGACCGGCAGCCTGGAGCTGGCGCGCCCGATCCTGGCCAGCCAGCCCGCGCTGTGGGGCGCGGTGTTCATCGACGCCGGCCGCGCAGTGGACCATTGGGCCGACTACAAGCCGGCACTGGGCTACGGCGTGGGCCTGCGCTACCGCAGCCCGATCGGCCCGCTCAAGGTCGACCTGGCCTACGGTGAAGAACTGAAAAAGGTGCGGCTGCACTTCACGGTGGGAATCGCTTTCTGATGGACACCCCCAAGCCCGACGCTGCGCCCGCGCCGCCGCCAGCCGCCGACGGATCGCCGGGCAGGGCGACCGCCCCGGCCGCCGCACCGCGCCGCCTTGGCAGGTTGGGCAAGACGCTGCTGGGCGTGGCCGCCGGGGTGCTCGTGCTGGGGCTGTTGCTGCCGGCCGGCGCGGTACTGGCGCTGCTGCACTGGCCGGGCGCGCTGCCCTGGCTGAGCCAACACGTGCCGGGCCTGCAGGTCACCGGACTGCAAGGCACGCTGGGTGAGCGCCGCGTGGTGATCCGGTCGCTGGACTGGCAGTTGCCGGCGGCGGCCGGGCGGCTGCAGATCCAGGGGCTGGTGGTCCAGGGCGGCCGCCTGACCTGGCTGCCGCATCCCGGCGCCGTGATCGGCCTGCAACTCGACGGTGTGTCGGCCGACCGGCTGCAATACACCAGCGGACCGCCGTCCGGCACGCCGCTTGCTGCGCCCACCCACCTGCGGCTGCCGCTGGCCCTGCAGGTCGACAAGCTGCAAGTGGCGCAGTTGCAGATCGATGAGCTGCCCGTCATCGAACGCTTGAGCGCCAGTCTGTCGCTGGGCGTTGACCGGGGTGCCCTGCACCGCATCACTGCACTGGCGCTGGACTGGCAGCAAGCACATCTGCAGGGCGATCTGCAGATCGCAAGCGCCGCACCGCTGGCGCTGCAGGCCAAGCTGCAAGCCAGTCGCCAGGCGCCTGCGCCGGACCCTGCGGCACCAGCCAACGCCGCGGCTTTGCTGGGCTGGGCTGCCACGCTTGACCTGCACGGCCCGCTGGACCGGCTGGCCGTAACGGCCAGTCTGCGCGGCCAGGCCGGCCCAACGCAGGCGCCGGTCGCGGCACTGGACGCCAGCGCCACCCTGCTGCCCTTCGCCACCTGGCCGCTGGGTGACCTGAGCCTCAGCACCGACAAGCTCGACCTGTCCGCGTTGCTGCCAGGCCTGCCCCGCACCGCGCTGTCCGGCAGCGCCAGCGTGCGGTCGACCGGGCTGGACCAGCCCGCCACCCTGGATGCCACGCTGGACAACCGGCTGCCAGGCGCCTGGGACACCGGCCGGCTGCCGCTGCAGCGGCTGGTGCTCAAGGCCAGCGCCAAGCCACGCCAGCCCGAGCGCCTGACGCTGGAGCGTTTCGAGCTGACCCTGGCCGATGCCAGCGCAGGCGCTGGCCAGATCACCGGTCAGGGCCTGTGGACCGAAGGCAGCCTGGCGCTGGACCTGCAGGTGCAGGCGCTGCAACCCGCACGCCTGCACCGGCAGGCGGCCGCCCTGGTGCTGGGCGGCCCGGTGCTGCTCAAGCTCAGCGGCCTGCCAGCACTTGGCAGCACGGCGCCTCCCGCAGCACCCGCCGCAGCGCCGGCCGGACCCGCTGCGCCGGCGTCGACAGCGGTGCCCTCCTCCAAGCCATCCGGGCCGCCACCCGCCGCCGCGGCACGCCCTGCCTCACCCCTGCAACTGGTGATCGACACCCAGCTCAAGGGCCGCAGGCTCGATGGCAGCGGCCAGGAGGTGCAACTGCGTCTGGTCGCCAGCGGCGGCGCGCGCCAGTTCAGCATCACGCAGGCCCAGGCCCGCGCCGGCCCGGCCAGCGCCGAGTTGCAACTCGATGCACGCAGCGATCCGGCCGGCTGGCGGTTGCGCGGCAAGGGGCGGCTGGACCACTTTGATCCGCGGCCGTGGTGGCGCGGCTCTGCAGACACGGCCTGGCAGCGCGGCCCGCACCGGTTGGACGCCCAGGCCGACATCGACCTGCTGTGGCGCGGCGCGCCTGCAGGCGCCGCCGTGCAGCACCCGGCCACGCCGCCGGTACCGCTGATCGAACGCTGGCTGCGTGCCGCCGATGGCAACGCCAAGCTCAGCCTGAGCAACAGCCTGGTGGCCGGCGTGCCCCTGTCGGCCACGCTGCAACTGCACAGCGTGGGCATCGGTAGCGAGATAGCCGGCCAGATCGACCTGGCCGGCAACCGTGCCAGCCTGCAGGGCCAACGCGCCGTCAAACCAGCGGCCGACCACTGGCAATTGCAGCTGCAGGCGCCGGCGCTGGCCGCTCTGGTTCCCTTGGGTCGCCTGGCTGCCGAGCTGGCACCTGCATCGGCCGCCTACTGGCCCACCGCTGGCAAGCTGGACGGCCAATTGCAAGCCAACGGCCGCTGGCCGTCGCTGCGCACCCAGGGCGACCTGCAGGCGCAGAACCTGACCACCGCCGCCGGCACTGTGCAAGCGGCCACCCTGGGCTGGCAAACCGGCGAAAACGCCGATGCCCCGCTGGCGCTGAGTTTGCAGGCCAAAGGGCTGGTCTCCGGCGACAAACGGCTAGACACCGTGGAGGCCACGGTCAGCGGCAACCTGCGCAACCACCAGGTGCGCCTGCGCATCGACAGCCCGGCCAAGCCGCCGGCCTGGACCGATAACCTGCTGGGGCCCGCGGGCACCGGCACCCGCTTGCAGGCCGACGGCCGCGGCAGCTGGGCTGTTGTCGGCGACGCGGCCGGCCCATCACCGACCGGCCAACAAGGCCTGTGGCGGCTGCAGGACCTGCAACTGCAAGGCGGGGCCAGTGATAGCCAGGGCGGCAGTCGGGCCTGGCTGACCGCCAAGGCACTGGCCGTCGAGGTCAGGCTGGGGCCGGACCTGCAGCCGCTGGCGCTGACGCTGGCACCGGGTCGGGTGCAATTGCTCGGGACCGCGATCAACTGGCGAGAAGCCCGATGGCTGGCGGCCAGTCCGTCCAATCCGACCCGTGTAGCCGGCACACCGGGCCAGCCACCGGCCGGTGGCCGCGGGCAGCTGAGCGTGCAGGGTGAACTCGAAAATTTCACCGTCGCGGCCATGCTGGCCCGGACCCAGCCCGCTTTGGGCTGGGGCGGCCAGCTGACCGTGGGCGGACATTTCGACATCCGCAGCAACGACCGGGTCGATGCCGAGGTGGTGCTGGAGCGCCTGTCCGGTGACCTCACCCTGACCGACGAATTGGGCAGCACCCAGTCGCTGGGCGTGACCGACCTGCGCCTGGCGCTGACAGTGCATGACGGCCTGTGGCAGTTTGCCCAGGGTGTGGCTGGGCGCAACATCGGCGAGATGGCCGGTGCCCAGGTGTTGCGCACCACGGCCGACCGCTACTTTCCGCCCGACGACACCCCGCTGCAAGGTGTGCTGGAGTCGAACGTGGCCAACCTGGGCATCTGGGGCACCTGGGTGCCGCCGGGCTGGCGCCTGACCGGCAAGTTGCGCACCAGTGCCAGCTTTGGCGGCACGCTGGGCGCGCCCGAGGTGCGCGGCGAGATGCTGGGCAGCGGGCTGGGCGCCCGCAACCTGCTGCAGGGCGTCAACCTGGCCGACGGCGAATTGGCGCTGACCCTGGCCGGCGACACCGCGCGCATCGACAGGTTCGTCTTCAAGGGCGGTGATGGCCAGTTGAGCCTGACCGGCAACGCCACGCTGGGCGCCAAACCCAGCGCCAGCTTGCGCCTGACCGCCGATCGGTTTCGGGTGCTGGGCCGCTTCGACCGCCGGCTGGTGGCCAGCGGCGATGCCGATCTGCGGCTGGACAGCCAGCGCCTGCAGCTCGACGGCAGCTTCAACATCGACGAGGGCTTGATCGACCTGAGCCGGGGCGACGCCCCCAACCTGGACGCTGACGTGCAGGTGCGACGCGCCAGCACGGCGGCCTCGGCACCGACATCGCCAGCCCCGGCAGCGGCGGTCGAACATCCGGTCGCGGCCCAGGCACCGCTGCCGCTGCGCCAGGCCCAGGTGGCGCTCAAGATCAACCTCGGCCAGAAACTGCGACTGAAGGGTCACGGCCTGGACACCGGCTTGCGCGGCGACCTGGCAGTCACCAGCCCGCAGGGCAAGCTGGCGTTGCGCGGCCAGGTGCGCACCGAAGGCGGCACCGTGGCGGCCTACGGCCAGAAACTCGAGATCGAGCGCGGTCTCGTCACCTTTATCGGCCCACTGGACAACCCGCAACTCGACGTGCTGGCGCTGCGGCCCAACCTGGACGTGCGGGTCGGCGTGCTGGTGGGCGGTGCAGCGCAGAACCCGCGCATACGCCTCTACAGCGACCCTGAGCTGTCCGACTACGACAAGCTGTCCTGGCTGGTGCTGGGCCGCGGCCCCGACGGCCTGGGCCGCAGCGACTCGGCCCTGCTGCAAAGCGCGGCGCTGGCACTGCTGTCGGGTGAAGGCCAAAGCCCCACCGGCGCGCTGCTCGAAGGCATAGGCCTGACCGACTTCTCGGTGCGGCAGTCCGACGGCGACACCCGGGAGACCCTCGTCAGCCTGGGTAAACAGCTCTCGCGCAACTGGTACGTCGGGTACGAGCGCAGCGTCAACGCCACCACCGGCACCTGGCAGCTGATCTACCGGATCGCGCAACGCTTCACCGTGCGTGCCCAGTCCGGCAGCGAAAACGCACTGGACGTGATCTGGTCCTGGCGCTGGTAGCGCCAGCGGCGCGGCGCGCCAGCACGGGCGGGGTGACATGCGAGAATCGATGCCGCAGTACGCAAGCTGCCGCCGCCGTAGTTCAATGGATAGAACGAGCGCCTCCTAAGCGCTAGATACAGGTTCGATTCCTGTCGGAGGCACCAAGACAGCATGCGCCTAAGGGAACGCAAGACCAAAGCGCTGGTCCCCACAAGGACTTGGCGCTTTTTTCATGGCCGCCTGTGTCCGCATGGGGCCACTTGAATCTGCCCTCACCTGGGGGCAACAATGGGGGCAACAAGAAATGCCCCCTGAAATGTTGCCCCCAGGAGCTGCCCCATGCCTACCGACACCCTGAGCGATGCCGCCATCCGCAAGGCAAAGCCCGGCGACAAGCCCCGCAAGCTGAGCGATGGCGGCGGGCTGTACCTGGAGCTGCAGCCCAACGGCGCCCGCTGGTGGCGCCTGAAGTACCGCATCGGCGGCAAGGAAAAGCGCCTGTCTTTGGGGGTCTACCCCGACGTGAGCCTGTCCGATGCCCGCCAGCGCCGCGATGAGGCCCGGCGCCTGGTGGCCGGTGGCACCGACCCCAGCGCGGCCCGCAAGGCTGGCAAGGTGGCCGACGCTGCCGAAGCTGACGCCCAGGCACTGGCAGACGCTGGCCTGCCCGCGGCGGGCACCTTTGAGGCCGTGGCCCGTGAATGGCTGGCGCTGACGCATGAACCCGCCGTGTCGGCGCGGTACGCCCTGCGCAGCCGCAATCAACTGGAGGGCGACGTGTTCCCCTGGCTGGGCACCGTGCCGGCTGCAAGCGTCACCGCCCCGCTGGTGCTGGACCTGCTGCGCAAGGTGGCGCAGCGCGGCGCAGCCCACACGGCGCAGCGGGTCAAGCAAACCATCGGCCTGGTGATGCGCTACGCCATCGCCACCGGGCACGCCGACCGCGACCCTACGCCCGACCTGCGGGGCGCCCTGCCCACGCAGACGACCCAGCACTACGCCGCCATCCTTGAGCCCCTGCGAGTCGGTGAGCTGCTGCGCGCCGTGGCCAGCTATCAGGGCCAGCCGGGCACCCGGGCTGCGCTGCAACTGGCCGCGCTGACCTTCCAGCGGCCGGGCAACGTGCGGGCGATGCAGTGGTCCTACCTTGACCTAGACGCCGCCGTCTGGACGTTGCCCGCTGCCGAGATGAAGCGCACCAAGCAGGACAAGCTGACCGGCGCCGATCATGTCGTGCCACTGGCGGCCCAGGCCGTGGCCATCCTGCGCGAGCTGCAGCCGCAGACAGGCGCCGGCCCGTACTGCTTCCCAGGGCTGCGCAGCGGCGCGTGTCAAGCTAGTTGTCGCCTCATTCATGCAGCCATCGGCTGCCTATCTTCTGGCTTCGAATGGTCCGCGACGACTGAGTCGCGTTCGGGGTTGAGGGTCACTGGACCGATCGGCGTCCAGTCTCGCGTGGTGC
>JBBQAH010000324.1:0-2630 GCA_038316145.1 Burkholderiales bacterium
CCCCTATATTGCATTCTTTTAGTTTATCTTCTTTGTGAAAAAGCAGTGAGGAAAGCAGTGGATTTCTACTGGTGCGCAGAGTATGAGACAAACGAGTAGAAATCCACTGCCTTCGTCGTTGCTTTTTCTGAGGTTTCACTGTACGAAATTTGCTTCTATTATTCTCTGGATGTATATTTTTTTCTGTATTTGTAGTGGATACGCAGGAGGAGAAGAAGAAACATAAAGAGGAGAAGGAAGACGCCACGGAGAAGAAGGAGAAAAAGGAAAAGTCGAGTGGCAAGAAGGGAAAGAAGAGCCCACGCAAGGAGAAGGCTTAAAGATGTGGACGGGAAAGGCGTCCGAATTTAGGTGGCTTCCCTTCCATAGAGGTTCGGTATCTCGTCTCAAACCTTTATCTCCTTGACTCATGAAACCGTTTAGTTGTTTGTTTTTTTCTCTCTCCTTCGTCTGGGGATGTATTCCGACGCTCATGTCCTTTTGACGATTTTTTTTGCAGTATAGACTAGGTTCCGTTTTCTTCTTTGTCTGTCTGTTAAGTCAACACTACTGCATTTATTTAGGTTTTACCTTGTATTTAATTTCCTTCCTCTCCATTGTTATTTCGATCGTCTGTGTACAAATTGTTACAGTCATGGAAACTTGTTTAGACTACACGGGGCGTTGAAAACTTTAAAAAAGCCTCTGGTCTTATTTTATAGTGATCCCTTACTTTTCGTTAGTATGGAGTTTAGGGACGGAAACGGCACTGCTTTTTCGAATCTCCATAGGCAGATCAATGGTGTGATGTGAGAAACCGCGGAAATTTCGGTACAGAGTACGTAATCAATCAATCAATCAACGATTAGTTGCAACATAATATATTGCACTCGTTTCAATTGATATTGCTCATTCCGATACTCTTTGGGTTCGAACGGACAAATCGAACCCCATGGGTCTCGATCAATGCCAATCAGTCGCGGTATTTCCGTTTGATGAATGACGGCAGTGGGATAGAGTAGACTAATATGGTGACAAGGACCATTCCGGTATAGAAAACCCAGCACAGTCCGAAATCCCGTGATACCTGCGACCAAACAACAATCTGAATGTATACTCGTACAACAAGCAAAATAGAATGAGAATAACATACATCTGCGTAGAGGACGGTGGGAGCAGTCGGTCTGGCATAACGCTGCACTAGAAAGTCCGTTGAGTTCAGGTAACGGCAGTGCTCTTCCGGCTCGACCACGAACCCACACAGCACACCGCCACGTCCGAACAAATCCGCAGCCGATGAGTTTGACGCGTAGAATTCGTTGAAATTGATTACAGCTCCCGCATACCGATAAACTGTCCCGTAGGTGAGGAAGAAGAGCCAATCGTCCAAGTTATAGATCGACCTAAATGCAGCAAGCGACACCCTCGTTTGATTCATTGATTGATGAAATAGGTTGATTAATTAAATTTGATGGATTGATTGATTGATTAATTGATGGATTTGGTTGATTAATTAAATTTGATGGATTGATTGATTGATTGATGGATGGATTTGGTCGATTAATTAAATTTGCTGGATTGATTGATTGATTGATTGATGGATTTAATTGATTAATTAAATTTGATATACCGATTGATTTATTGATTGATGGAATTGGTTGAATAATTAAATTTGATCGATTGATTGATTGATGGATTTGGTCGATTTATATATTGGCTGAATGGATTGATTGATTGATTGATGGAATTGGTTGAATAATTAAATGTGATGGATTGATTGATTGTTCGATTGATGGAATTGGTTGAATCATTAAATTTGATCGATTGATTGATTGATGGATTAGGTCAATTAATATAATGGCTGGATTGATCGATTGATTGATGGATGGATTTGGTCGATTAATATATTGGCTGGATCGATCGATTGATGGATTGATGGATTTGGTTGATTAATTAAATTTGATCGATTGATTGATTGATGGATTTGGTCGATTAATATATTGGCTGGATTGAGCGATTGATTGATTGATGGATTTGGTTGATTAATATATTGGCTTGATCGATTGATTGATTGATGGATTTGGTTGATTATTTAAATTTGATTGATTGATTGATTGATCGATCGATTGATTGATGGATTTGGTCGATTAATATAATGGCTGGATTGATCGATTGATTGATGGATGGATTTGGTCGAATAATATATTGGCTGGATCGATCGATTGATGGATTGATGGATTTGGTTGATTAATTGAATTTGATTGATTGATTGATTGATTGATTGATGGATGGATTTGGTCGATTAATATATTGGCTGGATCGAGCGATTGATTGATTGATGGATTTGGTTGATTAATATATTGGCTTGATCGATTGATTGATTGATGGATTTGGTTGATTAATTAAATTTGATTGATTGATTGATTGATCGATCGATTGATTGATGGATTTGGTCGATTAATATAATGGCTGGATTGATCGATTGATTGATGGATGGATTTGGTCGATTAATATATTGGCTGGATCGATCGATTGATGGATTGATGGATTTGGTTGATTAATTAAATTTGATAGATTGATAGATTGATGGATTTGGTCGATTAATATATTGTCTTTATTGTTAGATTGTTTGTTTGAGGGATTTGTTTGAT
>JBBQAH010000053.1:0-17330 GCA_038316145.1 Burkholderiales bacterium
GGCGTTCCACGGTCTTGAGCCGGTGCAGCTCTTCCTTGAGCATTTCAGAACCGCGCTTGGTGACGGGGATGGTGGCCATCGGGGCCTCCTGGGGGCAAAGGGGTCATAAAAAACAAATCCGCCGCGCTGGGCACCCAAAACAGGGTGCAGAGGCGGCGGAACGGCCATCGAAAACGATTCGAGGACGCGAGTTTAGTGCAACTCGGCGTGCAACTCCTGCAGACTGTAGACACGCATGCCGGCCTGGTGCTTGAGTGCTTCGGTCGCCGCCTCGCAACCGGCCATCGTGGTGTAGTAGGTCACCCGGTTGGCCAGCGCTGCGGTGCGGATATAGCGCGAATCGGCAATCGCGGTGCGGGTCTCGTCGACCGTGGTGAAGACCAGCGCAATCTCGCCGCCTTTGACCATGTCGGCGATGTGCGGCCGGCCGTCCATCACCTTGTTGACCACCTTGACCGGCACGCCGGCAGCCGCGATGGCCGCCGCCGTGCCCTTGGTGGCTACAACCGAAAAGCCCAGCGCGACAAGATCACGCGCCACACCCACCGCACGCGCCTTGTCACCGTTCTTCACGGTGATCACCACCGTGCCCTGGGTCGGCAGGCGCGAGCCGGCACCGAGCTGGCTCTTGAGCATGGCCTCGCCAAAAGTTCGGCCCACGCCCATCACCTCACCGGTGGAGCGCATCTCCGGGCCCAGGATCGAATCGACACCGGGGAACTTGTTGAACGGGAACACCGCCTCCTTGACGCTGAAGTACGGCGGCACCACCTCGCGCGGCGGCTCGCCATTGCGGCTTGTCTGGTCCGCCAGCTTCTGGCCAGCCATGCAGCGGGCAGCAATCTTGGCCAGTTGCTGGCCGGTCGCCTTGGACACAAACGGCACGGTGCGTGAGGCCCTTGGGTTGACTTCCAGCACGTAGACCACCGCGCCCTCCCCGTCGCCGCTGATGTCGCCCTGGATCGCAAACTGCACGTTCATCAGGCCCACCACCTTGAGCGCCAGTGCCATCACCGTGGTCTGGCGGCGCAACTCGTCTTGCAGCTTGCCGGGCAAGGTGTAGGGCGGCAGCGAGCAGGCCGAGTCGCCGGAGTGCACCCCCGCCTGCTCGATGTGCTCCATGATCGCGCCGATCATCACGTCCTGGCCGTCGCTGATGCAATCGACATCGACCTCGATCGCGTCGTCGAGAAAGCGGTCCAGCAGCACCGGCGATTTGTCGCTGACCCGCACCGCCTCGCGCATGTAGCGCTCCAGGTCCTTGTCGCCGTGCACGATCTCCATCGCCCGGCCGCCCAGCACGTAGCTCGGGCGCACCACCAGCGGGTAGCCGATCTCCTGGGCCAGCACCAGGGCCGACTCTTCGGTGCGCGCGGTGCGGTTGGGTGGCTGCTTCAGGCCGAGTGTGTGCAGCAACTGCTGGAAACGCTCGCGGTCCTCGGCGATGTCTATCGAGTCGGGCGAGGTGCCGATGATCGGCACGCCGTAGGACTCCAGGTCGAGCGCCAATTTAAGCGGCGTCTGGCCGCCGTACTGCACGATCACGCCGACCGGCTTCTCTTTATCCACGATCTCCAGCACGTCTTCGAGCGTCACCGGCTCAAAGTACAGCCGGTCGCTGGTGTCGTAGTCGGTCGATACGGTCTCGGGGTTGCAGTTGACCATGATGGTCTCGTAGCCGTCTTCGCGCAGTGCCAGTGCAGCATGCACGCAGCAGTAGTCGAACTCGATGCCCTGGCCGATGCGGTTGGGCCCGCCGCCCAGCACCATGATCTTCTTGCGGTTTGTGGGTTCGGCCTCGCACTCGCCGTCCACGGTTTCGTAGCAGCTGTAGAGGTAGGCGGTCTCGGTGGCGAACTCGGCCGCGCAGGTGTCCACCCGCTTGTAGACCGGGCGCACACCCAGCGCGTGGCGGGCACGCCGCACCTCGTGCTGGTTGGTCGCCATCAGCTTGGCCAGGCGACGGTCCGAGAAGCCCTTTTGCTTGGCGAAGCGCAACTCGGCGGCCGACAGGCTGGCCAGCGTGCGGCCCTTGAGCTGGGCCTCGGTGCTGATCAAGTCCTCGATCTGGGCCAGGAACCAGGGGTCGATGGCGGTCTCTTCAAAGATCTCGTCGAGCGACATTCCGATGCGGAACGCATCCGCCACGAACAGGATGCGCTCGGGCCCGGCGTTGCCGATGGCTTCGACAATCTCGTCGCGGTCGGACGGCTGGCAGCCGGTGCGCTCGCTCAAACCGTCGATGCCGGTCTCCAGGCCGCGCAGCGCCTTCTGGAAGCTCTCCTGGAAAGTGCGGCCCATCGCCATCACCTCGCCCACCGACTTCATCTGCGTCGTCAGACGTGAGTCCGCAGCCGGAAACTTCTCGAACGCAAAACGTGGGATCTTGGTGACGACATAGTCGATAGACGGCTCAAAAGAAGCCGGTGCGGCGCCGCCGGTGATGTCGTTGCGCAACTCGTCGAGCGTAAAGCCCACCGCCAGCTTGGCGGCGATCTTGGCGATCGGGAACCCGGTCGCCTTGCTCGCCAGCGCCGACGAGCGAGAGACCCGCGGGTTCATCTCGATCACCACCATGCGGCCATCGACCGGGTTGATCGAGAACTGCACGTTGGAGCCGCCGGTATCCACGCCGATCTCGCGCAGGATCGCGATGCTGGCGTTGCGCAGCAGCTGGTACTCCTTGTCGGTCAGCGTCTGCGCCGGCGCCACGGTGATCGAGTCGCCGGTGTGGATGCCCATCGGGTCGAGGTTCTCGATGGCGCAGACGATGATGCAGTTGTCCGCCTGGTCGCGCACCACCTCCATCTCGTACTCTTTCCAGCCGATCAGGCTCTCCTCGATCAGCAACTCCTTGGTCGGCGACAAATCCAGGCCGCGTTTGCAGATCTCCTCGAACTCTTCGCGGTTGTAAGCGATGCCGCCACCGCTGCCGCCCAGCGTGAAGCTGGGGCGGATCACCATCGGGAAGCCGCCCGTACTGCTGGCGTTGTTGCCGGCGTTCGTGCTGGCGCCGACCCCGGCACCGATTTCCGCATTGATACGCTTGTGCACCGCCCATGCCTCGTCGAGCGAGTGCGCAATGCCGCTGCGCGCCGAGCCCAGGCCGATGGAAGTCATCGCGTCCTTGAACTTCAGCCGGTCTTCAGCCTTCTCGATCGCATGTTCGTTGGCGCCGATCATCTCGACGCCATACCTGGCCAGCACGCCGTGCCGGTGCAGGTCGAGCGCACAGTTCAGCGCCGTCTGGCCACCCATCGTCGGCAGCACGGCCATCTTGTCCTCAGGGAAAGCCAGCCGCTCCTTGGCGATGATCTTCTCGACCACCTGCCAGGTGATGGGCTCGATGTAGGTCACGTCCGCCGTGTCGGGGTCGGTCATGATGGTGGCCGGGTTGCTGTTGACCAGCACCACCTTGTAGCCCTCTTCGCGCAGCGCCTTGCAGGCCTGGGCACCGGAGTAGTCGAACTCGCAGGCCTGGCCGATGACGATCGGGCCGGCGCCGATGATGAGGATGGTTTTGAGGTCTTGGCGCTTAGGCATGGGTCTTCTCCGCCAGTGCGGTGGTCATCAGCGCGGTGAAGCGGTCGAACAGGGGGGCAATGTCGTGCGGCCCGGGCGAGGCCTCGGGGTGGCCCTGGAAGCAGAACGCGGGCTTGTCGGTCCAGGCCAGGCCTTGCAGCGTGCCGTCGAACAGGCTGACATGGGTGGGCCGCAGGTTGGCGGGCAGAGACGATTCATCCACCGCAAAACCGTGGTTCTGGCTGGTGATCGACACCCGGCCGGTGGCCAGGTCCTTGACCGGGTGGTTGGCACCGTGGTGGCCAAACTTCATCTTGAAGGTCTTGGCGTCAGCGGCCAAGGCCATGATCTGGTGGCCCAGGCAGATGCCGAAGACCGGGATGCCGGAGTCGATCAGCGTGCGGGCCGCAGTGATGGCGTAGTCGCAGGGCTGCGGATCACCCGGGCCGTTGCTCAAAAAGATGCCATCGGGTTGCAGCGCCAACACCGCAGCGGCGGGTGTGGTTGCCGGCACCACCGTGACACGGCAACCCCGGCTGGCCAGCATGCGCAAGATGTTGCGCTTGATGCCGAAGTCATAAGCCACGACATGGAAACGGGCCTCGGCCAGCTGGCCGTAGCCGCTGCCGAGTTGCCATTCGGTCTCGGTCCAGGTGTACGGCTCGGCCACCGACACCACCCGGGCCAGGTCCAGCCCATTCATGCTGGGTGCGGCTTGAGCGCGGGCCACCGCCTGCGCCAGATCAGCACCGGTCAACACCGTGCCGGCCTCGAACGTGCTGATGCAGCCGTTCTGCGCGCCCTTGCTGCGCAAGACACGGGTCAGGCGGCGGGTGTCGATGCCGGCAATCGCCACCGTGCCCTCGCGCCGCAAGTAGGCGTCGAGTGTCAGCGTGGCGCGAAAGTTGGACATGCGAAGCGGCAAATCCTTGATCACCAGCCCGGCAGCATGCACCTGGGCGGCTTCGACGTCCTCGGCATTGATGCCGTAACTGCCGATGTGCGGGTAGGTCAGGGTGACGATCTGGCGGCAGTAGCTGGGGTCGGTGAGGATTTCCTGGTAGCCGGTGAGCGCGGTGTTGAACACCACCTCACCCACCGCGCAGCCGGCAGCGCCGATGGAGTTGCCTTGAAAAACCGTGCCGTCTGCGAGGGCAAGCAGGGCGGGGGGCAGGACTGGCAGCAAGTGGATGACTCCGGAAGTCGCGCGCGCCCAGCTTCGCTCGGGCGACTGAAAGACGTCGTGAGCCGGAAGTCCGGTGGGAAACTTCGTTGGAGTTTCGCTAGGCTGCGGGGGTGGCAGGTAAACCCATCGATTATAGCCTTGCGGGTTTGTCCTGACCCCCCATACGGTGCGAGGCCGTCTAGCCCAGCGCGGCGATACCGGCGCGCGCGATCTGGGCATCCTCGCCGGACTTGACGCCGGACACCCCCACCGCGCCCACGCACTGGCCGTCCACCATCACCGGCACGCCGCCTTCGAGCATGCCTTCGAGCACCGGCGCACTCAAAAACGACACCCGGCCCTGGTTGATGACGTCCTCGTAGACCTTGCTTTCGCGTCGCCCCAATGCGGCAGTTCGGGCCTTGGCCGGGGCAATCGCGGCAGAAATCGGCGCGGCGCCGTCCAGCCGCTGCAGCCACAGCACGTGGCCACCGTCATCGACGATGGCGATCGTCACCGCCCATTGGTGGCTCAAGGCTTCGGCTTCGGCGGCCGCGGCCATGGCGCGAACATCGCTGAGGGTCAACACGGATTTGGTGTGCATGGTGCGTTCAATGGGGTCGGGCGGTCAGTGTGCCTCAGACAAGCGCACCGATTGCCCGCCGATCAAGCAGATCTGACCTGCGGAACTTACACTATGCTGCGTGAGTCACACCCGCCGCAACGTCCTGTCCCGACTCACCTTCTGGAGGCTCCATGAACGAACAACGCCTGCAAACCTTCCCGGGCTCAACCGGCTCGGGCTCGCTGGCCACCGATCGCAACCGCGTTCTGCGCAACACCTATTGGCTGCTCGCGCTGTCGATGGTGCCCACCGTGCTGGGTGCCTGGGTGGGTGTGGCCTCGGGCATCACGCAGGTGATGGGCAACGGGATGAGCACCATCCTGTTCCTGGCCGGCGCCTTTGGTTTCATGTATGCGATCGAGAAGACCAAGGAGTCGTCCACCGGGGTTTACGTGCTGCTGGCCTTCACCTTCTTCATGGGGCTGATGCTGGCGCGCATGTTGGCGATCATCCTGGGCTTCAAGAACGGCTCGTCGCTGATCATGACCGCTTTTGGCGGCACCGCGATGGTGTTCTTCGGCATGGCCACCTTGGCCACGGTGATCAAGCGTGACCTCTCCAGCATGGGCAAGTTCTTGTTCATCGGCGCGCTGATCCTGCTGGTGGCAGGTGTGGTCAACATCTTCATGCAGTCCACCGCGCTGATGATGACGCTGTCGGTGCTGGCCATCGTGATCTTCTCGGGCTTCATGCTGTTCGACATCAAGCGCGTGATCGACGGCGGTGAGACCAACTACATCAGCGCCACGCTGGCGATTTACCTGGACATCTACAACGTGTTCCAGAGCTTGTTGGCGATCCTGGGCATTGTCGGCGGCGAGCGCGACTGATCCTCGGTTCGGCTGTTCAAAGGGCTCCTTCGGGAGCCTTTTTTCTGGCCGATCGCCTCGCGCCAGCGGTTCACACCCGCTCAAACACTGCCATGCTCTCCACATGGGCCGTGTGCGGAAACATGTTCACTGCCCCCGCCGCCACACAACGGTAGCCCGCCTGGTTCACCAGCAGGCCGGCGTCGCGTGCCAGCGTGGCCGGGTTGCAGCTGACGTAGACGATACGCGTCGGCGGCGTCCAGCCCGCATGTGGCCCAGTCGGCAGCACCTCATGCAGATCGACCAGCGCCTTGACCAGCGCAAACGCGCCTTCGCGCGGCGGGTCGATCAGCCACTTGTCGGCAGCGCCAAAGGCGAGCAGGTCGTCGGTCGACAACTCAAACAGGTTGTGGGCGGCAAAGCGCGTCTTCGCCGCCAGCCCGTTGCGCTGGGCGTTGTCACGCGAGCGCTGCACCAGCGTCTCGCTGCCTTCGATACCCAGCACCTCACGCGCCTTCGTGGCCAATGGCAGGGTGAAGTTGCCCAGGCCGCAGAACCAGTCGATCACCCGCTCCTGGGCGGTGGGCGCCAGCAGGCGAAGGGCCCGCCCCACCAGCACGGTGTTGATGGCGTGGTTGACCTGGGTGAAATCGGTGGGCTTGAACGGCATGGTGATGCCGAACTCCGGCAGGCAATAGGCCAGCTCGACCCCGCCCTCGTCCAGAAGATGCACCGTGTCCGGCCCCTTGGGCTGCAACCACCACTGCACACCATGCTCGGTGGCAAAGGCGCGCAAGCGGTCCCGGTCGGTCGGCGTCACAGGCGCCAGGTGACGCAGCACCAGCGCAATTACCAGGCCCTCGCTGCGCTCGCCGATGGCCAGTTCTATCTGCGGCAGGCTGTCACGCTGGTCCATGCTGCCGATCAGCGCCCGCAGCGGCATCAGCATCTGGCTGACCCGCGCCGGCAGCACCGGGCAGACTTGCATGTCGGCCAGGTAACGGCTCTTGCGCTCGTGGAAGCCCACCAGCACCGTGCCCTTCTTGGCCACAAACCGCACCGAAAGGCGGGCCCGGTAGCGGTAGCCCCAGGTCGGGCCCTCGATGGGCCGCAACATGCGCTCGGGCTTGACCTTGCCCAGGTGCTGCAGGTTGTCCTCCAGCACCCGTTGCTTGACGGCGACCTGGGCGCTGGCGTCCAGGTGCTGCATCTTGCAGCCGCCACAAGAGCCCGGGTGCAGGCCGAAGTGCGGGCAGCCCGGCCGCACCCGAAGTGCACTCTCGCGCCGCATCGCGGTCATCTCGCCCTGCTCCCAAGCCGTTTTGCTGCGGCCTACCCGCACCTGCACCTGTTCACTTGGCAAGGCGCCTTCGATGAACACCACCTTGCCCTCGGCGTTGCGGGCCACGCCCTGCGCTTCCAGGTCGATCGAGTCGACCTTCAACCATTCATCACGATCTGTCATGCACGAGATTATCCCGCCCAGAAAAAAGCCGCCCGGAGGCGGCTGGTGCAGGCACAACCGGGGATCAGGGCTTGATGTAGTCCGAGACCACTTTCCAGCGGCCATCGGTGATCTGCGACAGGCGGGACAGGTCGTTGCCGAGGCGTTTTGTGGCGGTGTAGGCGATCTTTGGCGAGCCGAACATGTCGGGTTCGATCGTCAAGGTGTCCATGGCCTTGATGAAATTGTCGGTGTTCAGACCCGCCCCGGCCTTCTGCGCTGCCTTGGCAAAGGTGTCGATGATCAGGTAGCCGTAAACCGAGAACACCGTCGGGTCTTCGCTGAACTTGGTCTTGTACTTGTTGGCCCAGAAGCGCAGCGGCTGAGACGCCTCGTCCAGGTAGGGGTGCTGCGCCGTCATCGTGGCGTACAGGCCATCCATCGGCTTGCCGCCGAGTTTGTGGATCAGGTCGGTGTAGGACGCGCTCGACCCGAGGAAGGTCGGGTTGAAGCCCGTCTTGCGCGATTCGCCAATGGCGCCGATGGTCTCGCGAATGATGGTGCCGAGCACCACGAAGTCACAGCCACCGGCCTTCATCTTGGCCACCTGGGACGAAAAATCAGTGGCGCCGCGTTTGTAGCTGGTTTTCTCGACCAGCTCCATGTTCAGGCCCTTCAGCGCCGCCTCGGCACCCCGCAACACCTCCAGGCCGAACTCGTCGTCCTGATACAGGGTGCAGACCTTCTTGGCACCCTTCTCCTTCACCAATGAGGGCAGCGCAGTGCGGATCTGGTCGTAGTAAGTGGCGGCAAACGCGTACTTGAGCTTGTGGAAGGGCTCGTACATTTCGCGTGCGGCGGTGATCGGCAGAAAGTTGATGACGTTCTTCTCGAACTGCACTGGCATTGCCGCATTGTTGTGCGCGGTGCCGATGTGGCCCGCCATCAGGAAGATCTTGTCCTGGTTGACCAGCTTTTGCGCGGCCAGCACGGCCCGCTTGGGGTCGTAGCCGTTGTCCTCGACCAGCAATTTGAGCTTGCGGCCATTGATGCCACCCTGCTCGTTGATCTCGTCGACGCGCAATTGCATACCGCTGCGCGACTGCTTGCCGAAGGCCGCGACCGGCCCCGACAGGTCCTGGATCGATCCGATCAGGATCTCGGTCTTGCTGACGCCTTGTGGCGCCGGGGCCTGGGCCTGAGCCTGGGCGGAAGCCAGCCCGGTCAGGGCCAGCGCAACAAGGGTGAGGGAAGCGGTATTCATGGCGGTCGTCTCCTGGCCGGACCGCAGGTGTGCGTCCGATACCGGATGCTAGCCGCGTGCAACCCGCCCCGGCCCTCTGGGAAACGCTGAGCCGGGACAATCGCCCAGCCCCGCCAAGCCAAAAAACGTCAACGCGCTGGCAGCAGCTTGGCCGGGTCGGTCGGCTTGCCCTGGCGCCGAATCTCGAAGTGCAGTTGCACCCGGTCGGCATCGCTGGACCCCATCTCGGCGATCTTCTGGCCACGCCGCACCGCCTGGTCCTCCTTGACCAGCAGGGCCTGGTTGTGGGCGTAGGCGGTCAGGTAGGTGTTGTTGTGCTTGACGATGACCAGGTTGCCGTAACCGCGCAGGCCCGATCCGGCGTACACCACCCGGCCATCGGCGGCGGCCAGTACCGGGTCGCCGGCTTTGCCGTTGATCGCCAGGCCCTTGTGGCGGCCCTCCTCGAACCCGGCCAGGACGGCACCCGACGCCGGCCAGCCCCAGGTCGGCTCGTCGTCCGGGTCAACCTTGGCGGCGGCGGGTGCAGCGGCGGGTGAGGCAACAGCAGCGGCAGGCGCGGGCGCACTGGCCGCCGGTGCGGACGGCACCACGACAGCAGCCCCAGCCGCCACACCTGCGGGCGCAGGCTTGCCGTCCAGCGGCCGCGACTCCACCTTGGTCGGGGCAACGCCACGGCTGGCCACCGCAGCGGGATCCACACCGGGCGGTACCACCCGCAGCACCTGTCCCACCTCGATCAGGTTGGGTTTGTCGATGTTGTTCCAGCGCGCCACGTCGCGCCAGTTCTGGCCGTTGTCCAGCCCGATGCGGATCAGGGTGTCACCCGGCTTGACCGAGTAGTAGCCCGGCTTGCCGGCGTTTTCGGCGCCGGGCATGGGCTTGGCGGTGTCGGGAGCGGCGCCGGTCGATTCTCCGGCCGAGGCCGCGGGCGCAGCGGCGCTTGGGGGCGCGGTCGGGCGGCCGGGTTTGCGGTCTTCGATCGGCGCTTTGTTGGGTGCCGATGCACAACCCGCCAGACCTGCGGCCAGGGCCAGGGCCAACAGCCAGACCGCAGCCGGGCGTGGCGTCGAAAACGAAGGATGCATGGTGGCTGACCTGGGCAGGGGTCGGTTCAGACGATGCCCGATTTTAGAGGGACGAAATGCACGGCCTCGAACTCGCTGCGCACGATGCCGGTTGCGTGGCGGTCGACCACCACCAGCACCTGGCCGCGCCCGCCGGCGCGGTGCATCGGCGCCACCAGGCGTCCGCCCACTGCCAACTGGTCCAGCCAGGCCTGCGGCAGTGCATCACCACCGGCGGCGGCGATGATGCTGTCGTAGGGTGCGTTCGGGCCATGGCCCAGCATGCCGTCGCCGTGCAGCAACCGCACATGGTCCATGCGCCAGGCGGCCAGGTGGCCGCCCGCCTTGTCGAACAACGGCCGAAGCCGCTCGATCGACACCACGCGCTTGGCCAACCGGGCCAGCAGCGCGGTCTGGTAGCCGCAGCCGGTGCCCACCTCCAGCGTGCAGCCGAGGTGGCCGCCGGCCCGGGCATGGGCGCTGTCGAACAGCAGCTCGATCATGCGCGCCACGACAGACGGCTTGGAGATCGTCTGGCCATGGCCGATCGGCAGGCTGGTGTCCTCGTAGGCCTGGATCGCCAGCGCGGTATCGACAAACAAGTGGCGCGGCACCGCGTGCATGGCCTCGAACACCGGCTCGCAGCGGATGCCTTCGCCCCGCAGCCGTTGCACCATGCGCTGGCGCACCTGCGCCGAATCCAGGCCCAGCCCCTGGGGCACGGCATGCCGGCCCGCATCGCGGGCCGCTTCATGCAGCGGGCGTTGCGGCCTCAGGGTTTCGCGCGACCGGGCGGTGATGCCGGCACGGCCAACCCGCTCCAGCGGCAGGGGGAAGCGCGGCGCCCGGACAGGGTCACCGTCAGCGCTCATGCCGAGCTTTCAAGCCGCACCCGCCAATCGGGCAGGCGTGCGTGATCGGTCAGGTCGACCTGCAACGGTGTGATCGACACGCAGCCGTTGGCGGTGGCATGGAAGTCGGTGCCCTCGCCGGCCTCGCGGGCATCGCCGGCCGGGCCGATCCAGTAGATCGGCTCGCCGCGCGGGTTTTGCTGGCAAATCACGCCCTCGCTGGCATGGCGCCGCCCCAGTCGCGTGATGCGCCGTGGCAACGCATCGGCGTCCGGCCGGTTGGGAATATTGACGTTGAGCAGAAAGGGGTGGCCCGCCAGGCCCTGGGCCAGGATTTGCTGCACCACCGAGCGCACCACGCGGCCGGCGGCATCCAGGTCGGTCCAGCCTTTGTGGGTCTGCGAAAACGCAATCGCCGGCACGCCGAACAGATAGCCCTCCATCGCCGCGGCCACGGTGCCGGAGTACAGCGTGTCGTCGCCCATGTTGGCGCCCTGGTTGATGCCGGACAGCACCAGGTCAGGCCGGTAGCCCAACAAGCCCGTCAAGGCCACGTGCACGCAGTCCGACGGCGTGCCGTTGACAAAACGCATGCGTGGGATCGCCCCAGCCACCTCGAAGACCTGCAGCGGGCGGTTCAGCGTCAGGGCGTTGGAAGTGCCGCTGGCGTTTTGCTCGGGCGCGATCACGTCGATCTCGCCCAAACCCTGTACTGCTGCCACCAACGCAGCCAGCCCGGGCGCCAGGTAACCGTCGTCGTTTGCTATGAGGATGCGCATGGGGAGACGATTGTAGGCACCGTGCCCCAGCCGATCCTGCCGCGCAGGCCGACTGGCCCTGCCGCAACCCCTGGTTACTCTGGATGATCCGGACACACTTTGGCAGGCAATCGCCGGGGACAACTGCGCTAGCATCCCGCAGGGGAGGCATCACTATGACCGTCAAGGTCCTGATACTGGAAGACAACCCGGTGGCGCGCAGCTTTTTGTGCCGTGTCGTGCGCGAAAGCTTCAGCGACACCCTGCACATCACCGAGGCAGGCGACCTGGAATCGGCGCGTGCGCAGATCAGCCTGACGGGCGGCGCCAGCGGCTTGCATGGGGTTGATCCGTTCAAGCTGATCCTGGTCGACCTGGAGTTGCCCGACGGCAACGGCATGGAGTTGCTGGCCGAGCTGACGCGCTACCCGGCCACCAAGATCGTGACCACGCTGTACTCCGACGACGACCACCTGTTCCCCGCGCTGCAGTGCGGCGCTGACGGCTACCTGCTCAAGGAGGACCGCTTCGAGGTGCTGGTCGAGGAGTTGCAGAAGATCGTGCGCGGCCAGCCACCGCTGTCGCCGGCGATTGCGCGGCGGCTGCTCACCCACTTCCGTCAGGGCGGCCGCGGCAGCGGGCTGGCGCCGGAGTCCGGGTTTTCAATGCCGCACGACTTCAGCACCACCAGCGCACCGGTGCCGATCGAGAAGATCCCCGACCACGACCGCCTGACACCGCGCGAGAGCGAGGTGCTGACTTACCTGAGCAAAGGCTTCACGATCAAGGAGATCGCCAGCCTGATGGGCATCAAGTGGTTTACCGTCAACGACCACATCAAGTCGATCTACAAGAAGCTCAACGTATCGAGCCGGGCCGAGGCGGCCGTGCTGGCCACCAAGCAGGGCCTGGTCTGACCGGGCCGCCCGCGGGCTGCTGACCGACGATGCCCGCGCCAGCACCTGCGTCCAAGACCAACACCGGCGCCAGCGACACCCAAATCGATTCAGGCTGGCTGGGTGCGGCCCTGGGCACCCGGCGCCAGCCGCAGTCAGACGGCACGCTGCTGCGCAGCCTGCTGCTGGTGGGGCTGCTGGGCACGCTGGGGCTGACGCTGTGGCTGCATTGGCTGGCCGCCATGCCGCACCTGCCGGGTGTCTGGCGCAACGCACCCGCTGGCGGCCTCGCTCTGGTGTCCAGCACCGATGCCAGCCTGCACCCTGCTGCCGGCCAGCGACTGGTGGCGCTGCAGCTGGCCGACGGCCAGCACCTCGATACCGGCCTGGCAAGCCTGGTGCGATCAGCACGCTGGACGGTCGACGCCTCGGAGGCCGCACGCAGCCAGGCGCTGCAAACCCAGCTGGCGCTGGCTGCGGCGCAACCGCGCCTGACGCTGGTCTTCGAGTCCGGCTCGACCGTGGCACTCATCCCGCGCCCGCGGGGCTTGGCGGGCCTGGGCGCGGCCTGCTGGCTGTTGTGCAGCCTGGCACTGGCACTGTGCCTGGCCGCAGTCCTGGTTCGCAACATGGCGCCGGGGCGGGTCGCCTGGCTTTACGGCGCGATGGCGCTGGCGCAGGCCGTCAACCTGGTGTTGATCGGCACCGAAGCCCTGCCCGGCCTGGGTTTGCCTGGCGGTCTGGTGATGTTCGGCCCCGCGCTGCGCCTGCTGGCTGACCTGGTCACCGTCGCGGCCGTGCTGCACGCGGTGATGGTCTACCCTGATCACCTGCCCGCGGCGCGCAAATTTGCGCTGCCGGCCTGGGTAGTTGCACTGGGGGCGGCGTTGGTGCTTGGGGCGGCGTTGGTGCTTGGGGCGGCGTTGGCGCTTGGGGTGGCGCCAGTGCCGGGCTGGACGGCGCTGGACGGGCTCATGGCCCCATCAGGTGCCGAGCGTTGGTGGTGGAGCCAGACCCTGATGCTGGGTTACGGCTTGGCAGCGGCCGCGGTGTTGCACAGCGCCCACCGGCAACACGGCAGCCCGCTGGCCGACATGCTGCAGCGCCTGGTGCTGGCCGGCTGCGGCACGCTGGCCTTGTTGAGCGTGGCAGTGGCGATAGCCAGTCCGGCCAGCGAGACCCAGCGCACCTTGCTTTGGGCCTCACCGGTCGTCTGGACTGTCTTCGTCGCGTCTCTGCTGATGCTGGCGCCGTTTTTGTCGCAAGCCCGGCAGCTGCTGCGCGAGCTGGCGATCGGGGCTGGCGCCAGCACCGTGGCCTGCTCGCTGGCATTGCTGATCGACGCGCTGTTCACCCCTGCCCTGCTGGTGACCTGGCTGCTGGCATTGTCCGCTGCGGCGGCGGTGTACCTGGCCGCACGGCCGTGGATTCTGGGGCCGCTTGCGGGGTCCGGCACCTTGAGCGCCGAACGCATGTTCGACAGCCTGTACCGGGTGGCGCGCGAGCTGGAGCAGGCGCCCGGGCAGGCCGGGCGCCAGATCAGCGGCCTGCTGCGCGAGGTGTTCGACCCACTGGAGATGGTGCGCACCGACCAGCCGGTGTCGCGCATCCGGGTATCGGCAGATGGTGCGACGTTGGTGGTGCCGATCCCGCAGCTGCCGGACGTCGGCCCGGCCGACACCCGGCGGAGTGCCATCGTGCTGCGTTATGCGCGCCGCGGCCGCCGCCTGTTTACCCATGACGACCAGCTGTTGGCCGAGCGCTTGATCGAGCAGTTGCGGCGTGCCGTGGCCTACGACCGGGCGGTGGAGCAAGGCCGCACCGAGGAGCGCACCCGCATTGCCCAGGACCTGCACGACGACATCGGGGCGCGCCTGCTGACCCTGATGTACCAGGCCCAGAACCCGGAGATCGAGGAATACATCCGCCACACCCTGCAGGACTTGAAAACCCTGACCCGTGGGCTGGCGGCCGGCAACCACCGCCTGTCGCACGCCGCAGCCGAGTGGAAGGCCGACATCAGCCAGCGCCTGGGCGCCACCGGCTGCGACCTGCGCTGGAGCTTTTCTGCCGACCGCGACATGCTGCTGTCAGTGGTGCAGTGGTCCGGCCTGACGCGGGTGCTGCGTGAGCTGGTCAACAACATCATCACCCATGCCCGGGCCACGCAGGTCGAGATCGTCGTCCACGTCGACCGTGGCCGCCTGCTGCTGACCGTGACCGACGACGGCTGCGGCCGCCAGCCTGCGGCCTGGTCACACGGCCTCGGGCTGGGCGGGGTGCGCAAGCGTGTCAAGCTGCTGGGCGGCCAGGTTCTGTGGTCCGAGCAGGGCGAGCGTGGCATCCGCTGCGAAGTGCGCACGCCGCTGTCCACCGAAAAGGGCTGACCCGGCGCTGCGCCGGCACCTGCAATGCATCGCCGGTCCGGCCGGCGGCGTGCAGCACCACCCCCAGCACATAGGCATACCGGGCTTCGTCCGGCGCCAGCTGGGCGGCACGCTCGATATCCTTCATGCGCAGTCTGCGCCTCCGGACGGTCGGCGTTGCAGGTCTGGGTGGCGATGTACTCGTCCGCCGCGGCCTGCCAGCCGGCGCGCTGGTCGGATGGCAAGCCGTCCTGCTCGCCGGCCAACGCACGCGCCACTTCGATGCGCACCGCCCGCCGAGGGTCGGCCAGCAAGGGCCCGGCCACGCGGGCGCGCTCGGCCTCGGGCAGGGTGGCCGCCGCCTGGGCCGCGGCAAGGCGCAGCAACGGCTGCACATCGCCGGCAGGTTGCCGCGCGGCGGCGATGTTTTCACCAGCGCCGGCACGGGACAGCCGGTCCAGCGCCGAGGCACGGGCGATCGGGGACTCGCTGGCGTCGCCGGCCAAGGCCGCCAGACCGGCCTGGGCGTTGGCGCGGCCGGTGTCGGCGGCATGAAAGGCCGAGGCAAAGCTCTGGAAACCGGCGCGATCTCGCCCCAGCCAGCCCCGCAATGTGTCGGCCGCCCATTGCGGCGACTGGCTTTGGTGGCAGCTGTTGCAGGCGTTGGGCGTGCCGAGCGCGACGCTCAGGTCCGGTCGGGGCACCCGCATGCTGTGGTCGGCCCGACCGTCGATCACCATGAAGTTGGCCTTGGGCATGTTGCAGTTGGCGCAGGGGGTGCCGGTACTGCCGGCCGGGTGGCGGTGGTGGCCGGTGCTGTCGTACTTGCCCGGCGCATGGCACTGCGCGCACACCGCATTGCCGTCAGTACGCAATTTCTGGGTGTGCGGGTCGTGGCAATCGCTGCAGCTCACGCCCTGGCGGTGCATCTTGCTTTGCAGCCACGAACCCCACACGAAAACTTCGTCGCGCTGCTGGCCGTCGGGGTGGTACAGGCCCGGTGCCAGCACCGACGGCAGGTAGTGGTCGAAAAACGGCTTGCCGGGCTGGTAGCCCTCGGCGATCTGGGCGCGACGGGCGTGTCACCGGGCGCAGACCTCGATCTCGCGGTCGGTGCTGCGGCCCCCGCTGCGCACCGCGTTGCCGGTATCGGCGTTGATGCGCCAGGCCACACCGCGGCGCTCGTCCAGCGCTGCGGTCAAGCCCTTGGCAGGGTCGGCAGTCTTGTTCTTGGCCCAGGCAGCATGGGCCGATCCCGGACCGTGGCACGCCTCGCAGCCGACTGAAATCTCGGCAAAGCGGGTGTTGAATTGGCCAGTTGCAGCGTCGTAGCCCTTTTTCACCAGCGACGAGTGGCAGTCGGCGCACATGAACTTCCAGTTCTGCGAGCGTTTTGTCCAGTACAACCCGTCCTTGAAGTCGATCTTCTCGTTGGGGTATTGGCGAAACCAGCGCTGACCGTCGGCGGCCTTGGGCCGGCTGTCCCAGGTGAAGGACAAGGCCTGAAGCCGGCCACCGGGCAGCGCCACCAGGTACTGTTGCAGCGGCGCCAGACCGAAGGTGTAGACGATCTCGAAATCGGCCAGCCGGCCGTCGGGGCCGTCGGTGCGGGCATAGAACTTGCCATCCCGGGTCGAAAACACCGACGTGATGCCGCCGTGGCTGAAGCGGGCGTTGTCGAAGTCGCCCAGCACCGAGGCCGGCGTGGCGTGCTGCATCGGCCCGGCGTGCTGCGATGTCTGCCAGGCGCGGTGCTCGGCGGCATGGCAGCCGTCGCACGCCGAACTGCCGGTAAAGCTTGCTGCCAGCACAGGCCCGGCCGGCGTGGCCGCGCTGCCCGCGCCGGGCGGCGATGATGCCGGCCGGCCCTGCGACGCGCCCCATCCGAACCAGCCGGCGGTGCCGACCAACAGCACCACCCACAGCACCACCAGCAGCAGCAGCGCCACCCGCAGGCGCACCAGCTGCACCCGCCCGCCCTTGCCGGCAGCACCGCCAACGCCACCGGAAGCTGCCTCCCCATTAAACGAAGGTGGCGGCCGGTTGGCCGCAGCAGGCGAGGCAGCCGCCGCGGCACGGGTCGGGGCAGCAGGCGGGCGGGTGCTTTTGGGGGGCTTGCGGGCCAAACCTAGCGACTCAAGGCTTTGCGACGCGCCACGGTTCATCGGGGTTGAAGGCGGCAATGGCACGGGCCTGCTGGGCGTACTTTTTCGTCAGCAAGGCCAGCAGCTCGGGCCTCAGATCGCTGTTGCCAAAGCACATGCCGTCGAAAGGGTCGGCAAAAAACTCGACCCCATTCGGCGCTGCTGCCTGGATGGCGTGCCGCAGCGTTCGGTCCAGCAGCAGGGCGGCGGGATGGGCCGGGTCAGCGCCCGACAGCAGCACGACCCGCCAGGGTGCGGACGCAGCAGCAACGTTCGGCATGCCAACGCGGCCACAGAGGCGAGCCTCAGCACTCCAGTTGGCGGGTCTTCCTCATATTCCGGTCACGAAAGGCGTTCAAGCCCATGATTCAAAAGGTGTTTTGAAGCCTATCCACCGTATCTGTGGACAACTTTGGGGG
>JBBQAH010000079.1:0-13630 GCA_038316145.1 Burkholderiales bacterium
CGACCGAGCAGCGCGTCCAAAGGCGTCCGATCTAGGCGCAAAGCGGAGCCATAGCCCGGGCTATGGCGAGCATTTGCAACGACGAGCGGGCGTTTTTGGGCGTGATGAGCGGGCATGAACGAAAGACTCTCAGGCTCTCAGGCCGGCACGGCCACGCCCGAGCCCAGGCTCAGCGCCGCCGACACGTCCAGCCGGCGGGTCAGCAGCCGCTCGATCAAGGCCCGCACGCTGCGGATCTGCTCACCGAAGGGCAAGGCACCCACGCCGCGAAAGTACAGGCCTTTTTTCAGATCCCCGCGCAGC
Organism: Burkholderiales bacterium; assembly: GCA_038316145.1. Lineage (GTDB taxonomy): Bacteria > Pseudomonadota > Gammaproteobacteria > Burkholderiales > Burkholderiaceae_C > Pseudaquabacterium. The sequence continues at coordinate 304 of JBBQAH010000079.1, forward strand.
GCGGCGGCCAGCTGGTTGTCGATGCAGAACTGGCCCCAGCCGGGCGTGCCGTCGCGCAGGCCGCACTGGGCCAGGCAGTCAAAGGCCTTGGTGCAGCGCGACTTGGCATGGGCCACCGCCTGCAGCCGGTGCTCGATCTTGAGGTAGGCCCGCAGCCAGGGTGTGCCCACCGCCCGCGCCGGCAGGCCGGCCACGCTGGTGAACTCGACCAGGTCCTCGTCGCGCGCCTCGGCCAGCACCCGTTTGAAGGCCTCGCTGGCGTCGCATTCGGTGGTCACCGCAAACGGGGTGCCCAGTTGCACGCCGGCCGCGCCCAGCGCCTGCAGGCGGCCGATGTCCTCGCAACTGCGGATGCCGCCGGCGGCGATCAGCGGAATGCGCCCCTCCAGCCCGGCCTTGCGCAAGAAGTCCAGCGACTCCGGAATCACCCGCTCGAAATCGAAGCGCGGGTCGTTCAGGTCGGTGATGCGGGCAGCACCCAGGTGACCACCGGCCAGCCGGGGGTGCTCGATCACGATGGCGTCGGGCAGGCGCTTCTTGCGCTCCCATTTCTTGACGACCAGCGCCACGCCCCGGGCATCACTGAGGATGGGCACCAGCAGCGCCTTGGGATGGTCGGCGGCCAGATCGGGCAGGTCGAGCGGCAAGCCTGCGCCCACCACCACCATGTCCACCCCGGCTTCGAGCGAGCGCCGGACGTAGGCCGCGTAGTCGCTGACGGCCCGCATCACGTTCATCGCGATCAGGCCGCGGCCGCCGGCGGCGCTGCGTGCCGCCTTGACCTCGCGCTCGACCGCCTCCAGGTTGGCGGCGTCGATCTGCGCCTTGGTATCGGCATCGCAGCCGACACGCAGGGCCAGGCCCTCGGTGCGCGCCATCAGGTCGGGATGGTGGCGCCGCAAATCCACCGAGCTGAGCGTGCCCACGCCACCTTGCGCGGCCACCGCGCCCGCCAGCCGATGCGCCGACACGCCAACGCCCATGCCGCCCTGCACGATAGGCAGCAGGCGGCGGCCGGCCAGCGTCAGCGTCTCCAGACCGCTGGCAGCCAGTGCCGGCAGCAGGAGGGCGGGGATGGCGGCGGGCAGGCCCGCAAGGTCGGCAGAGGCAGTCGGCATGGGGTGCCAGCCGCGATGCGGCTGGGGGTCGGGTAAGCAGGTGGCAGGCTAAACGCAGCCACCCCCGCTCGCCTTGACGAAGATCAGGGGTTGCCGGATCACCCGCAGCCGATGCGCCGACCGGCCGCCGGGCGATGCCGCCGGGATCCACCCGCAGTCAGCGGCTAGCATGCGGCTCCCGAACCCCGAGAGGCCCCCATGAGCAGCCCCCAGCGCATCGCAATCATCCCCGGCGACGGCATCGGCAAGGAGGTGATGCCCGAAGGCCGCCGTGTGCTGGACGCCGCCGCCCACCGCTTCGGCCTGGCGCTGGACTTCACGCCCATCGCCTGGGCCAGCTGCGACTACCACGCCCAGCACGGCCAGATGATGCCGGATGACTGGAAGGCGCAGATCGGCGGCATGGACGCGATCCTGTTCGGCGCGGTGGGCTGGCCGGCGCAGGTGCCCGACCACATCTCGCTGTGGGGCAGCCTGCTGAAGTTCCGCCGCGAGTTCGACCAGTACATCAACCTGCGGCCGGCGCGGTTGTTCGAGGGCGTGCCGTGTCCGCTGGCCGGCAGAAAGCCCGGCGAGATCGACATGCTGATCGTGCGCGAAAACACCGAGGGCGAGTACAGCGCCGTGGGCGGCACGATGTTCGAGGGTACCGAGCGCGAGTTTGTGCTGCAGGAGAGTGTCTTCACCCGCCATGGCAGCGAGCGCCTGCTGAACTACGCCTTCAACCTGGCGCGCACACGCCAGCGCAAGCATGTGACGGTGGCCACCAAGAGCAATGGCATCGCCATCTCGATGCCCTGGTGGGACGCGCGCGCGGCCGAAGCCGCCGCCCGGCACCCCGACATCAGCTGGGACAAGCAGCACATCGACATCCTGGCCGCGCGTTTTGTGTTGTCGCCGCAAAAGTTCGATGTGGTGGCCGCCACCAACCTGTTTGGCGACATCCTGTCCGACCTGGGGCCGGCCTGCACCGGCACCATCGGCATCGCGCCGAGCGCCAACCTGAACCCCGAGCGCAAGTTCCCCAGCCTGTTCGAGCCGGTACACGGCTCGGCGCCAGACATCTACGGCCAGAACATCGCCAACCCGGTGGCGATGGTCTGGTCGGCAGCGATGATGCTGGACTTTCTGGGCCACCGGGACGCGCACGACGCGATGCTGCGGGCCATCGAGCAGGTGCTGCGCGACGGCCCACGCACGCCCGATCTGGGCGGCAGCGCCAACACCACGCAAGTGGGCGAGGCCCTGGCGGCGCTGGTGGCTGGCGGCGTATGACCCCTGCCCGCCGTCCTGCCCGCCTGCCTGCCTGACCGGCATTCCCGCCACGGCACTCTGGAACACACCGATGCCGTCGTGATCGGTGCCGGCGGGGTCGGCCTGGCGGTCGCGCGGGCGTTGGCCGCCACCGGCCGCGAGGTGCTGATCCTGGAGGCGGAAAACGCCTTCGGCACCATCACCAGCGCCCGCAACAGCGAGGTCATCCACGCCGGCATCTACTACCCGACCGTCTCGCTCCGGGCGCAGCTGTGTGTGCACGGCAAGCAGCTGCTCTACGCCTACTGCGCAGATCACGGCGTGGCCCACCGCCGCTGTGGCAAATTGGTGGTGGCAACCCATGCCGGCGAGTTGCCGGCCCTCAAACGCCTGCAGGCCACCGCGCTGGCCAATGGCGTGGCCGACCTGCAGTGGCTGACGCCCGCCCAGGCCAGCGCGCTGGAGCCGGCGCTGCACAGCGTGGGCGCGCTGCATTCACCGTCCACCGGCATCATCGACAGCCACGGCCTGATGCTGACCCTGCTGGGTGACGCCGAGCGCTGCGGCGCGGTGCTGGCGCTGCGCTCGCCGGAGCTGGGCTGGCGCGCCACGCCACAAGGCATCGAGCTGGACGTCGGCGACAGCGCCGGCCCCGACGTGGTGTTGACGCTGCGCGCCGCCGCGGTGGTCAACAGCACCGGCCTGGGCGCACCGGCGCTGGCCCGCAGGCTGGTGGGCCTGGATCCGGCGGCAGTGCCGCGCGGCCACCTGGCCAAAGGCTGCTACTTCACGCTGCCCGGCCGTGCGCCGTTTTCGCGCCTGGTCTACCCGGCACCCGGCCAGAGCAGCCACCTGGGAGTGCACCTGACGCTGGACCTGGGCGGACAGGCCCGCTTCGGCCCCAGCTTCGAGTGGGTGGAGCAGATCGACTACACCGTGCCCGCCGCCGGTGCCGACGCCTTTTACGCCGAGGTGCGGCGCTACTGGCCGGCCCTGCCCGACGGCGTGCTGCAACCGGGCTATGCCGGCCTGCGGCCCAAGATCAGCGGCCCGGGCGAGCCGGCCGCCGACTTCCGCATCGACGGGCCTGCCGTGCACGGCGTGGCCGGGCTGGTCAACCTGTTCGGCATCGAGTCACCCGGCCTGACGGCCGTGGAGGTTGCCAAATGAGCGCCATCGTCATCGTCTACCACAGTGCTTACGGCCACACCGCCAAAGTCGCCGAGGCGGTCGCCGCCACCAGCGGCGCTCACTTGCTGGCCATCGACGCCGAGGGCAACCTGCCCGAAGCCGGCTGGGACGCGCTGGCCGCGGCCAGGATGGTCGTCTTTGGCTCGCCCACCTACATGGGCAGCGTGAGCTGGCAGTTCAAGAAGTTTGCCGATGCGTCCAGCAAGCCCTGGTACAGCCAGGTCTGGAAGGACAAGCTGGCCGCCGGTTTCACCAACTCGGCACCGCTGAACGGCGACAAACACTCCACCCTGCATTACATGATGACGCTGGCGATGCAGCACAGCATGCTCTGGGTGGGCACCGGCATGATGCCGGCCAACAGCAAGGCCGCCACCCGCGCCGACATCAACAACGTGGGCTCGTCGGCCGGCCTGATGACCGCGACACCGTCGGACGCCAGCATCGACGAGATGGTGGCCGGCGACATCGCCACCGCACGCCAGTTTGGCGAGCGCCTGGCTGCCACGGTGGCCCGCCTGGCGGGCTGACGGCCCAGGCCGGGGTTGCCGGCCTGCCCTGGCGCCGTCCCCGGCGCCGGCCAGGTTGCAGCGGCCCGCCTAGCGCGCTTGCTGCAGCGTGCAGGCCGGGTCGGGTGACCGGCCGGTGAGCGCACGACGCAGGCCGGCATCAAACGCCGACGGGCGCAGCGGCTCCAGCCAGAACTCGAAAGCGCCCAGGCTCATGGCCCTGATCGTGTCCATCGCGCCGCGCTCGGCGGTCAGCACCGCCACCCGCAGGCCACGCCTGGCAATCTCGCCGTTGAGCCGGCGCATCACCTCGGCGCCGCCCAGGTCCGGCACCCGCAGGTCCAGCAGCACCAGGTCGGGCAGCTCGGTCAGGGCCAGTCGCACACCCTCCAACCCGCTGGCGGCATGTTGCAGCCGCACGCCGTCGTGGGCGTCCAGCAACTGCCGCACACGCTTGACGCGCGCCCCGTCGTGCCCGATCAACAGCAGCGTGCCGCACAGCGGCGCGAGCGCAGGCTCGACAACATCAACAGTCAACGCATCGGACATGGCGCGCACCCGGTTGGTCTGGCGGCCACGCCGAGATACTGGGCCGCGCTGATCCGAGCATAGCCCGCCCTGGCAGGTCACAGGTTGCCGGCAGGGTTCGGCGTGAAAAAGTATTTGCCGGTCAGGCCAGACCCAGCCGCCACAGCGAGGTCAACTCGGCCGCCCGCGCCGCATGCAGCGGGTCTGTGGCGTCCGCTGCCTTACGGTGCTGGGGCCGGGTGTCGATGCGACTCAGCACACGCAGCCGGCCCGCAGCGATCCAGCCCAGCAACTCGGCGCGGCTGCGCAGGCCCAGGTGCTCGGCCAGGTCCGACAGGATCAGCCAGCCCTCACCACCCGGCACCAGGTGCGCCGTCAAGCCGGCCAGGAAACCACGCAACATGCGGCTGTCGGGGTCGTAGACGGCGGCGTCCAGCGCCGAGCTGGCGGGCGCCGGCACCCACGGCGGATTGCACACGACCAGGCCGGCACGGCCGTCCGGAAACAGATCCGCCGCCTGCAACCTGACAGCGCCGGCCAGACCCAGCCGGCCCAGGTTGTCGGCGGCGCAGGCCAGCGCGGCGGGCGACAGGTCGGTGGCGGTCACGCGCAGCTGGCGCCGCGCCAACACCGCCGCCAGCACCCCTGTGCCGCAGCCGATGTCGAAAGCGCCATCGCGCGCTGCGGCGGCCGGCAGCGGCGCCTTGGCCACCAGGTCGACATACTCACCCCGAACCGGCGAAAACACCCCGTGGTGCGGGTGGATGGCTGCGCCCAGCGCCGCGATCATCACGCCCTTCTTGCGCCATTCGAAAGAGCCCACCAGCCCCAGCAACTCGCGCAGCGAGCCGACGTAGTGCTGGCCCACCGGCCCGTGCGCCATCGCGCCGGCGGCGCGCAGGTCGGGGGCGCGGCGCAGCGGCACCCCGTGGTCGGCATCGAAGGGCAGCAGCACCTGGCCGAGGATGCGCGCGCGCCGGGCTTGTGCCTCGCGCTGGGCCAGAAAGATGGCGGTCAACGACGCGGGCGGGCGGGCCGGCGCGCCGCTTCGCGCCGGGCGGCTGTCCAGCCGGCGGCCCAGCGCTTGCAGCAGGTGGCGCGCATTCTGGTAGTCGCCGCGCCAGAGCAGGCCGGTGCCGTCTTGCGCCAGGCGGAACGCCGCGTCGGCGCTCAGGGTGTCGTCGGCCAGCACCACCCGCAGCGGCGGCGGATGGCCTGCCAGCGAGCGCCAGCGGGTGTGCTGGGGCTGGCCGGCATCGTCCAGCCAGGTGATTTGCGGTTCTGCATCGCTCATGGCTCGATTCTCACCGGCGGCCAGGTGCCAACGCGGCGGTACGCAGGTGCGCGGGCGAACGGGACAGTCACATTGACCCGCAGACGCACCAAATCGGCGCATCGGGCCAAGCTTGGCCGGGCTCGGCCCACCCATTCGCGGGGGTTGCGCAAATCACGTCTGGCCGGCGGCAGCGCTTCGGGGCATGATCTCCATGACACTTCAATGACATCGATCGATGGCGCGTTGTGACCCCCACAACGCTCGCAAACCCCGTTACCGGACACCCACCATGCAACTCAAACCTGTTTTTGCCGCCATCGTCACCGCACTGGCCGCGCTGTCGGCCAATGCTGCCTCCGTGGACCTGAACGGCTACACGGTCAGCTACGACAACATGACCACCGGCTTTGGCAACGTCAGCTTCACCTTCGGCGACGGCACCAACGAAGGTTTCGGCTGGAACGTGTCAAACACAGTGGGCGTGGTCAGCGCGGGCCAGGGCCTGCAGACGGCCAGCTTTGACTTGCCGTCGTTCACGATCACCGCCAAGCCCGGGTTCACCTTGTCGGGCATCACCGGCTTCCTGGGCAACCTGGTGTTCAACGAGGTCGGCACCGGCGCCAGCACCAGCGCTGAAGCGAGCGGCAACGTGGCGGTCAATGGCATTCCGGCCGGTGTGTTCGGCGGTATGCTGACCAAGAACACCACGTTCTCGGCGGGCACTTACAACTCAGGCTATCACGCGCGTGAAGGCACGATGGGCACGCCGTCGTACAACTCGCTGAGCTTCAGCGGCGGCGTGCTGACCCTGACAGCGTCAGCCGGCCTTGGGGAGTTTGCCAGCGTGATCGGCAACAACCAGAACACGCTCAGCTTCTCGGTCGTGCCTACCCCGGTGCCTGAGCCCGAGACCTACGCACTGATGCTGGCCGGCCTGCTGGCCATCGGCTCGCTGGCGCGTCGTCGGCAGGGCTGATCGCCAGCACCGGTTGATGCGGCCGGTGCGCCGCACGCCAAAAGGGCCCTTCGGGGCCCTTTTTCATGGCGGTTGCAGCCTGGGGACTGGAACGGCTCATCGGGGCCGGCAACCGGCTGTCGGCACGGGATGCCGGTCTGTCGCCCTGCGCTGGTGGCGGTGCCAGGGGGTGCTTAGAGTTCATCCCACAGCAACTCGCGACCCCTTGGAGCACACCATGACCACCACCGACCAACGCACCGCACAATTCTCCAGCCAGACCGTCCAGAGCGTCAGCGCCCTGGGACTGGCGCTGCTGGTGACGCTGGCCACGCTGGGCGGGATGAACCGCCTGGCCACCGAGCAACATGCATCCACGGTGCTGGCACGGACCGCTGCGGTGCAGCAGGCCCAGGCCGCCACACCAGCCGCTGACCGCAGCTGAGACCGATCTCGCGCGACGCCGGTCTGGCGCCAGCCAGTGCAAGCTGGACCGTTGATCGCCAGCGCGCACGGCGTTTGGCCGGCGGCAACCCAGCCGCTCGCCGGCAGACCCACAATCGGCCCATGCCCTCGACCTGGATGCTGGACCTGACCCTGGCCACCGCCGCGCTGGCAGTGGCGTTGGCACTGCGACCCTGGCGCGCTGTCGGCGCTGCCGGCCCGCCTTGGCCCTGGCTGGCCTGGGCGGCGGTCCTGCCGCTGATGTGGGGCGCCGACCGCTACGCTGCGATGCCGATCGTGCAACCGCTGTCCGGCGCAGCGCTGCTGGTGCTGTGCGCCGGCTGGCCGCTGGCGATTCTGGCGCTGGTACCGGTCGCCGCCGTGACCGGCTGGATGGGCGACCTGGGCTGGGCAGAAGGCCTGCACCGCGGCGTCTGGCTGGGTGCCGTTCCGGCGACCTTGACGCTGGGCCTGGGCGCACTGGTGCGGCGCGCCCTGCCGCACCATTTGTTCATCTACATCCTGGGTCGAGGCTTTTTTGCCACGCTGCTGGCCGCCACACTGGCCGGCGCCGGCGCGATGCTGCTGAGCCCGCTGCCGGCGGGCCTCTCGGCCGAAGACCTGCTGTTGGCGCGCGGCCTGGCGGCGTCGGGCGAGGCCTTCATCACCGGCATGCTGGTGGCGATCTTTGTCGCCTACCGGCCGCACTGGCTGGCCACTTACTCGGACCGGCTGTACCTGCAGCCGCTGCTGTAGCGGACCGCCTCAACCAGCGCCGGCGCCGCGCATCCCTGTGCCCGGCCAGGCTCAGGCCAGCGCCCGCCCGATCAGGATCTTCTGCACCTCGGACGTGCCCTCGTAGATCTGGCAGACCCGCACGTCGCGGTAGATGCGCTCGACCGGAAAATCGCTGAGGTAGCCGTAGCCGCCCAGCACCTGGATCGCGCCCGAGCACACAGCCTCGGCCATCTCGCTGGCCATCAGCTTGGCCATTGCGGCCTCTTTCAGGCAAGGCCGGCCGGCGTCCTTCAGACAAGCGGCATGCCAGATCAGCTGGCGTGTGGCCTCGATCCGGGTTGCCATGTCGGCCAGCTTGAACTGCACCGCCTGGTGCTGGAAGATCGGCACGCCAAAGGCTCGCCGGTCCTTGCTGTAGGCCAGCGCCACGTCGAACGCGGCACGCGCCATGCCGAGCGCCTGGCTGGCGATACCGATGCGGCCGCCCTCCAGGCCTGAGAGCGCGATCTTCAGGCCCTGGCCCTCGTCGCCGATGCGATTGGCTGCCGGCACGCGGCAGTTGTCGAACAGGATCTGCGCCGTGTCGCTGGCGTGCTGACCCATCTTGTCCTCGACCCGTGCGACGACGTAGCCGGGCGTGGTGGTGGGCACCAGAAAGGCGCTGATGCCACGTTTGCCGGCGGCCTTGTCGGTGACCGCCATGACGATGGCCAGATCGCCGTTTTTGCCGCTGGTGATGAACTGCTTGACGCCGTTGAGCAGGTAGACATCACCGTCTGCGCTGGTCTCCAGCACCGCGCTGGTCTTGAGCCCGCCCGCCTCCGAGCCCACATGCGGCTCGGTCAGGCAAAACGCGCCCAGCATGTCGCCCCGCGCCAGCGGCTTGAGGAAGCGCTGCTTCTGGTCCTCGTTGCCAAAGGCCATCAGGATCGAGCAGACGGGGCAGTTGTTGACGCTGATGATGGTGCTGGTGGCGCCGTCGCCAGCGGCGATTTCTTCGAGCATCAGCGCCAGTGCCAGGTAGTCCAGGCCGGCGCCGCCGTACTCGGTGGGCACGGCCACGCCATAACAGCCCAGCGCCGCCAGGCCGCGCAATTGCGCGGCCGGGAACTGGCCGCTCTTGTCCCAGGCAGCGGCGTGCGGCGCGATCTCGGCCTGCACAAACTGGCGAACGGCGTCTTGCACCGCCTGGTGGTCTTCACTGAGCAGCATGATTCTTGATGTCCTGGAGGTCTTCCTGGTGGGCCACCGCCAGCAACACCTGCGGGCCACGTGCGCCGCGCATCAGCTGGTAGCCGGTGTGGAACTGTTGCAGCACGCTGCCGTCGGCGCGTTTGAGCGTCCAGTGCAGGTGGGCAAACGCATGGTGTGCGCCCAGGGGCTGGTGCGCGCTGATCTGGAAATCGGCGTGGTGGTAGCCGTTGTGGCGGTAGACCTCGCACAGCGCGTGGTGGTTGGCGCGCATGGGCGCGTCGTCGGGCCACCAGGTCAGGCGTGCGGTGCCGCCCACACCAAAGTTGTCGGCGATACCGCTGGCGCCCTGCCACAGGTCGGCCACCGCGTCGCCGTCGAGCCGGTTGAAGGCCTCTCGGTAACCGTCAAAAAAGGCCTGGACCTCATCACGGCTCACACCGGTACCGCCTTGATCAAGAAAGTGCCTCGGCCCACCACGCAGGGCGAGCCATGGCGTACAGCCACCCGGCCATCCACCTGCACCAGCAGGCCGCCCAGGCTGGCGTGCGGCTCCACCGTGGCCACTTGCCACGACAACTCCAGCTGCTGATCGGCAAACACCGGCGCCTTGAACGCAAAGTTGAAGTTCAGGCACAGCAGCTCGCGGCCAAAGCCGTCACTCGCGCGTGAAAAATGCGACGACGCCAAGCCGATCAGCAGCGCCGTGCTGTGCTGGGCGCTGGCGATGATCTCGCCGTGCCGGGCGCGCTGCGCGGCCTGGGTGTCGTGGTGCAGCGGGTTGCTGTCGCCAGTGAGGCGCGCAAAGTCGGCAATGTCCTCGCGGCTCAGGCGCAGTGACCGTTGGCAACGCTCGCCAATGGCGACAAGGGATTCGGTCAGGATTTCGGTGTCGGACATGGTGGGTGCGCCTAAATTGCTGCGACGCAGCAATCTGCTGCAACTCGGCTGGATTAAAGCATCTCGACAGCCAGCGCGGTTGCCTCCCCCCCACCTATGCACAAGGCCGCCACACCGCGCTTCAAACCGTGCTTGCGCAGCGCGCCCAGCAGCGTGACAACGATGCGCGCGCCCGACGCACCGATAGGGTGGCCCAGCGCGCAGGCGCCGCCGTGCACATTGACGAGGTCGTGCGGCAAATCGAAGTCGGCCATCGCCGCCATCGTCACCGCGGCAAAAGCCTCGTTGACCTCCCACAGGTTGATGCTCTTGGCGTCCCAGCCGCTCTGCTTGAGCACCTTGTTGATCGCCCCGGCCGGTGCGGTGGCAAACCACTGCGGCTCTTGGGCAAACACGGCCTGGCCGGCAATGCGGGCAATCGGCGTGGCGCCCAGCTGGCGGGCGGTGGACTCGCGCATCAGCACCAGTGCGGCGGCGCCGTCGGAGATGCTGGACGCATTGGCCGCGGTGATCGTGCCGTCTTTCTTGAAGGCGGGCTTCAGGCCGGGGATCTTGTCGAGCTTGGCCTTGCGCGGCTGCTCGTCCATCGCAATCACGGTGTCGCCAGCCTTGCCGGGCACGGTGACGGGCGCCATCTCCCAGGCAAAGCTGCCGTCGTCGTTGGCCAGCCGGGCCCGGGTGGTGGAGGTGATGGCAAACTGGTCTTGCGCTTCGCGGCTGAAGCGGTACTTGTCGACGCACTGCTCGGCAAAAACGCCCATCGCCTTGCCACGCTCGTAGGCGTCTTCCAGGCCGTCCATCGCCATGTGGTCGAAGAGTTGCGCCGCGCCGTACTTGATGCCCTTGCGGGCAAACATCAGGTGCGGCGCGTTGCTCATGCTCTCCATGCCACCGGCCAGCACCACGTTGGCGCTGCCGGCGGCCAGCATGTCGTGGGCAAACATCATCGCCCGCATGCCGGACCCGCACATCTTGCTCAGGGTCACCGCGCCGGTGCTGTCGGGCAGCCCGGCATGGCGCATCGCCTGGCGTGCCGGCGCCTGGCCCTGGCCGGCCATCAGGCAGTTGCCCATCAGCACCTCGTCGATGTGGTCGCCCGGCACGCCGGCACGCGCGACTGCGGCCTTGATCGCGACGGCGCCCAGCTCCCAGGCGGCAAGCGACGAAAAATCACCCAGCAGGCCGCCAATGGGCGTGCGGGCGGCTGAGACGATGACGATGGATTCGGTCATGGCGGGCTCCAGACGGGGTTGAGAGGGGTTGAGACGGGTTGAGCTAGCGAGGGCGGACGTGATCAATGCTGAGGGCGCGCGGCGGCTTCAGGGCACGGCGCTCAGCGGATGCTTGAAGCGCTTGCTGGCGTCGTACGGAAACACATCGTGCACATGTCCCGCCATGATGCGCGCCTTGTGGGCTTGCCAGAAGGCGGCGTCCAGCAGGTCGGCGTGGTGCTGCATGAAGACTGCGCGTACCGCATCATTGCCCAGCAGGAACGGCGCGAAGGTCTCCGGGAACACGTCTTTCGGGCCGACCGCATACCAGACCTCACCCGACATTTCTTCTTCTTCGTTGCGCGGCGTGGGCACATGGCGGAAGTTGCAGTCGGTGACGTACTCGATTTCGTCGTAGTCATAAAACACCACTTTGCCGTGGCGGGTGACACCAAAGTTCTTCCACAGCATGTCACCCGGAAAGATATTGGCCGCCACCAGGTCCTTGATGGCGTTGCCGTACTCGATCACCGCATGCTTGAGCTGCTCGGGCGTGGCGTCCTGCAGGTAGATGTTGAGCGGGATCATGCGGCGCTCGATGTAGAGATGGCGGATCACCAGCGAGTCGCCGTCGATCTCGATCTGGCTGGGGCAGAAATGCTGCAGCTCGGCCAGCAGTGCCTCGCTGATGCGCGCACGCGGAAACGCCACGCTGCTGTACTCCAGCGTGTCGGCCATGCGGCCCACCCGGTCATGCGTCTTGACCAGCAGGTACTTGCGCTTGATCAGCTCGCGGCTGGTGTCCTTCTGGTGCGGATAAAAATCCTTGATGACCTTGAAGACGTAGGGGAAGGACGGCAGATCGAACACCAGCATCACCATGCCCAAGATGCCGGGCGCGATGCCGAAGGCGTCACTGCTGTGGCGCAGGTGGTACAAAAAGTCGCGGTAAAAACTGTTTTTGCCCTGCTTTTGCAGGCCCAGCGCGGTGTAGATCTCACTGCGCGGCTTGCGCGGCATCAGCGAGCGCAAAAACTGCACATAGGCCGACGGGATCTCCATGTCGACCATGAAGTAGGCCCGGGCAAAGCTGAACAACATCAGCAGATCGTCCTCGGCAAACAGCGCCGCGTCGATCACCAGGCGCCCGTCGGCACCGTGCAACAGCGGCAACGCAAACGGCGTCTCGGCAAAACCGTTGACTATTCTGCCGATCAGGTAGGCGCCCTTGTTGCGGTAGAACAGCGAGGCCAGCACCTGGATCTGGAAGTTGGCACGCAGCCTCACGCCGCCGCCCACATGACGCTGTAGACCGGCCAGCACGGCGTCGATGTCGCGGCCCAGGTCCTGGAACGGGCGCTGCAGCTGAAAGTTCTCGACGATGCGCAGCAGGGTGTCGCGCAGGCCGTCCTGGGTCGGGTAGTAAGCGCGGTAGGTGGGCAGCGAGGCCGGCTCGTCGTTTTCGATGTACTCGGTGCTGACGGCCGGCCGCACGAAAATGAAGTCGTTGCGGAAATAGCGGTGGTGCAGGATCTTGGTCGTGACCGAGTTGAAAAACGTCTCGGCCAGTTCGGGCTGGTGGTGGTCGACCAGCAGACCGATGTAGTGCAGCTTGACCTGCTGCCAGGTGTCGTCGGCCAGCACGGCGGTGTCGAACTCGCGCTGCAGCCGCTCTACCGCCTCGTCCACCCGGGTGTCGTAGAACTCGATGCGCTCGCGCTGGGCCCGCTGCTGGCCGTGCCAGTCGGCCTGCTCGAAGCGCTGCTTGGCGGCGCGGTTGGTCTCGGAGAACAGCCGGTAGTGGCGGTTGAAGCCCTCGAGCATCGCCTCTGCGATGTCGAAGGCCCGGCTGTCGGCAAGGCGGTGCGAGACCATCGGGCGCAGCCGCTGACGTCAGGCGCCGTTCTGCACCGGCAGCTGGCGGTAGCGCTGCTTGACCAGCGCCAGTGCGGTGTCGTAGGCCGGGCCGACCTGGTCGGCCGAGTCCACCGTCATGCGCAAGTCTTCGAGCA
>JBBQAH010000444.1:0-5979 GCA_038316145.1 Burkholderiales bacterium
GCGGCGAATCTCCTGAATCAGGCCGTCACGCAGAAAGATCAAGTCGTCGGCAGCCCCGATCACCTCGCGGTCGTGCGAGGAGAAAACAAACGAGATCTTGTACCTGACCTGCATCCGGCGCATCAGCGCCAGAATCGACGCTCCGGTCTGGCTGTCGAGGTTTGCAGTGGGCTCGTCGGCGATCACCAGCTTGGGCTTGCGTGACAGCGCGCGCGCGATCGCCACGCGTTGCCGCTGGCCACCGGACAGCTGACCCGGCAGGTTGCGCGCTCGGTCGCTCAGGCCGACGGCCTCGAGTAACTTCGTGACGCGGTCATGACGCCGCTTGGGCGCCATGCCCGCGAGCACCAGCGGGTACTCGATATTTTCGTAGGCCGTCAGCACCGGCAACAGGTTGAAATTCTGGAAGACGAAGCCGATGTGCTCGGCGCGGAAGTCGGACAAGGCATCGTCGGACAACTCGTTGACCGCACAGCCGGCGACTTCCACGTCTCCTTTATCGGGCTTGTCGATACACCCCAGCATGTTGAGAAGCGTGGTCTTGCCGCTGCCCGATGGGCCGAGGAGCACGGTGAAATGCGCCGGCCGAACCAGGATGTCGACGCCGCGAATGACCGGCACGCTGACCGAATCCATCAGGTAAGCCTTCTCTACCCGTCGAAGAACGGCAACTGGTTCCATCATCGATAGTTGCAAAGCATTGGTGGCAGGTTGGCCTGTAGTTCAAAGTTGCCGGCATCTGCCTGCTGCGCGCTACCCAGTAAACGCCAAAGACTCAACATGCAAGTCCGGCGGCGGTTTTGAGCGGAAGGCGCCCCTCGTCAAGGGCAAATTGGGCGTCGTGTAAGCACATCCCAACGGCGTTGAAGAACCGCGCAGCCGGCGCGCCTGCCATCAGCCGCCGATCAAAGCTCATGATCAACATCATGGTGGGCCTCACCACGACCACACCGTCTATGGCGATGGGTCGATCCTTTACCAAGCCAAACGAGAATCCAATGGGCCAGGGCCAATTGCCCACCAACATGTCGACGCCATACTTTGCCGGTGACGAAATCATGACCGCGCCACCCCGGTGTTGAATCCAAAGTGCCGGCCAGAGCCTTGGAAAGCGTAATATGAAACGGGCCACTGGCGTCGGAAATCTTGTCACTACTTTTCGAAACAGTTCCCACCGCTCACCGTGTTCCCCTTCGACATTGGCCAAACGCCTCAACTCTTCAGTCAGCGCAACAAGGCTCCAATCATCAGTTCGGGGTATCGTTCCAGCATAGGTTGCCTGTTCTATTCCGGGCGTATCGCGTTCTACGGCAACGGTGATGTTTATTTCATCCAGTTGAACTATTCGTTTGAAAAAAGGCAGTTCAAGGGTTGTGCGATTGGCATAAGGATGCGTCTTCAAAGTCAGAGCCACGGCCTTGGCGACACAAGCGGTATAGGAGGGTTTCTGCCCTGATTCAGCACCGATGGCGTTTCGCAGGCGAATGCACTGTGACATGTCGATTTCACTCAACATGGCAACCTTGTCGTCACCGCGGTTCTCGAACATGATGCCGCCAACCACTTCAAAAAAGCGGTTTCGGGGCAAAAAATGAAAGTTGGACATGGATACCCTCACCCAAGGACGCCTGTGCTCGGACGCCACAACAGCTGTCCTTGGCTTATCACTATAGCCGGCGGAGAATTGTAGGCCAGACAGGAAATCCGATCAAAAATGCAGGGCGCGGGTTCACTGCAACGTCTTGAGCAGTTCGCCCACTTCTCTTTGGCGGGCAAATTTTGTACCCAATGGCACCAGCCGTTCAAGTTCCGCTTTTGCACCGGTCTTGTCTCCACTGCGTACCAGCAGGCGCGCAAGGTTCAGTCGATATATAGGCTCGTCAGGTGCTTGCAAAAGAACTGCCCTGGCCGTCGCAACGGCCTTGGGTAATTGGTTGTCAGCAGCCAGGGCGAAGGCCAGTGTGTCCAACACCGCAGGGTTTTCGGGCGCCAGCTTGGCTGCGTTCTCAGCCAATGCCACAGCACCGGGCCTGCCCTGCTTGGCCAAGACCCAAGCGAGATTGTTCATCGCAAACGTGTGACGGGGATTGGTTTTGACGATGTCGGAGAAGTACCTCTCCGCTGCAGGCAGATCATTTTTTGAGATGGCGCTGTTGCCCAAGAAGACCAAAAAATTTGTATCTCCGGGATGGCGCTTGGCCCACTCGTCGGCAAAGCGGGCAGCCTCGGCTTGGCCCTTGGCGGTGGCCAAGGTCGTGTACAGCCGCTCTGGCAGCCGACCCGGATTGGGTTTTTCCAGGCCAGCGCGAAATGCCTTGATCGCTGCTTCCGGGTTCTTGAATTCGACTTGAATATCGCCTTCAATCAAGTAACCGATGCCGTCGGTCGCACGCTGACGTTGTATGTTTCTCGCTACCTCGAGCGCGCGGTCTGGCTGCTTGGCTCGTACGCTGAGCGTAATCAAGCCGCGTTGGGCGCTGATCTCTGTCGGCGAGATATCGAGTGCTCGCTTGAAACTGCGTTCTGCCGACAGATAGTCTTTACCCTGCAGATAAGCGTCAGCCAGCCTCAACTGAAACTTGACGACGGTGGGTTGCATCGTCGCGACTTTGTTGTAGGTCGAAATGGCCTGATTGCTTTCGCCAGTCACCAGTTGCATGCTGCCAAGTGCGTCCAGCATGTCCGGGTTCTCGGGTATGGCCGCAACCCCAGCCTGTGCGCCAGCCATCGCGGCCTTCATGTCTCGCAGCGCGATCCAATGGTGGATCAGCGCCAGGCGCGGCGCGGTGTCGCTGGGGCTGGCTTGAACGGCCTTGTCAAGCAATTGGCGAACCTCGTCATTGCTACCGCCATTGTTGGATTTCAGTTGGGCCAGCGCCAGATAGGCCTGAGAGTTCTTGGGATCGAGCGTCAATACCGCCGCGTAACGCAATTCCGCTTGCTTGGGCTTGCCTTCCGCCACCTCAATTGCGGCCAAGCTGGCAATGGCCGGCAGAAATGCGGGGTCTTTTTGGAGTGCAACTTCGAAGCTTTTGCGGGCCGCCGGTAGATCACGGCGCACCAGTTGCACCCGGCCGCGCAGGTTTGCCGCCATCGGCTTGTCAGGCTGCTTGCGTTCCAGGCCATCGATCGCCCGCAGTGCGTCATCCAGTTGCTGCCGGCGCAGCAGCGCGCTGATCAGGGTCAGGTCCGGCAAGGTGTCCTGCGCCGATGCGGCGATCGCCCTCAATTCATTGAATGCTGCCTCGGGTTGGCCCTTGGCCAGCATCGTGAGCGCCAACGCGGTCTTGTATTTCGGATCGCTTGGGATCAGCTTGGAGGCCTGTTGGAAGAAGGCCTCGGCCTTCTTGAGGTCACCCGCTTGCAGGTAAGCCTCGGCTGCCAGGCTGAGGCTCACCGCATCTGGTGAAACACGTTCAAGATTGGGGCGCAGAACCTCCAGCGCTTTGACTGACTTGCCGCCACGCAGGTAGGCCTCTGCCAACAATCGGCGCACTGCCGGCAAATTCGGTGTCTGGGCCAGGGCCTTGCCCAGGTAGGTCTCGGCCTGGATCGGCGTATTCAGTTGCAGCTCTACCGCGCCGGCGAACTCCAGCAGCGCCACATTGTTGGGCGCCATTCGCAGCAGTTGCTGAACCAGTTCGCGAGCCTTCAGCGCATCGCCGCCCAGAAAGGCAACCCGCGCGGCCATGAACTTGCTTTGCGGATGCCCGGGCAATGCCTTTTCCATCGCTGCAAGCTGCTTGCGAGCGGCTGCTAGATCCTTTCCGACGAGCTGGATGAATATCAACGCCGAGTGGGCTTGCAGGTTGGCCGGCCGCAGCCCCAGCACCTTGCCGTAGGCCTCGGTGGACTTGGCAAGATCGCGGCTGCCATAGAGGTGCAGATCGCCCATCAACTGCCAGGCTTCCGCGTCGACCGGGCTTCGCTTGAGGATGCCATCTACCAGCGCTATGGCCTCGTCCAACGTGCCTGGACGGGCCAGCAACCTGGCCTTCAGCATCAACGTGGGTGAATGTTCCGGTGCGCTTTGCAGCGTGGATTCGATCAGCGCGTTGGCGCGGTCCACCTGCCCCACCACGGCCAGCGCGGCGGCCACCGATGCATTCAGGTCCGCCTGGGCAGCAATGTCGGCCAATTTGACAGTTTCAAACTCGTCAACGACTTGCTTGGCCTGTTGGCGCATCAGCATTGTCTTGGCCAGCGCGGGCGCCCATTTTTCGGGCGGGAAATTCAGTTCCTTGGCCTTGCGCAGTTCCAGTTCGGCAGCCACAAGGTCGCCCATTTCCAGCAGTGATGCCCCAAGCAAGTAGCGTGCCTCAGCGGAAGAAGGGTTGCTGCCCAATGCACTCTTAAGCTGCACCATTGCCGATTTCAAGTCGCGCTTGGCAATCGATGCCTTGGCGCCCGCGATCGACGCCTGCTCGGAATCCTGTCCACAGGCCGCCAGCAGTGTGACCAATGCCAGCGCCGTCGCAGCGATGGCCGCCCGGTCAATCCACTTCATGCTTTCCTCCAGTGAGGGAATGGTGCCCATTGTTTCAACGTGACCTCACCCTTTCCAGCAAGCCCGTTGCAGTCAGCTGCCGTCACCTCTGACGCCTGCTGCCACACGCTGACTGGCGATGAACAGACGCTGTCAACCGGCCTGCCGCCAGCTGTGCCTACTCGCTCGCCGTCCATCAAGGCATGGCCCGCACAGCTAAGGAGCATAACGTTCGACCGGCCCGGCGCCGTCACGTTGCCTGCTGCCAAGGCTCTCCGAAGTGATCCTTCTGTCACACAGACTGCATCGGGGTGGGCCGCAATCGTTGCGCCATGTCGTGCGCGGGATGCGCCTCGATCCCTGCTGGCAATCGGGACGCATGTCGAGGAAATTTACACTTTATGATCGCCAACACGCCCCGGACAACTCGCAACAGCAATAAATCCTTTCAAATCAATGGCTTGAAGCTGCTGGCATGGCCGTTGCTTAGGTAATTGCAGGGTGCAGGGATCACCTCATTACACCAACCGATTCACCGAAAGGACCTGAACATGCGCAAGACCTTACTGAATGGCCTGATCGCCGCGGCATTTGCGGTGGCTGGCAGTGCACAGGCGGGGCCGCTGAGCTTCTCGCTCGATGGCTCGGGCGGGAACGTCATTGTCGCTGACGCGCTCGACTGGTCGCCGACCAGTTTCTTGGCGCTGGGTGGCAACCAAGCCATCACCAACAAGGTGCTTAACGATGCGAATATTGGCGGGATCAATAATCGCTCAACTACCTTCGACGTGCTGACCCACGCGAAAATGAACGGTTTCAAACCTTCGGGCGGCGGCTCTTTCATTGGACTTCCTGGCACATTCGGCAACCTCTCAAACCCGCTCACTGGTGGTGAAATCACGATCATTGCGCGTTTTTCGGAAACAGTCACCTCTGCCAATACGGCCACTTCGCGTGCCGAGTTCGATACCGTTGCGAACTCGGGTTGGGTGGAGATGTACTACAGCGCTGCGCAGAATGCGAATGACTTGACAGGCTCTGGTTTCAGCGACGGTACGCTGATCATGCGAGCCACGGGCACCTCCGGTCGGATTTTGACCACATCTGACGGGACCTTCAAGAATGATGGCACCACTGGTAATCTGGACGTAACCACGAACGGCAATGATTACACCGGCCAAAAGACGGTCAACGGCAGTGGCAGCCAATCAGAAATAAGATTCGGCTCCACTGGGATCTGGCTAAACAAGAGTTTCCTGCTGACCAACGTCGCCGATTTCTCGATATTTTTCCAAAATATTTCGATCGGCTTGCCGTACTCTTCAGCGGACCCGTCGGATTGCTTCAACCCCACGCAATCAGCTGCATTGAATGCTTCGATCACGGCAGGTACGGCCACTGGCCTGTCCCAATGTGACACGAATCACGTCAACGGTTTGATGTCGGCGAACGCTGTGCCCGCGACGGGTTACCTTCCCCTGATTGGTGCTACC
>JBBQAH010000427.1:0-4673 GCA_038316145.1 Burkholderiales bacterium
GTAGCCATGATGGTAAGACTGCCGCCCTCTTCCAGGTTGCGGGCCGCACCGAAGAACTTTTTGGGCGGGTACAGGGCGGCAGGATCGATACCGCCCGACAGGGTACGTCCCGACGGGGGCACGGTCAGGTTGTAGGCCCGAGCCAGGCGGGTGATGCTATCCAGCAGGATCACCACGTCTCGTTTGCCTTCCACCAGCCGCTTGGCTCGCTCCAGAGCCATCTCTGCCACCCGGACATGGTTTTGAACTGGCTCGTCGAAGGTGCTGCTGATCACCTCCGCCTCCACAGATCGGTCCATGTCGGTCACCTCTTCCGGGCGCTCGCCGATGAGCACCACCATGAGATGACAGTCTTTGTGGTTGGTGGTGATGCCGTTGGCAAGCCGCTTGAGGACGGTGGTCTTGCCGGCCTTGGGCGGGCTGACGATCAGGCCGCGCTGGCCGCGTCCCACCGGAGCCAGGAGGTCGATGAGACGCGTGGCCAGGATGTTGGGACGCGTCTCCATGGTGAGCAGTTCATCCGGGAAGATAGGGGTCAACTTCTCGAAATGGGGACGGCGCTTGGCCTCTTCGGGATCCAGTCCGTTGACCGTCTCCACCTTGAGCAGGCCATAGTATTTTTCAGTCTCTTTGGGGGGACGCACCTGCCCAACCACCAGGTCGCCCGTGCGCAGTCCAAAGCGACGAATCTGGCTTTGGCTCACATAGACATCTTCCGGGCCGGGCAGCAGGTGATCGCTGCGCAGAAAGCCGATGCCATCCTGCACGATCTCCAGGACGCCGCCGCCAAAAATATACCCCTGCTGTTCGGCGCTGGCCCGCAGCAAACGCATCACCAGGTCGTATTTTTTCAGCCGCGTGTAGCCCTTGACATCCATGCTGCGGGCAACATCCTGCAACTCTTCCAGGGTAAGCGACTCTAGCTGAGAAATGTTCATGACCGTTGCTTCTACGACAGTTTCGTTCATTTTTGCACCTTGCATCTAGATTTGAAACCCAAAACCCGGGAATTGTGCGCCGCCATCATGGGCGGCACGGTTGTGAAATAGGTAGTGGGAGGCGTTAAAATTTGGAGTTGTTTAACCAGAGGCTGTCGCAAGTATCCAGCATGGAATAGGGGAATCAGATCCTAAAGTCCATCAAATGGATTCAGCTTCAAGAGGGAGAGCGCTCTTGTGACTGGGCACGCCTGGCGTGTGATTTTGGGCCATAGACCGGGGACAGAAATCAGAAAAGGGTCTGCCGCCAATCCCAGGGCATCAAGATAGGTTGGAGGATTGGGATACTATACGTGGTACTCGTGGGCTTATGCTTGGGGTATCCAAAAAACTGTGGACTATCGTGTGCGGTCGCGCACATGTGACAAAAACCATGTGTCACTCCGGCACATCGTCAACGCACACAATGGATTATGGCGTCGATCATTCTGGAGAAGTTTCGTTGACAAAAAGCGGGCTGGTTTGACAGGTTGGTGTCGCATTAAGAGGTGATGGACGATTTCAATGAGGTACCGTAGAAATCATCCCCATTATAGCAACAGATCCCGATCTCGTCAACTGCTCTTTTGCTTGTCAGCAGTGTCTTCTCAATATCCCGGGGCAAAGAAGTTCGACTTTTGGCACTATTCGAACTTCTGGGTTGCCCCGCCCCGTTTTATTGAGAAGATCCTGTCAGGAGTTCTCAATTTGGCCGGAATAGGCCACGGATTCCACGGATTTCCACCATTCTTCACTTTTTGACCCCTGCAATCTGTGTAATCCGTGGCCTATTTGAGAAGTGCTGTTTGCTTGTTCGGCCAAACAGGGGGACATGGTGGGATGGTGGTATTTTACGGGCACGACGGTTCTGAATTCTTAACGAAAAAGCATGCCCGCGGTGTTCCCGCGGGCATGGCACGAATTTGGGATCAGGCCAGGGAATCGAGCATCAACGGTGCAGAGATCAGGCCCAAATTCCAGCGATATCTTTGAGGGTCAGGGCATCCAGCACGGTGATGCGGCGATAGCCTAGCTCCACCAACCCCTGGCGCTTGAAGTCACGCAGGATGGCGCTGACGGTCTCCCGATAGGTCCCCAAGCGGTCGGCCAAGGCTTGGTGGCTGACGCCCTTGATCAGTCCGTCGCTGTAGTCGCCCAGCTCCATGAGCAGAGAGGCCAGCCGTTCGGGCAGTTTTTTGTACGCCACATCCTCCAGACTGTTTTCCACCTGCATCAGGCGCTGTCCATAGGTCTGCAACATGCCCCAGCCCAAGATCGGATACCGCATGGTCATGTTACGCGCTTCTGAGGCCTGGATTGTCCAGACTTGGCTGTTGGCCGCGGCTTCGGCAAAAACCGTAGGATCCGTGGGGTTGTCCAACGCCCCTTCGCCAAAGATGGCGCCTGGCTCCAGGGCGGCAATGACCAGCCGGCGTCCCTCGTTGTTTGTGCAAACCAGATGCACACGTCCACTCATCAGGACAAACATTTTACGAGCCAGATCTTCAGAGGTAGCCACCACATCCCCCCGGGTGAACTTGTCCCGAGAGACCGCCTTGTTGAAGACCATGTCTTCGTTGCGGATGGAGTGGATCATTTGGGTCATGCTGTCATTGGGGGCGCCGGCAGGGGCATCCCAGTTCATGGTAGCGACGGTTGTGGGGTAGGCAACGGGATTGCGTCGGGAGGTGCTGCGCATGGTCTGCAAATCTTGGCTGGCCATCACTGGTTTACCTTTCCTAGTCATGCAAGTATCAGAGTTTGATATGGGTATAGCCCTGTGCCACAGAAGGCAGTCTATACATAAATCCGTACAAATCATGTGCGAAATTCGGCAGGATTGGTTCGTTCTTGATTCAGAAGATGCCCTGGCCCCGCACGCATGTTGTACAAATCATGTACAATCCTATTAAACCACACTTATTTGGATTTGTCTATATCCAAAATGCACAAGTTTATTAGAGTTTTTTAATGAAATCTGTGCACGCATGATTTTCCATTTTTATCAGACCCTCATTGTACACCGCCAATGTTACCAGGACATTGGCGGAACATTGGAATTGTATTAGAGATTCCTGTTTGTTCGCCACAAAAAAAACCGGGGAAGAAAAGATCCGCCCTCTTGCGAAGAGCTGCCTCCTTCCCCGGCCTCCATACAGGATAGACGAAGATCTGTTTCGATCAACCAGCCCAAGATAGACTCAGCCAGATGTTCCGCTCCCGCCCCCGCTCCCGTTGGTGTAGATCTTCCCACTGATCGCCTGGGACGGATCGGGGACGATCTTTTCTGTCGCAAGATAGGCCAGGGCCTGGCCCCAGCGCGCGGTTTGGTGGGGTGGAATTCCCAGATGAACGATGCGTTGGTATAGATGGTCTAGGCGCTCGTGTCGATCCAGGGTTTGGCCCACCAGGGCTGCTGCATGGATCAACTGCTCGCTCTGGGGAGAGGCGATCCCGGCCAGGTGAAGAGCGGCCTGGGCGCCGGCCACACACAACTCCTCCTGCTCCCCATACGGCTCGACCATCTGCCCGTCTGCGTTGAACAGCCTGCGCAGACGCCCTTCGCTCACGGATTTGAGGGCTTTTGAGAAGATTTCCACCACGTAGGGGCTGTTCGTGCGGGCCGCCAGGGTGGCAGAGTGGCTAAAGCAATAGTCGCCCACCAGGATAGTCGCCCCGACCAGGGACTTTTCGGCTTGACTGGGAGCCGTCGAAATCACCAGCGCTTCGTGGATCGTCAGGGCGATGCGCAGCATTTCCAGCGCGGCCGCCAGAAACACCCGGCGCTCATGTACTTCCGGCGTATCCTGCACCGGCAGCCCGGCGGAAAGGATCACCACGGCCAGGGGAAAGGGTTCTGCCGCAGCCAGATCCTTGCGCACAAAGTGACGCAGGGCCGAATCCAGTTCCGCAAAGGCATTGTCCAGGCGTGCGCGCACCTCCAGCACTTCCGCCCGAAAGGCGTTCTCCTGGGCGTTGCCCTCGTCGCCCTGTCGTGGCGACGGGTCTTGCTGGGGTATGGGCATAGTGGGCAAGTTGGTCATAGACACTCTTCCCTTTTGGCAAGCAGATCATAGGGTGGCGTTATGATAGCAATTCTGGGCTAGCGCGGAAGCAGTTGGCGGACGACATCCACGGCTTCCTGGGTGGTTGCCCCCAAAAAGACGCCTGGAATGTCGGCGCACAGATGCGGTTTTCGATTGAAGATCAGCCCGCCGTACCCGAACAAGGGGCGATCTGGCTGCTTCATCTGGGCAAGCTGCTGGGCGCACTGGGCCAAGGCCTCGGCGGTCTCTTCGGAATTGGCGCTGAGAATGACCATTTTGGGCTTGCGTCGGCCAATCTCGGCGATCAGATCGCCGCAGTGGATGTTCTGGCCCAGATATTGCACAGGCACGCCAGCCCGCCTCAAGTACAGGGCGATCATCTGGACGGCGATCTCGTGCAGTTCTCCCGGAGCGCAGCCCACCCAGATCATAGGCCCGTCCTTGATCACTGGGGCCGCCCGCAGCAATACAGACAGCCGCTGGCGCAAGTAGCTGGTGGCATAATGTTCCGTCGTGATGCTCAGGGCGCCACTATGCCAGCGCCGGCCAATCTCGGTCAACACCGGGGTCAAGAGCATTTCGCCCACCTGCTCCACCGGATAGCGAGCGAACGCCTCGGTCAGCACCGCCTCGGCCTGTTCTTCATCGT
>JBBQAH010000487.1:0-3224 GCA_038316145.1 Burkholderiales bacterium
CGACCCTAAGGCCAAGAGGATCGTCGTGGATGCCGACGCGCCGGCCAACGCCCGGCTGCGGACGCTGATCCACGAGTGCGCCCATGCGCTGGGGATCGACTATCGGTCCTATTCGCGGGCGCAGGCCGAGGTGATGGTCGAGACGGTCACGCTGCTGGCGGCGTCGACGGTCGGCCTGGCGGTCGACGGCGAGACGATCCCGTATGTGTCGGGATGGGGCGAGGACGGCGCGCTGGAGGCCGTCACTGAGTTCGCCGAGACGATCGACCAGGTCGCTCGGCGCATCGAGGATGTGCTGCTGGCCGCCTCCGAGCAAGCGTACGCGCAGCCTGCGTGCCGGGCGGCGTGAGAGGGGCCAGTCAGTGCGCCGGCCGGTTGCGGTCGGCGAGCAGCTCGCGGTTGATCTCGCGGACGGCGTCGAGTTCCTCGCGTGCATCGGCCAGCGACTCGGTCAGCTCGAAGATCTGCGCCTGGGCGTCCTGGAGCTGGCTGCGCAGCTCCTCGGGGCGCTCGGCGCGGGGTTCGAGCTGGTCGGCGATGTCGCGGCCGAGCGCTTCGGACAGGCGCTGCTCGAGCGCGCGAAGCTGCTGGCGCAGCCGATGGTTGTGCGCCTTGGCGTTGGCCAGATCGGCGCGCAGCGAGGTGACGGTGACGCGTCCGTCGGCGCCGGCCTGCGCGGCGGACCGTGCCGCGTTCTGGCGTGCGCGCTGCTCGATCTGGGCGCGCAGCTCGGGGTGGGTGTAGATGAACTTGCGCGAGACGTTGGCGTGGCGGGCGATCGCGGCGATGCTCAGCTCCCGCCCGGTGGCGGCGAGCGCGTCGACGGCCGCGGCGACGCGCTCACGCTTGAGCTGGCTGTCCAGCCGCCGCGAGGCGACCATCGCCTGCCCCTGCGGGGTCATGCTGGTCGGGCGGGTCGCGGATGCAGCGTGGGGCGCGCGGGGCGGGTGACGCCCTTGAAGCGGTCGGGGATCGTGACGCGCAGCTGAGCGCGGAAGCGGCGGGTGGTGGCGATCGCATCGAGCACCGCGGCGCGGTCGGCGGGGTCGAGCTCGTCGATGATCTGTTCGTTGCGACGGATCAACTGCCGCAGCGCGACAATCTCCTCGTCGCTGGGAGTGGCGTCGCGGCGCGCCCAGTCCGCCAGCTGCGGCACCGCGGCGGCCAGGCGCTCGCGGCCGGCCAGCAGCTGGTGCAGGTAGTCGCGCAGCTCGGCCTGGTTGGAGGGGTCGGTGCGGAAGTGCTCACAGCCGACGCAGCGGTAGCGGTAGTCGCAGCCGTGCCCGCGCGCCTTGACGTTCGACGGCTCGGTGCACAGCCCGAGCGGCACCGCGATCTGGCCGACCTGGCGTCGCAGCCGCTCGCTGGCGGCCAGCTCCTCCACGACGGACATGGTGCGGTTGCCGTGGCGGTCGATCTGCAACGGCGCGAGCGTCTGGACGGCATGGCGGGCGCGCTCGTGACGCACTCGGTAGTAACCCTGGGTGGTGACCATGCTCGCGTGCCCCATCAGCTCCCGCAGCACCTCCACCGGAGTGCCGTTGTCGGCGTGGCGCTGAGCGTAACTGTGACGAAAGGCGTAAGCCACGATCCCCTCGCGCGAGAACGCGCTGCCGTCCACGTCGAGCAGCGCCGGGATCGCGGTAACCCACAGGCGCATGATCCGGCTGACGTGCGCCGGGCTCATCGGGATCGTCCCGTGCGGGTTGCGCAGGCTCCGCGGGAACAGCCGCAGCTGAGCGGCGGGCGTGTCGGGGTAGCGAGCGCGGACCGCTCGCTTCTGCGCCTGGATCAGCTCGACCGTGGCCTGATCGATCGGGAGCCGGCACCCCTCCCGGGCGACCTTGGGCATGTCGTGCACCAGCACCCCCAGCTTGCGCTCAGCTCCGGTTTCGTCGCGCTCGTTGTCATAGTCCAGGCAGTCGACGGTCAGGATGCAGATCTCGTTTGGTCGCCGCCCGGTGTCGGCCAACAGCTCGATCACTCGGCGCGTTGTCAGACCATGCATCCCTTCCAGCAGGCTCAGCGCCGGCTGATCGAGCAGCTGGGCGACGACCATGTCGGGCAAAGCCCGCGTGGCGGTCTGCGCCGGGCGCCGCGCGGTGCGGCGAACATCGTCGCGGGTCAGCGAGAACTCTGCCGGCAGCCCGAACATCGGCCGGCGCTCGGCACCCAGGCCGAGGTCTCGCGCGCCGCGCAAGAAGTACGCGATATCGCCCACCAGCACGGCACGACGGTGTGTGCTGATTCGCCCCGCGGCGTGGGCTCGGCCGATCCGCGCCAAGAACAGCGAGATGTCTGATCGAGCCAGTGCGCCGGGATGATCGCCGCGGTCCTCGCGGCGTCGCAGCGACCGCGACAGCTCAACGATTGAGACGACAGCACGCCGGGTCGAGCCGGCGTGCACCAGCGGCGCGCGCTCGCGCGACCACTGCTTGGCCAGCTCACGCAACCACGTCTGGGTGATCGGCGTGTAGTCGACGGTGTAGGCCTGAGGCTTGCCGAACACGCGCATGTCCCACACGTCCTTGCGCCACTCATCGTCGGGATCGGCAAACGCCAAACGCAGACGGTCCTTTGCCCAGACCACGAACAGCCGCATCCCGTGCGTGCGCACTGCGGTCACGTCCAGGTCCGCGATTGACGCGACCTCGCATCGGCCTATCAGCGAGACGACGCGCCGCAGGTCGCTGACCCGCGTGCGGCGGTGACCGTCAATCGCGACCGACAGCCCGACCAGAAGCTCTGCTTCGAGCAGCTTCGACAGCCCGCTGAGATCGACGAACCGAGACGGCGGCAGCGGTTCGCCGCGTCGCTCGCGCCACGCCTCAAACTCAGGACCGGCCGGGCGGCCGGCGTGTCGCCAGTGGCGCAAATGCTCGCCGCACAGCCCGTCGCTGCCGACCGCCAGCGCGTCACACGCCATCCGGCACATCCCGAACGTCTCCCGCGGCCCGGCCGCCGGCCACCGATCATCGCCGGCGACATATGCCCCGACGCTCTGCCCACGGTTCCCAGCCTGCCTCAGACAGCTGTAACAGAGCCAGTGCGCGGCCGCGGGCCGCTCATGCCCCGGCATCCGGCAGACCAGGCACAGTCGCTCGACGTTCTGCGAGCGGACCTGCGTCACTTCGCCCAGAAATCCGTCCAGCGCCCCGTCGGAATGGGCGCGCAACCATCGGCCGTAGCGGTGCTGGCAGCGGGTGCACAATGCCGTAGCGGTG
>JBBQAH010000049.1:0-18054 GCA_038316145.1 Burkholderiales bacterium
CTCCACCGGCAGCATCCTGCGCGCCGCCAACAACGTGATCGCCGGCAACCCCAAGCTGTTCGAGAAAAAGCTCTGGAGCGAGTTTGGCGACGGCGACCCGGTGCGCCTGATCGAGTGCGACGGCGAGGAGCACGAGGCCGAGCGCGCGCTGGCCTTCATCCAGGGCCTGCGCGCCCAGGGCGGCGCCATTGCGGACGATAGAACCACCGGCCAGATCAAGTTCAGCGATTTCGCCATCCTCTACCGCGCCAACCATTTGGCGCGGGTGTTCGAGAAAAAGCTGCGCACCGCCAACATCCCCTACAAGGTCTCGGGCGGCACCAGCTTTTTCGACCGCGCCGAGATCAAGGACTTGTGCGCCTGGCTGAGGCTGTTGGTCAATCAGGACGACGACCCGGCTTTTTTGCGCGCCGTGACCACGCCCAAGCGCGGCATCGGCCACACCACGCTCGGCAAGCTGGGCGAGTTCTCGGCCCAATGGAAGCTCAGCCTGTTTGCCGCGCTGTTCTCCAAGAGCCTGGCCGCGCAGATGGGGGCCAAGGCGGTGCACGGCCTGCACGAGTTCGGCCGAATGGTCAACGACCTGCAGTTCAAGGCTGAGCGCACCACCGGCGCTGAAGACGCCAAGGCCTTGTTGCTCGGCTGGGTCAAGGACATCGGCTACGAGCAGTACCTCTACGACAGCGAAGACAGCGAGAAAGCCGCCGCCTCGCGCTGGACCAATGTGCTGGACTTCATCGACTGGATCGCCCGGCGCTGCGGCGGCGAGAAGCGCAACGACGGCGGTGTGTATGAGGACGAAAAGCAGACCGTGCTGCAGGTGGCGCAGACCATCAGCGTGATCATCAGCCTGGCCGAGCGCGACGACGAGCAGGACGTGGTCACCCTGTCCACCCTGCACGCCAGCAAGGGGCTGGAGTGGCCGCATGTGATGCTGGTCGGCGTCAACGAGGGCCTGCTGCCGTTCAAGAGCGACGCCGAGGAGATGACCGCCACCCGGCTCGAAGAAGAACGCCGGCTGATGTACGTCGGCATCACCCGTGCCCGCACCACGCTGGTGGTCAGCACGCTGCGCCGGCGCAAGAAGGGCCGCGACACGGTGCAAGGTGTGCCCAGCCGCTTCATCGGCGAGATGAAGCTGCACGAGGCCACGACCCAGGAAAACCCCCGCGAGAAGCTCAAGCGCATCCGGGCAGAGCTGGCGGCCAAGCTGGCGGCGGCGCCGCCGCTCAAGCCATAACCTGGGCTGAACCCTTGCCGCTGCTGTTCATCCCCTTCCTGGCCTCAGCGGTTGCCGCCGTCGCACTCCAGCATTTCTGGCCCGCGCTGTTCTGGCCCTATGCGCTGCTCAAGCCGCTGACCACCGTGCTGGTGATCGCCTATGCCGCCGGGCGCGGCCGGCCGGGTGACGCTCGGCGGCAGGCCCTGCTGGCGGGCTTGTGCCTGTCGCTGCTGGGCGACGTGGCCCTGCTCTGGCCGCAACAAGGTTTTTTGCCCGGGCTGGTGGCGTTTTTGTTGGCGCACCTGGCCTACCTGGTGGCCTTCACCCGGGGCGTGCGCCTGGGCGCCAGCCCGATCGCGTATGCCGCCTACGCGCTGCTGGCCGGCAGTGTGCTGGCGGTGTTGTGGCCGGGTGTGCCCCTGGGCTTGCGCATGCCGGTGGCCGCCTACGTGCTGTGCCTGGCGGCGATGGCAGCACAAACCGCCAGTGCCTGGCGGGTGGCGCGTGGTACTCCGGCTGTGGCCTGGCTGTGGCGCGCGGCGCTGGGCGGGCTGTTGTTCTTGACGTCGGACGCGCTGCTGGCCTTCAACCGCTTTCACACGCCGTTGCCGCTGGCGGGGTTGTGGATCCTGGCGACCTACTGGGCCGCGCAGTGGCTGATCGCCAGTGCCCTGCCGCTGCGCGGTCGCCCTCAGACTCGCCCTCAGCGGCTGTAGTCGTTGCGCTCGGCCGGCAGGTTCGACAGGTACTGCACAAATTCGATCTGCACCAGATCGTCGACCAGGTAGTAGGCGCTGCGCCGGTGCGGGTGGCTGCCGCCGGGGTGGTCCATGGTGTAGCCGGCGGCTTGCAGGCGGCCCACCACGGCCGCCAGGTCGGGCACGGCGATGCCCAGGTGCTTGACGCCGAGCTGGTGCGACTGCCAGTGCGGCCCGGCGCCCTCGCCGCCGTCCTGCAGCGCGAGGTAGTGCTGATCGCTGCCCACGTGCAGCCAGCGGATGGTCTTGCCAAACCAGTCCATGCGGCCCTCGCCGCGCACCCGCCAGCCGGGCAGGGCGACGAGCAGAAAGCGCAGCGCAGGGTCGATCTGCTGCACGGTGATGTTGGCGTGTTCCAGGGTTTCGTGGGACATGGGGCGCTCCAGTTGGGGGGATGGTTGGGTGGTCGGGGGACTCGACGGCGTTATCCTGCAAGTTAAAGTTAACTTGAAGTCAAGCGATCCGACGGTAAAACGTCGAACAGGCCCGAAGAATCCACCCGCTCCACCCACCCGCGTCATCAACCCAACATGAACCCCGACGACAGCCTTTCGATTGGCGAGCTGGCGCGCCGCGCCGGCGTGGCGGCGAGTGCGTTGCGCTTTTACGAGGCCCAGGGCCTGATTGCCGGTGGGCGCAGCGCCGGTGGCCGGCGGCACTACCCGCGCCACGTGCTGCGGCGGGTGGCTTTCATCCGGGCGGCGCAGGCAGTGGGCCTGGATTTGACCGACATCCGGGCGGCGCTGGACAGCCTGCCCGACAGCCGCACGCCCTCACCCGAGGACTGGGCGCAGCTGGCGGTGTCTTGGCAGCCGCGGCTCGATGCCCGCATCGCGGCGCTGACAGCGCTGCGCGACCGGCTGAGCGCTTGCATCGGTTGCGGTTGCCTGTCGCTCAAGGCCTGCGCGCTGTACAACCCGCACGACACAGCGGCCAGCCAAGGCGCCGGGCCGCGCTACCTGCTGGGCGACCGGCCTGGCAGCCCGACAGGCTGCTAAGCCGCATCGGCAGGCCAGGACCCGCCGCGCCTACATGCCCTTGAACAGATTGCTGTAGCTGCGGCTCACCTCCAGCTTTTCGGGGTGGCCGCGCACGCTGACGATCTGCCGGCCGCGAAAGTCCCGGGTAATGCCGGATATCGACTTGACGTTGACCAGGGTGCTGCGGTGGATCTGCCAGAACTGCTGCGGGTCCAGCTCGTCGATCAGCTCCTTGATCGGCTTGCGGATCAGCGCCTCCACCGTGGGCGTCTGGACCCGGGTGTACTTCTCGTCGCTGATGAAAAACAGCACCTCGGCCACCGGGATCATCTGGATGCCCTGGCCCACGCTGGCCTGGATCCAGTCCAGCGGTTTGGGCGTGCCGCCCGGGTTGAGCTGCGCCGCCAGCCGGTGCAGTACCTGCTGCAGCGCTGGCGCGGGCCCGGGCGCGGGCCCGCTGTCTTGGCTGCTGGCCGCCATGTCACGGCTGGCCAGACGGGCGCGGATGCGCTGGGTGGTCAGCGCCAGACGCTCGCGCTCGGCCGGCTTGAGCACGTAGTCGCAAACCCCTTGCTCAAACGCCTCCACCGCGTACTGGTCGTAGGCGGTGATGAAGACGATCTCGGGCAAGTGTTCGTCGTCTGCCACCACCATCTGGGCGATCTGGCGCGCTGCGTCCACGCCGGTCAGGCCGGGCATGCGGATGTCGAGAAACACCAGCTCGGGCCGGTGCTGGTCCACCAGCGCCACCGCCTCCAGGCCGTTGCGGGCCTCGGCCACGATCTGCAGCTCGGGCCAGACCTCGGCCAGCCGGGCGCGCAGCTGCTCGCGCATCAGGCGCTCGTCGTCGGCGATCACAGCCCGCACCGGGGGGGTGGTGGGCTCGGACGGGGTGGCGGCGGTCGGGTCGGTCATGGTGGGCGGCTGCGGTCAGGCTGGCGGTGGTGGGTCTGGCGCCGGAGTTTGACGCAAAGTGCCGTGGTGTGGCGTGGCGTGGCGTGGCGGGCCGGTGTGCCGGATGACCCAGGCGCGTCGCGACCGCCCCTCGAGCGCTCAGCCCGCACCCTCGACCGGCTTGTACGGCACGGCCAGCGTCACCCGGGTGCCGCCACCGGGGTTTTGTGTGATGGTCAGGCTGGCCTTGGCGCCGTACAGCAGTTGCAGCCGCTCGCGGATATTGGCCAGGCCGACGCCGGTGCCCGCAGTGGCCGCACGACCAAAGCCCAGGCCGGTGTCGGCCACCGTCACGCTCAGCTTGCCGTGCACCACCTCGGCCTTGAGGTTCAGCCTGCCACCTTCGGGCTTGGGCTCCAGGCCGTGCTTGATGGCGTTTTCGACCAGGGTCTGCACCATCATCGGCGGGAACTCGGCCGACAGCAGGCCGTCGGGCACGTCGATGACCGTCGTCAGGCGCTCCTCCATGCGCACTTTCAGGATCTCCAGGTAGGGCCGGATCACCGCCAGCTCACGCCCCAGGTCGCGCACCCCACCGTCGGCGGCCTCGCGCAGCGTGGGCATGCTGGCCCGCAGCAGCGCGATCAGGTTTTTCTGCATCTGGCTGGCGCGTGGCGGGTCGGTCTCGATCAGGTGGTCGATCGAGGCCAGCGTGTTGAACAGGAAATGCGGCTCGACCTGGGCCTGCATCGCCGCCATGCGGGCCTCGACCACCTGGCGTTTGAGCGACTCCGACTCGGCTGTCTCCACCGCCTGCGCGGCCCGGGCCTGGGCCTGCACCTGGCGCTTGTAGCTGATCTTGATCACCACCGAGACGATGATCCACAGCATCGCCAGGCTGGGCAAAAACTCGCCCAGGCTGACCTCGTGCACCTCGCGGGTGCGGCGACGGGCGTCGTCGCGGGCCCGTGCGGCGTCGCGCCGGGCGATATCGGCCGCGCTGCGGGCTTCGGCGCGGGCGGCCTTGGCGTCGGTCCGGGCGGCCTCGGCGTCGTCGCGGGCCTGCTGCACCGCCTCTTCGATCGACTCGCGTGCGGTTTCAACCGCGGCGCGCACCGCCTCGCCGGTGGCGCCCGGCGGCACATGGATCTCGATGGCCGATCTGGGCTCGGCGCCCGACGCAGGCTTGGCGGTGGGTGCGGCCGGTACGCCGGGCGCTGCCGGCGCCGACGCCGCTGCCTGGGCCCTGGGCCGCTCGACGATGTGCACGCCGCGCTCGCCGATGGAGATGTCCACGCCGCCGGTCTTGCCCGTGCCGGGCTGGGTTTCGATGCGGATGACGGGCGCGTTCGACGCGCTGGGCGAGGCCGGCGGCTCGGGCGGCTCGGGCGCCTCGGGTGTTGCCGGCGCACTGGCGGGCAGCGGACCGGCGTCGACCCGGTGCACGGTGGTGGTGTAGGTCCAGCTGAAGGGCGGGATGTTCTGCAGGATGCCCGAGACGATCATCAGCAGCACCGCCAGCACGATGAAGCGGCGCCAGCTGATGCTGATCAACCAGCCTGCATAGGCATGAAACCCCGTCACAAAAGCAGCCGAAAGGCGCTGCCAGCGTTGGGGCCAGGGGTTGACGGGGGCGGCGGTCATGGGGTTTGGCAAAAAGGGGCGGTGCGCAGCGGGAGGATGACGCACTGTACGCAGGCCGGACAGGCGCCATGGCGCCCGTCCGACACAGGGGCGAGGCGGGCCGACAGGCTGCGGGCGCGGCGGACAGGCCGCACCCGTTGCCGCGCCGGGGCTGCGGCCGGGCTGCAACGTCGGGTGCCGCGGGTGCCCGGGGTCAAGGCGTCTATCGGATCGCCTCGACCGCGATCTTCAACCGCACGACGTCCGACACAAACGGCAGGCTGTGGGTGATGCCGAAGCTGCTGCGTGAAAACTCGGCCTCGAAGTCGCCGCCACAGACCTCGCGCCGGAACAGCGGGTTGAGGTAGCAGCGAAACCGCTTGGCCACCAGCCGCAGCGGCTGGCTGCTGCCGCGCAGCGTGAACTCGCCGGTGACGGCGGCCACACCGCCGGCAGCGTCGAACTCGAAGCGCTCCGCCACGAAAAACGCTTGCGGGTGCGCCCCGACTGCCAGCATGTCGTCTTGCTTGATGCGCGCATCCAGCACGCCAAGGCCGGTGCTGGCGGCTGCCGTGTCCACCACCACCTGCACCCGGCCGCGGCGGGCTTCGCGGTCCAGCGTGATGTCGCCACTGAGTGGGCCGAAGCGGCCGCGCAGCGTGCTGGTGTCGAAATGCAGCAGCTCGAAGCTGGCAAAGCTGTGTGTCGGGTCCAGGCTGTAGGCCACAGGGTCGGCGCGAGCGCTGGCGGGCACACCCGCCAGGCCGGCCAGCATGGCGCCAGACAGGGCGAGAGTGATCAGGCGGTGGTCCATGGCGTGATGCTCGCAGAAGCAAAGACGCCCCGCGCGGCCAGGGGCCGTTCGGGGCGGTGCGGTTCAGCGCGTTGCCGTCAGATGCCGCGCGGCTGCAGCGGGGTTGATCAGGGCTGCTTGACGGCCTCGACCTGCACCACCAGACGCACGTTGTCCGAGAAGCCGAAGTTCAAGCCCCAGACCATGCCGTATTGGCTGCGCACCAGCGTGGTCTCGAAGTCGCCACCGCAGACCTCGACCTTGAGCATCGGGCTCACGTAGCAGTTGAAGTTGTTGGCCTTCAGCACCACCGGGTTGGTCTTGCCCAGCAGCGTCAGCGTGCCGGCCACCTCGGTCACCTTGTCGCCGTTGAAGCTGAACTTGTCGCCGACGAACTTGGCGGTCGGGAACTCGGCGACGTTGAAAAAATCTTTGCTCTGCAGGTGCTTGTCGAACGGGCCCGTGCCCGAGTTGATCGAGCCGGTCTCGATCGTCAGCTCGACCTTGCCGGTCTTGGCGGTCTTGTCGAGTTGCACCGTGCCGTTTTTCTTGTCGAAGCGGCCACGGTTGGTGGACGTGCCGAAGTGCGAGATCTCGAAGGTGGCAAAGGTGTGCGTCGGGTCGATCGCGTAGCTGGCGGTCTGGGCCTGGGCAGCCAGGGCGGCGGCGGCCAGGGCGGTGGCGATGAGGGTGTTGCGGATCATGTAAATCTCCTGGAGATTGAGGCGGGATTGATAAAACGGGGACTCGGCGCGGCGCCATGCCGGCCGAAAGGACTGACCCGAGCGGCACCCTGCCGCCGGATTCCTGTCAGAGCGGCGCCATGCCGCTCAGGGTGAGCTTGAACTTGACCTGCACGTCGTTGGCCACCATCGAGGTGTCGGCCCATTCGCCGTCGCCGATCTTGAAGTCCAGCCGCTTGATCACGAAGCTGCCGATTGCGGTGCCCGTGGCACCGGTCTGGGTCACGGTGACGGGCACGACCACGGGCTGGCTGGCGCCCTTGATCAGCAGCGCGCCATGCACCTCGTACCTGGCCCCGCCCAGGGCCTTGATCGAACTGCTCTGGAAGCTGGCTTGCGGAAACTTGGTGGTGTTGAACCACGGCGCCTTGGGCACCTCGGCATCGGTCTCGGCCGAGCCAAAACTGGCGCTGCCGGTCTGGATCGTGAAGCCGACCTTGCCGGCTTCGGGCTTCTTGGGGTCAAAAGTGATCTGGGCCGCCCATTGCTTGAACCGGCCCTCCACCGGCACGCCCATCTGCTTGCTGACAAAGCTGATCTCGCTTTGCGCCGGCAGCACCTGCTGGGCTTGCGCGGCCGGGGCCAGGGCGGCAGCGGTCAAGAAGGCGATCAACAGCGCGTAACGGGTCATGGTCGAGGGTCTCGTGTGGGGTCGGTAAAAACGGGTCTGGCAAACAGCCCGGGCCAGTGCCGCGCTCGGCAGGCCGGTGAGGGTCAGGCGGTGCGGCTGCGGCCGGGCCGCATGCGATCGATCAGGCCGTCTCGGTCAATCCACTGGTGCTTGATGACACCGGCCACATGCAGCGCCACCGCAATTGCCAGGCCCCAGGCCAGGTTGCCGTGCAAGCCTTTGAGGGTCTCGGCCAGCGCCTTGTCCACCGGCACGAAGTCGGGCAGCGGCAGCAGCCCGAACCACACCACCGGAAACCCCGCCGCCGAGCTGTAAGCCCAGCCCGCCAGCGGCACGGCAAAAAACAGCGCGTACAACAGGCCGTGGGTGATCCGCACCACCTGCGCCTGCCAGGCCGGCATCGGCAGGTTGGGCGGCGGGCGGTGGGACAAGCGCCACAGCAGGCGCAGGCCTGAGAGCGCCAGGATCGTCACGCCGGCCCATTTGTGCCAGCTGAACAACTTGAGCCGGGTGGGTGAAACCGGCAAATCGGACATGTACAGGCCGACACCAAACGCGCCCACGATCATCAGCGCCAGCAGCCAGTGCAGCACGATGGCGGTGCCGGTGTAGCGCAAGGCCGTGCCGCGGCGGGTGGGGGTCGAGGAAAAAGCCATGGGGGTAGTGTCACGCGGCTGGCGCTGCGCCGGGTTCAAGCGCCTTGACCCGCCACTTCAGATTGATTGAATACAAACCCGATTCGGATTCACGGGGTTTCAGTGGTGCAGCCGGGCGCGGCCGACCCACAGCCCCTCGGCCAATGCCTGCAAATGCTGGTGGCGGCTGGCCGGCAGCAGGCGGTGGCGCAGCGCAAAGTCCAGCGTCACCAGCGCGGCGTCCACCGTCATGTCGCCGGCCGCGGCATGGGCCAGGGCCTGATCCAGCGCCATCAGCGTGTGGCTGTGCACCTCGCCGTCCTGGTTTTGCGGCAGCCAGCCTGCCGGCAGGACCAGGTCGAAAACGCTGATCTCCTCGCGCTGGAAGCCCTCGGCCACGTCGCGCGCCACCCGGAAGCGCCGGCCCGCCGCCAGCGCAGTCATCTGCGCCGGCAGCAGCCCGGCCTCCTCCCAGCCCTCGCGCACAACGGTCTGGGCGGGGCTCTGGCCGTGCGGCACGCCGCCGCCGATCAGGTTGTCGAGCAAGCCGGGGTCGGTGGCCTTGTCCAGCGCACGCCGGGCGATCCAGAGGTGGCTGGGCCGGCCACGGGCGTCCGCCTGGTAACCGTTGCAATGCGCGCCAAAGGTCAGCGTGCCCCAGAAGCGGGCTGCGGCGCGCTCCAGTGTGGCCAGCAGCGCGCCGCCTGTCGTCGGCTGCAGCGGGTAGGTTTCGCTGCGCCAGCCGGTGATCAGGCCTGCGGCATGCAGACCGTGGTTGGCCTGCGCCAGGAAGCCGGTGCGCTGCGCCGCCGCCACGGTCAGCGCAACACCTTGGGCATCGATGCGCAGCGCCTCGGGCCAGCGCGCCAGCGCCGACAGGTGGGTTATGGCGACCGATCCGGCGAGCAGCGGCTGACCGGCGTCGATCACCCAGAACGGCAGGCGGCTGTCCGGATCGCTGGCCCGGGCGGCGTCGATGGCCGGCCAGTCCGGGGCGGGGGCGGTGGCGTGGCCGGTGGCTTGGGCTGATGGTGCATCGGTGTCGGGCATGCCCCGGATGTTGCCACCCCGGCAGGCGCGGCCGGTGCCGGCACGGCCGTCGTCGTGCGGAAGGCCGCCGCAGCAACCGGGCCGGCGCACTTGCTCGCCGAAGAAGGCAACCTTGAAAGCCGATTCGCCCAGGGTGTATTGACGGGTGCCACCAAGATCGTGCGCGACATCCGGGCCCAGGCGCACGCGGCCCAGGCGCTGGCGGTGAGCGAGGCCCATGACAGGGCGCTCAGCCAGGCGTCACCGCTGGGCGTGTTCGCGACCGACGCACTGCAGGCCCAGCGTGTGGCCCAGCAGACCTGCGACTGCATGGACGACTTCCGGCTCATGCACGATGAACGGCGCTTCCGGATCGGCACCAGCATCGGCCTGGTGCCGGTGGACAACCGCTGGGGCAGCACGGCAGCGCTGATCCTGGCGGCCGACACGTCGTGTTATGCCGCC
Organism: Burkholderiales bacterium; assembly: GCA_038316145.1. Classification (GTDB taxonomy): domain Bacteria; phylum Pseudomonadota; class Gammaproteobacteria; order Burkholderiales; family Burkholderiaceae_C; genus Pseudaquabacterium. Next base: position 9,774 of record JBBQAH010000049.1, read on the forward strand.
AAGGAGGCCGGGCGCAACCGGGTGCATGCCGGGTTCGACACCGACCAGGCCATGCGCGCCCGCCACGGCGAAATGCCGTGGGCGGCCCGGCTGGAGCAGGCCCTGGACGAAAACCGCTTTGCGCGCTATGCCCAGCGCATCGAGGCGCTGGACGCCAACAGGCATGGCCTGCTCGACGACGCGGCCGTGCGCTGCTTCATTCACCTGGCCCGGGTGGTCGGCGTCGAGACGGTGGCCGGGTTTGTGGACCGGGTCGAGGTGCAGGACCGGGTGCACGAGATCGGCATCGATTTTGCGCAAGGCTTTTTGTTGCACCGGCCCGAACCCATCGAGTCGGTGCTGGGTAGCCACGCGGGCAGATTGCACCCGGCTGACGTGGTGATCGCCTGGCTTCAGGGCGGACTTGAAGATCTGCGCCGGCAAGGGCACGGCGCCGTCGCAGCGCAGCGCCGGCCCTCAGGCGGCGTCGGCAAGCGCCAGCCGCCGTGCGCTGGCAAAGCGCCGCGGCGCGCCGCTCAGCGGGTCGGTGAAGGCGATCTCGCGTGCCAGCAGCTGCAGCGGGTGGCTGTAGTCCGGTGGCGCGTCGGCCGCAGCCTCGGGCCACAGCCGCGGATAGATGCGGTCGCCCAGGATCGGCAGCCCCAGCGCATTGAGCTGCGCGCGCAACTGGTGCCGGCGGCCGGTCAGCGGCGTCAGTCGGTAGTGCGCCAGTTCTTGGGCCAGTTCTTGGGCCAGTTCATGTGTCGGCCCGTGCGGCGGCCCGCGCGGCGGCCCGTGCGGCGGCCCGCTTTGCGCGGGCGGGCGGCCCAGCCGCCGCAGCAGTTCGACCTGCGTGCACACGTTGGGCTGGCCATCGACGACCTGCACCTGCAGGTGGCTGGCCCCCGGCGTGTCCTGCAACCGGTGCTGCGCGGTCAGCGGCAGTGACAGGCCGTCGCACCAGGGCGCCACGGCCTCGTAGGTCTTGTGCATGCGCTGCTCGCGCATCAGCGCGTGGTAGGCGTTGCGGCTGGCCGCCTGGGCACTGAACAACAACACCCCGGCGGTCTCGCGGTCCAGCCGGTGCAAGGCCATCAGGTCGTCGTTGCCGAGCAGGCGCCTCAGCCGCACCAGCACCGTCTCTTGCAGGAAGCGGCCGCCCGGGATCGAGGCCAGAAAGTGCGGCTTGTCCACCACCACCAGGTGCGCGTCCTGGTGCAGCACCAACAACTCGAACGGCACCCGCGGCTCGGGCGGCAACTGGCGCCAGTACCAGAACACCTGACCCGGCACACAAGGCGCATCGGCGGCCAGTGCCCGCCCCTGGACGTCGACCACGTCGCCCTGGGCCAGCCGCGCGCGCCAGTCGATGCCGGACCGCAGCCGCGCGCCCAGGTACTCGGCCAGCGTGCCGCCTGGCCCGGGTGCGACCACCAACCGGCTGGGGCTGACGCCGTCCCGCGCCGGTGGTGTCCAGGCCGCGCCGGGCGGCACGCTCATGCCCAGGCCTGTTCCAGCAGCGATTCGAGCTGTGCCGCATCGCGGATCGGCCGCGGGTTGCTGTGCACCCAGGGGTTGGCCATGCCTTTTTGCGCAATCACCGCGAGGCGGCTGGGGTCGATGCCGAGCTGACTGATGCGGGTGGGCAGGCCCAGACTGCCGATCAGCGCCTCGACCTGGTCGGCGGCCGGACGCCCCGGGTGGCCCAGCGCGGCAGCGATCTCGGCCATCTGCGCGGCGCAAACCTCGGCGTTGTAGCGCATCACCGTGGGCAGCAGCACGCAGGAGGTGATGCCGTGCGGCACGCCGGCGTCGGCGCCCAGCGCATGGCCCAGGCCGTGGCTGGCGCCGTACTCGGTGCGGCGGATGCTGGTGGCCGCCAGCCAGGCGCCCATCTGGCCGTCGAGCCGGGCGTCCAGGTCGTCGGGCGCGCTGGCGTAGCGGGCCAGCGAGCGGCCCAGCAGCGCCAGCGCACGCACGCTGGTGGCGTCGATCAGCGGCTGGGCGTTGACCGAGCACAGCGCCTCCACCGCGTGGTCCACCGCCCGGATGCCGGTGGACAGCCAAAGCCGGTCGGGCGTGTGCACGGTCAAACGCGGGTCCAGGATCACCGCGGCGGCGCCGATGAAGGCGCCGGTGTAGCCGTGCTTGGTGCCAAAGCGGGTGTCGGTGGCGCCGCCCAGGTCGCTGAACTCGGCGCCCGACAGCGTGGTGGGCACGGCAATCTGCCGGCACGGCGGGCGGCCGGGCTGGGGCACCACCCGGCTGCCGTCGGGCGCCACCCGCATGTGCCAGTCGTCCAGCTGCTCGGGCCGGGTCAAGCCCTCGGCCAGTGCCACCAGCGCCACTTTCACGGTGTCGATCACGGTGCCGCCGCCGATGCTGACCACCAGGTCGGCCTGCGCCGCGCGCAACGCATCCGCCAGCGCGATCACGCTGTCGCGCGGGGTGTGTTCGATGCAGTCGTCGAACAGGCCCACCAGCTGCGGCTGGATCAGCGCCAGCGCCTGGGCGACGGCGTCGGTCTTGCGGTTCAGCGACTTGCTGGTGACGACGAAGATGCGCTGCGCGCCGCGCTGGCGGGCCTCGGTGTGCAGCGCCTCGGCCGCCGGGGTGCCAAAGTGCACCCGGTCGAGTTCGAGGAAGTTGAAGACGCCGGTTTTCATGGGGCAAGGCTCCTGTGGGGTGGGCCCGGCGACGGGCGGCCAGGCTCGAAAGCCCCTGGATTGGCGCACACCCGGGCCGCCTGCGGCATCGGGGTTGCTGCGGAAGGGCCGCCACCCCCACGCCACCCCCACCTCGGCGCCGGCCTAAACTGCCGGGTTGGGGCGGGCAAGCCCGCCCACCGATGTCTCCCGCGCTGCGCTGCGCACCCCTCACTGCTGCGATCCCCCCATGCTGAGCTGGTTTTTCAAGAAATGGAAGGCGCCTGCCGCGCCGCTTGCCGCCCCTGTCACCCCGGCGGCGGTGCAGGCCCAGGCCCAGCAGGCAGCGCTTGCCAAGGCCGAGACCCGCACCCGGCAGGACGCGTCCGAGCGCGCTGCCTGGCAGCCGCGCCTGCAGGCGGCCATCGGCGATGACGCTGCGCTGCTGGCCGTGGCGCAGGGCGCGCCTGGGCTGGACATCAAGCTGGCCGCGGTGCAGGCGTTGGTGGGCGAGCCCACCTTGCGCCAGGCTGAGCGTGCGTTTCGCAGCCACGACCGGCGGGTTCACCGGCTGGCCAAGCAGCGGCTGGAGGCTGCGGTGGCCCAACGCACCACCCAGGCCCGGGTGCTGGCGCTGATCGACAACGCCGCCGCGCTGGTCGGCCAGGCCGGTGTGCCCGTCAACCACCTGGTGACGCTGGACCGCGACTGGCAGGCGCTGGATGGCGCCTGGATCGAGGCGCCGCAGCAGGCCCGCTTCAGCGCGCTGCGCGAGCGCATCGACGGCGAGTTGCGCGAGCAGTCCGGGCAGCAACAGCGCTTGCAGCGCTGGCTGGCCGATGCAGCTGCAGGCCTGGCCGGCCTGAGCCAGGCTTGCACCCACGCGGTCGCGGGCACTGACGACAACCCCGGTTCCGGTTTGGCAAGCGCGTGCGAGACCGTCGAGGCACTGCAGCTGAGCAGCCCTGCCGGGCCGGCGGCCGCCACGCTGACCCTGTCCCTGGCCGGTGCACTGCAAACAGCAGCAGCGGTGCAGGCCCGGCTGGACCTGCTGGCGGCACTGTCGAAAGAGGCGCTGGTTGCGGCCGTGGCGGCGCCGGCGGCCGGGCCAACTGCCAACGCTGCGGCGCCTGAGCTGGCGACTGCTGAACCGCCTGGCGCAGGCCTGCCGGTCGCTTACATGCCGGCTGCTGACACGCCAGCTGCGGTCACCCCGGCTGCTGACATCCCGGCTGCCAGCCCTCCGGCCGCCGGCCTCCCTGCCACCGACCGGTCGGCTGCTGAATCACCAGCCCCAGGTGCACCGACCGCCGCCGCACCCCCACCGACCGCCGCCGCACCCCCACCGACCACCGCCGCACCCCCGCCGGCGGCGCTCAGCCCGGCCCAGCGCTGGCAGGCTTTGCCCACATTGCCGGACGCCGCGCTGGCCGACCCGCTGGCGCAGCGCTTTGCACAAGCGCAACGCGCCCTGGCGCCAGCCTTGCCCGCTGTCGTGCCAGCCCGGCGACAGCCTGAGACCCGGCCCGAGGCCCGGCCCGCGCGATCGCCCAGACCCAGCCCGCAAGGCCCCAACGCCGACCAGGCCGCGCAACTGGACGGCCTGTTGACCGCCGCCGAGGCAACAGCGGCCGAAGGCCAACTCGCCGCACTGCAGCAGCAGCTGCAGGCCTTCGACACGGCCCTGGCCGCGCTGCCCGGCGTGACGCTCAACCTGCCCGCGGGCGACAGCCTGCGCGCCCGCTACCAGGCGCTGCTGGACGAGCGCAGCCGGCTGAAGGACTGGCAGCACTGGGGCGGTGGTCGTGTCCGGGAGGATCTGGTGGCCGAAGCCGAGGCGTTGGCCCGGATCACCTTAGCAGCGATGCCCATGGCCGGCCCGGTGACCGTTGCGGTACCGGCAGCGCCGCCCGAAGCTGCTGCGCCGGCCGACCCGGCCGACTCAGCCGACCCAGCCGAGCCCGGAGAGCCCGCAGAGCCCGCAGAGCCCACGGCGGCGTCTGAGCCCGCGCTGGCCGCAGAACCCACACCACCGGCCAGCGATGGCGTCGTTTTGCCGGCTGACCCTGCCGCCGGGGCGCCAGCCGCAGCGCTATCCCGTCGGGCCGAGCCGGTCCCGCCCACCCGCCCCGCCCTCAGCTTGAACCTCAAGACCCACGGCGACGCGATCCAGGCCCTGCGCACGCGCTGGCGTGAGCTGGACCGCCTGGGCGCCGCAGCCAGCCAGGCGCTGTGGGCGGCCTTCGACGGCGCGCTGCACCAGGCCTACCAGCCGTTGGCGGCGCGGCAGGCGGCCGTCAAGGCGGCGCGCCAGGACAACCTGGCCGCCCGAGAAGCCTTGCTCGAAACCCTGGAGGCCTTGCCCGAGCAGCCTGCCCCCGGCGCCGACGACGACGGCGGTGCCGCCTGGAAGGAGCAGTTGCGTGCGCTGGACCGGTTTCAAGCCGCCTGGCGTCCGTTGGGCCCGGTGGAGCACACGGTGCCCGCCGCTGCCCGCGATGCGCTGCTGCAACGCCACCGCCGCGCCGTCGAGCGCATCGAGCAACCGCTGCAGCACGCCCGCCGTGCCGCAGCCGGTGTGCGCGAACAGCTGATCGAGCGCGCCGAGTCGCTGGTCGGCGCCGCCGACCGGGCGCCGGCGCCCGATGCGCCGCAACAGGTGCGCGCCCTGCAGGCCGAGTGGCAGCAGCACGCCCGCACGTTGCCGCTGGCGCGTGCGGCAGAAAACGCGCTCTGGTCACGCTTCAAGGTGGCCACCGATGCGGTGTTCCAGCAGCGTGACGCCGCCTACGGCGCGCGTGACGCCGAGCTGGGGGCCAACCTGGCGGCGCGCGAGGCGCTGCTGCAACGGCTGACCGACCTGAGCGCTCTTGTCGGCCAATCTGACGCAGGCATCGACGCTGGCATCGACGTCGGCATCGCCGCCGACGCTGCCGCGCGCGGTCAGGCGCCTGGCGCCAGCCGTGGCGCCGCCGAGATCGAGCGCACGCTGGCCGATGTCGACCGGTCCTGGCGCCAGGACGCCGAACTGCCGCGCGGCGCGGCCGGCCCGCTGGAGGCGCGCTACCGCGAGGCCCGCGCCGCGGCCCAACGCCTGCTGGCCGAGGCGGGCCGCGCCCGCTGGCAGTTCGGCTGTGATGGCCTGATCGCCCGCTGGCAACTGTGCGAGATGCGCGAGGGCGGCGCGTCGGTGTCGGCGGCCATGGCGGTGGAGCCGGCGGATCTGGCCCGGCAATGGGCCGAGTTGCCGTCATGGCCTGGCCCCTGCGACGATGCGCTGGCCCGGCGTTGGGTGGCGCCGGTTGGCGCTGTGCCGGTGCCTCAGCCCGAGCTCGATGGCTGGCTGCTGGCGCTGGAGGTGGCGCTGGACCTGCCGGCCAGCCCGGCGCAGCAGGCGGCGCGCCAACAACTCAAGCTGCTGGCGCTGAAAAACGCCCTGGAGGGCCGCAGCCCCGGTAACGCGGCGCCGCAACGCAGCCCCTTGCAAAGCCTGGCCGCAGCGCTGGGCCAGGCGGGTCTCAGCGGCGCGCAGCGTGAACGGCTGCAGGTGCTGCTGGCGGCGCTGCGGCAGGCGCCGGCTGGCGCGCTGGGACTGGTGCTGCCCCGACCCTGAAGCGGATCAGCGGATCAGCGGGCCGGCGGCTGCGCTTCGGCCTTGACGTCGGCAGCTTGGATAACGGCGGGGAAAAACGCCCCGTCTTGTGCCGCCGTTTGCCCAGCCGCGAGGTGCTGCGGCGCTAGGGCCGGCCCTGTTGGCGAAGGTGCAGGCGCGGGCGCAGGCCCCATCGACACCAGGGCCACGGTGCAGGCGGCAACCGCAAAGACCACGGTGAACAGGGCTTGCACGAGGGGCCCGATCCGGCGCAGTTCGCGCATGCTTTCGGATTCGGTGGGGCTGAGGTCGATCATGTCGGTCTCCGGTGGTGGCGTTGCCCGCCGGTCCGCAGGCATGACTGCAGTGTCCCCAGCACCTGCTGCACCCCGGCGTGATGTGTGCACGGCCGGGCTGTGCGCTTTTCACGCCATCGGGCGCACCTCCATCGCGTCAATACCCCCTCGCTTCAATACCCCCTCGCTTCATTACCCCCTATTGCGCCGGTGTCGCCCCGCCCGCCCGCCACTGCGCCATCAGCCGTGCCCACTTGGGCCGCACGGCGGCCAGGTGGCGTGCCTTGACGTGGCCGTAACCGCGGATGTCCTCGGGCAGGGTGGCGATCTCGACCGCCGCCGTCAGGTTGCCGGCGTTCAGCGTCTGCAGCAACTCGCCGATGCTGGCCTGGTAGTCGGTGATCAAGGCGCGCTCGGTGCGCCGCTCCTCGGTCTTGCCAAAAATGTCGAGCGCGCCGCCACGCAATCCCTTCAACTTGGCCAGCACGCCAAACGCGGTGCGTATCCACGGACCAAACGCCTGCTTGACCAATTCACCCTTGTCGTTGGTTTTGGCGATCAGCGGCGGCGCGAGGTGGTGCACGATCTTGTAATCCTTGCCCAGCTCACCGTCGAACATCGCCGCGATCTTGTCGGTGAAGGCCTTGTCGGTGTGCAGCCGGGCCACCTCGTACTCGTCCTTGTAGGCCATCAGCTTGAACAAATAGCGCGCGACGGCCTCACTCAGGCGGGTGCTCTTGAGCGTCGCCTCGGCTTGCCGCACACCCGCCACGAAGTCGGCATAACGCTGGGCGTAGGCGGCGTCCTGGTAATCGGTCAAAAAGGCAACACGCTTGGCCACCATCTCGTCGACCGACGGCTTCTTGACAAAGTTGATCACCTGCGCGGCCTTGAACAACGCCGTGACGGCGCCCAGGTCGTGCGCGCAGCGCCGGCCCCATTCAAACGCCGCCTTGTTGTTGTCGATCTGCGTGCCGTTCAACTCAAACGCCCGGTGCAGTGCCGCCTGGCCCAGCGGCACCTGGCCCTTTTGCCAGGCATAACCCAGCAGCAGCGGGTTGGCGTAGATCGCGTCGCCCACCAGTTGCAGCGCCACCTCCTCGGCGTCGAACAACCCCAGATGCTCGCGGCCCACCGTGTCGGTCAGCGCAGCCTCGCAGCCGGCGGTAGGTGCCTGCCAGTCGGGGTTGGTGACAAACGCGGCGGTGGGCGTGGCGTGCGAGTTGAGCGCGACGAAGGTCGTGCCGTGCTGCATCAGCGCCAGCGTGCCCTTGCCGGCGGCGACGATGCCGTCGCAGGCGATCACCAGGTCGGCCTTGGCAGTATCGACCTTGGTCGTGAAGATAGCCTCGGGCCGCTCGGCGATCTGGATATGGCTCCAGGTCGCGCCGCCTTTTTGCGCCAAGCCGGCTGAATCCTGGGTCACCACGCCCTTGCCTTCCAAGTGCGCGGCCATGCCCAGCAGCTGGCCGATGGTGATCACGCCGGTGCCGCCGACACCGGCCACCACGATGCCCCAGGCCCGGTCGCGGCCGTTGGCGTCCAGCGCCACCGGCAAGCGCGGCTGCGGGATAGCGGACAGCGTGAACGGATCCGCCCGGGTCTCTTTCTTGGGTTTTTTCAGCTGCCCGCCCTCGACCGTGACAAAGCTGGGGCAAAAGCCCTTGGTGCAGCTGTAGTCCTTGTTGCAGCTGTTCTGGTTGATGCGGCGCTTGCGGCCGAACTCGGTCTCGACCGGCTCGACCGACAGGCAGTTGCTCTGCACGCTG
>JBBQAH010000296.1:0-2412 GCA_038316145.1 Burkholderiales bacterium
TTAAATTATATTATATTAAATTATATTATATTAAATTATATTATGTTAAATTATATTATATCGAATTATATTATATTACATTGTATTTTATCACTTTAAATTACATTACGATATGTTTGTACTACAGATACGTATACATCACACTGAATGACTTTGTAATACACTACAGTACATGGGATTACAAAATGTATTACATTCGTTATTACTGTCCCGTTAAAAGCGACCCAAATCCATCAACAACGCGAACAGCGACAACACCTTCAACTTCTACAAGCACTACCACAAGCACAACCACGGCTTCAACCACCACAGCTACAACTACAACCCCTACTACAACTTCTACTAGAACCCCTACAACGACAACCAGAGCAACTGTCAAGACGACTAAACCGACTCGGTCCACGACAGCAGCCCCGAGGTTGACCACGCGACAATCCCGCTACAATTCTAGCCTGCTGTTGGTGGGGCAGGACCTGGTGGCGGAGTCACCGGACGCCTTGTCCGGCCACGCCCAGGTGATGGTCTGCCTGCTGATGGAGAGTGGCGACAATTTGTGGTACAATTATGATAAATCTTCGGCGGCGCTTGATCTGGCCCTGGAATATGTCAATCAAAACATCTTAGCGGACGTGAAACTCTACTTCAACACCACCTTTCGCAATACGGCTCGTACCTGTTCCTATCACAACCATGCGGTTACGTATGCGCTGGAGCTCATTGATAAAGGCATTAACTGTGATGTTTACATTGGAGGAGGTGGGATTAAAAAAACAGCGCTATTGTCGAGTCGCTTACCTTATAGCTTAGATGTGACTTGTCAATAGACATTACTGTAATATAAAATATATGATTACATAGCAATATAATAATACAATTGTTTAGTAATGCGTGTGGTTGCAATTAATGATAACGTTTTTTATAATAGAATTTAACATGTACATGAGTTGTAGTTACTTTTGTAACTGGCAAGACAGTGAAAGTTATTTACACATTCTAGTTATGTGCAGTAGTTATCTCCCTATTTTACGGAATATCTACCAAATTAGGATTTATATGGAGTTGTAACTTGAAAAACTGTAAACATTTTTAACAAACGTGTAATTACAATACTGTGATTATAGTTTGAATTGCATTATGTAGTAACAGGAAAACAATTTTTTTTTTCAAAACTTTTTGGGCTCAATTAATTAAAGGGTTATAATAACAAGCATCATATATATTAATATTTAAAATAGGTTTCAACGCGCAGCCGATTGGCTAAGTATTATCTAAAAAAATTTTGCTTACGTTTATTCCAAAATTGTTTTTGTTCTTGTTCGTCCGCTCATTTGCTAATAATTACATTATGTTAATAAATAATAATTATACTAACTTAAACAAATATATGTTTATATAAATATATTTAAGTTAGTATAGTTATTTAATAAAATAATGTAATTATAAGCAAATATATAAATATATATATATATATATATATATATATATATATATAAAGGTCGGTGATTTATTAATTTAGGGTGTGCTGCGGACTACCAATCACTGTATGATGTGGCCGATTTCCTGCAGATCCCGTTTATCGGTGTTCCGGCGGCGGGAGTGGGCGTGGACGCGGACATCACCCAGTACAGAAACCTGGCACGGATCTCCGTTACGCATCTCAACACGTGCGACGTGATTCGGCGCTTCTTCAAAAAGTACAACTACACCACCCCCACCGTCTACGAGGATCAGGACAATGCGGTGAACCAGCAGTTTGGCGTCATCTTGGAGGGCTACATGAGCGATAAAGACTACACCCTCTACGGAAATACCAAGTTCGAGGAGATTGCCTCGGCCAGTATGACGGTCGAAAAATACGCGGATAAACTGACGGACAGCATCACCCACTCCCGGGGTGAGGGGTCAGATCTTGGATTTTTGAAACGAAACCTCACTAAACGGTCTCTACTTACCCAATATTATAACTTTTAACGTTTGTTTCCAGTTTTTCTGTTGGTTACCAATGCTACGGCAACAAGGCTTATTATGGTAAGGTTTCTAATTTTGTGTGCACGAGGATAGCGTGAATTAGTGGCCTGCGCGCAGCGTCAATAATACAAGCTGCGCTGCACTGCAGGGCCATAAATGTAACCGCAAACCGCGCTGCAGTGCGGTGCAGCTTGCAGTAGGGTTGGAATCAAGTCGTAAAAAAACAAATTTGAATTGAATTCGATTTGAATTTGATTTGGTTTGATTTGAATTTGAAATGAACTTGAAATTTGATTTTGATTTGATTTTGAAATTTTGAAAATTCATCGGTATTTCGTTGAATCATGACAAATTTTTTACGAAAGCTTCATCTTTTACTGAGATCAAGTCACCGCTACCAGGGAGTTTACTTAATGAGCACGGCACTACCTGTCAGGCATTCGT
>JBBQAH010000191.1:0-4914 GCA_038316145.1 Burkholderiales bacterium
GTCGCCGCGCACGACGAGGGCGGCGATCCGGCGGCGATCTCGCTGTACATCGTCCGGCTGGACGCTGCGGGCGTGCAGCGCGAGACCCTGCCCAGCATCGACCCCACCCGCAGCCAGGCCCGGATCGATTTCACCCAGGCACAGGCCGAGCCCCTGGGCGCCGCAGGCACCGGCTGGCAGACGCTGGCAGCGGTGTTCGACCGTGCAGCGGTGCTGATGGCCTTCGAGCAGGTGGGCGGCGCCGACCAGGCGCTGGAGACCGCCTGCGCCTATGCCCACGAGCGCTTTGCCTTTGGCCGGCCGATCGGGTCGCTGCAGGCCATCAAGCACATGCTGGCCGACATGTACGTGGCGGCCACGCTGGCGCGGTCCAACGCCTACTACGGCGCCTGGGCCCTGTCCACCGCGTCGGCCGAGTTGCCCGAGGCTGCGGCCGCCGCCCGGGTCAGCGCCACGCAGGCCTACCAGCATTGCGCCCGCAACAACATCCAGGTGCACGGCGGCATGGGATTCACCTGGGCCTTCGACTGCCACCTGCACTACCGCCGCGCCAACATGTTGGCCCTGGCGCTGGGCGGCCCCAGCCAGTGGGAAGACCTGCTGATCGAGCGGCTGCGCAAGCGCCACGCGGTTTGACCGCACCCGCCCAACCCAGCGACTGACCGACCATGAACTTCGACGACACCCCCTCCGAAGCCAGCTTCCGCGCCGAGGTGCGCGCCTGGATCCAGGCCAACGCGCCAACCGAGTTGCACGCCGAGTTGGCGCTGGCCGGTTATGGCCAGCCCGCTTTGCGGGGCGGCGACGTCATAGCCGCATCCAAAGCCTGGCAGAAAAAAAAGAGTGACGCCGGCTGGGCCTGCATCCACTGGCCGGCCGACTTTGGTGGCCGCGGCGCCAGCCCGATCGAGCGGGTGATCTGGCAGCAGGAGGAAGGCGCCTTCGCCAAGCTGGCCGGCATCTTCCTGATCGGCCAGGGCATGATCGGCCCGACCCTGATGGCCTATGCCGCCGCACCGCACCAACAACGCTACTTGCCGCCACTGGCCTCGGGCGAGCAGATCTGGTGCCAGCTGTTCTCCGAGCCCGCAGCCGGGTCCGACCTGGCCGGCCTGCGCACCCGGGCCGAGCAAAGCGGTGACGACTGGCTCATCAACGGCCAGAAGATCTGGACCAGCGGCGCCCACTATTCGGACTACGGCATGATCCTGACCCGGACCGACGGCGCGGCCGCCAAGCACGACGGCCTGACGATGTTCTTCCTCGACATGAAGAGCCCCGGCATCGAGATCCGCCCGATCAAGCAGCTCAACGGCCAGTCCGGCTTCAACGAGGTCTATTTCACCGATGTGCGGGTGCCCGACCACCAACGCCTGGGCGCGGTCGGCCAGGGCTGGCGGGTGTCGCTCACCACGCTGATGAACGAGCGTTTGTCGATTGGCGCGGGCATGCCCACCGGGTTTCCCGAGATGCTGGACTTCTGCTGCAACTTCGACACCGGCAACGGGCTGGCCATCGACGACGCCGCGGTGCGGTCCCGGCTGGCCACCTGGGCGGTGCGCACCAGCGGCTTGAAGTACACCGCCTACCGCAGCATCTCGGCCTTGTCCAAGGGCCAGACGCCCGGGCCCGAGAACTCGATCGGCAAGCTGGTGGCCGGGCAGACGCTGCAGGAGATCGCGGCCTTTGCGCTGGACCTGCAGGGCGCCTCGGGCGTGCTGGTGGACGCCGCACAGACCAGCGCTGCGGCGCGCTTCCAGGCCATGCTGCTGCGCTCACCGGCCACCCGGATCGAGGGCGGCACCGACGAGATCCTGCGCAACATCATTGCCGAGCGGGTGCTGGGCTTGCCCGCCGATCTGCGCGCGGACCGCGGCCTGCCGTTCAACCAGATTCCGGTGCGCACCCGCTGATGCGCTGATGCGCTGACCGTCCGATGCGCTGTCAGCCCCGGTAAAAGTACAGGGCTGCGCACAGTGCAATGCCCACCGCATACATCCAAGGCGTGCTCGACACCCCGTACGGGTAGAGCATCAAGGTCACGCCCAACCACAGCGTGACCTTGCGCTCGGTGGCCTTGCCGCGCCGGTAGGCGACAAAGCCGATCAAGCCGAACACGATGGCGCCGAAGATGTAGGCCGGGCTGGGCAGCGTCAGCCCCGTGGACTGCAGGGCGGTCAGCGAGTCCATCGTGTGGGCGGTTGGCTCAGGCGGGTTGGGCGGCAATTCACCCCATATCCTAGCCCTGGTCGGCAGCCGTGGTGCAATGCGCGCCAGCGGGCGCCGGCGACCATCCCCGGCGCCTCAGCCATTCACCCCCACGTGCCTGGCCCGGGCACAGCACAACCCCAGGAGCCTCCAAGTGCCCATTGCATCCAACCCCACCTCACCCCGCCTCAAGGCCTTGGCCGTCGCCGCCGGCCTGGCGCTGGCTGCGCCCACCGTGCTGGCCCAGGCCTTCGATGCGGTGCGCCTGTTCGGCGCCGCGTCAGGCGTGGACGGTGGCACCGCCGGTGTCGCCTTCATCGCCGGCACCGAGTACCCAGGCTCCAACGAGCGCCGCAACCTGATCCTGCCGCTGCTGGACTACCAATGGACCAACGGCTGGTTTGCCGGCACCAGCAACGGCGTGGGCTATGAGTTTGGCAAGCGCCGGGACATGCAGTACGGCCTGCGCCTGACGTTTGACCGGGGCCGTGATGCCGACCGGTCGGACGTGCTGAGGGGCATGGGCGACATCGACATCAAGCCCGAGGCGGGCGCCTTCTTCAACTACTTCGTCTCACCACAGATTTTTCTGACCTCGTCGCTGCGCTACGGTGCCGGCAACAATGGCCGCGGCATGGTGGTCGACCTGGGCGCTGGTTATGCCACGCAGCTGGCGCCGCAGTGGCGCATGGCGGTGGGTGCTGCAGCCACGCTGGTCAATGCCGACTATAGGCAGTCGTACTTCGGCGTCACGCCGGCGCAGGCCGCAGCCAGCGGCCATCCGGTCTACACACCGGGATCGGGCCTGCGCGATGTGCGTGCCAACCTGTCGCTGAACTACTTCCTGACCCGGCAGGTCACGTTCACCACCGCGCTGTCGGTGAGCGCGCTGCAAGGCGGCGCCAAGGACAGCCCGTTGACCCGCAAATCAACAACACCCGCCGGTGTCTTCATCATCGGCTACGCGTTTTGACCAGGTTGTCCAGGCTGGGCTGATGCAGCGGGCTCCACAGCACGCTGCACAGATCGCCGAGGTCTAGCCGTTGACCGTCAGCGCGCCGCGGCGGATCTGGTCCCGCTCCAGCGATTCGAACAGGGCCTTGAAGTTGCCCTCGCCAAAGCCGTCATCGCCCTTGCGCTGGATGAACTCGAAAAACACCGGCCCCAGCACCGTCTCGGAAAATATCTGCAGCAGCAGGCGCGGCACGCCACCGGACTTCAGCGCGTCGGTGCTGCCGTCGAGCAAGATGCCGCGGGTCTGCAACTCGGCCACGTCCTGGCCGTGTCCGGGCAGGCGCTCGGCCAGCATCTCGTAATACACGGCGTTGGGCGCCGTCATCAGCGGCACGCCGGCCAGTTGCAGGCTGTCGATGGTGGCCAGCAAGTCGTCGGTCAGCAAGGCCACGTGCTGGATGCCCTCGCCGTTGAACTTCATCAAGAACTCTTCGATCTGGCCGGCGCCGCGCGAGGATTCCTCGTTCAGCGGGATGCGGACAAGGCCATCGGGCGCCGTCATCGCCTTGCTGGTCAAACCCGTGTGCGCACCCTGGATGTCGAAGTAACGGATCTCGCGAAAGTTGAAAAACTTCTCGTAGAACCCGGCCCAGTAGGCCATGCGACCACGGTAGACGTTGTGCGTCAAGTGGTCCACCAGCTTCAGGCCGTGGCCGGGCGGATGGCGGTCCACGCCCTCGACAAAATCGAAGTCGATGTCGTAGATCGACCGGCCATCCTCGAACCGGTCGATCAGGTAGAGCGGCGCACCGCCAATGCCCTTGATCGCCGGCAGTCGCAACTCCATCGGGCCGGTCGGGATGTCGATCGGCTGGGCGCCCAACTCCAGGGCACGCTGGTAGGCAAGGTGCGAATCCCTGACCCGGAAGGCCAGACCGCAGGCAGATGGCCCGTGCTCGGCGGCAAAGTAGCCGGCGATGCTGCGCGGCTCGCGGTTGACGATGAAGTTGATGTCACCCTGGCGGAACAACACCACGTCCTTGGACCGGTGGCGTGCCACCAGGGTGAAACCCAATCGCTCGAACAGCGGCTCCAGGGTGTTGGGGACGGGGGCGGCAAACTCGACAAACTCGAACCCCATGAGGCCCATGGGATTCTCGAACAGATCGGCCATGACAGTGCTCCTGTTGACTCTTTGACAGTGAAACGGACAGACGTTGTGCAGCAGCGGTCTATCCGCACACCGGCGGTGCACAAGGGCGCCCGCGCACGCTGCGCGCAAGATGGTCACCCATGAAGAGGGCCGAACCGCGTGGCGTTGTCACCGTCGTTCAGCAGGCGTTGAAGTGGCGTGGATCGTGGGGCGGGACAAGCCCACCCAGGTGTCAAAGATGATAACCAGCACCCAAGCGTCTGCAACGCCCGCCCGCCGATCAGGATGAAGCAGGCATCAAAGTTGCTGCAGCTGCCCTACCGGGCTGCCCGTTGTGCTACCACCCCGCGCTAGGGTGTTCTACCAAGCGAATGTAGTATTGCTACAGGCTATAGTCCGGCTCGACGCAGAGATCAAGGCTGCAAGCGGCGCAAAATGCCGCCCTTCATCAAAAAATCACAGAGACCCGGGGCAACAGCGCTGGGTTGTCTGGAGGTCAGACAGTGGATTACGCTACCCAGCAAAGAAACCCAGGCAAACATCCGATCGGGTTGATCGTGGTGGCCTTGCTGCATGTTGTGCTGGGCTACGCCCTGGTC
>JBBQAH010000272.1:0-1590 GCA_038316145.1 Burkholderiales bacterium
TTAGGTGCTGTATGCTGAGCGGACTCTTGGTCATGAAGGCGCCAAGTGGACGCACTGGGCAGAATTTGCGTGCACCGCGGTCGGTGGGGTTTGGGATGCTTGGAATCACCGGCATGCTGACGAGTACACAGAGGGAACACCCCTGAACGCAGCCAACGGTGAGTAGCGGTTGCAGTTTCTTTTCCTCCTTTATTGCGTCGCAAAATCTACAGGCTGTATTACGCTGTTTTCCTTCAGTGCCGGGGCGTGTCGTGGACAGCTATCCCATCATCATATTCCCGAACCAACTCCTGTTTGAAGGAATGCATGAAGGAATGACCGAGCCCACTGTTCGTCATTATCTTCATGGCAGCGGAACCTCTTTTCGGGAACTCGCTTTCGGGCAATTGGGAGCACATGCGTTGGATTTACGTGAGGTGCTTCAGGCTGGATTCCAGAACATCGACGAGGAGCAGCGGAAGGCTGCAGCAAGCAAGGTGCTGAACGAACCAAAACGGGATCCGAAGGCGGCGAAGGCGCAGAGGAATTTGAAGAGGATGAATGCCGCTGAAAATGAGGTAGAACGCAAGGCAGCGCTGGCCAAGGAGCGAAAGGACCGGTTGAAAGAAGTGACTGCGAAACGAATGCGAAATATTTAGCTCGGATGTCAGTTGTGAGTAGTGACGTCTCACATTGATTGATTGATTGATTAGTAGGCTGATTCGTTTCATGGTTCTTGTGCGCAGTGTGATTATTTGCTCTTTTGGAGTTTTTTCTCTACTGTATTTGCTACAAAACGACTCTCGTCGAAGTTACTAGTGGCGTGTTTTCGAAACAATTGACCCGTCGCTTTACCCAGAGTACGTATGCTCTTTTTTTTCTTTCGCAGTTGTGTGTGACGGCGTTTGGCTTAGATTGATTGATTGATTAGTCGGTTTACTCGATTCGTTGTTGTTGCGCAGAATTATTATTTGTCCTTCTTGAGTTTTTTTTCTACTGTATTTGACTATTTGCTATAAAATCGACTGTTCGTCATAGATACGGCGAGCTTGCGAAACAATTTACCCGTCGCTTTACCGCTCATGTTGCGTCAGTACGAATGCTCTGTTTCATCATAATCAGGTAATTTTTGCCTCACGACGAGTTCCTCAGCAATCCAGCTTTGCAGGGTAACTATTCAGGGAACAATTATCAGTCAAAAAAGGGGACAAACAATCCGAAACGCGATGAACATCGCAAAAACCATCAAGCTTTTAGCCGCGCACGTTCATGAAATAAAGAAATCCGGTGTCTAATATCTTCATCAAACGCTTTCCTTGCCCGTTTCAGTTCTTCATTCATCGAAAAGAGATCATGTACACGGGCATATTTGCGCGGCTCATTCTGCACAAGATAAATTAAATCCTCCATCTGAACGCGTTGATGCTTGCCGACCTCCAGGGCTTTGGCCGTCATGTCCACCATATATTGCACCACGAGATCTAGACACGTCAAAAACTAGGTCATAATCAGCAAGCCAGAATAACAAGTAAACGATAACGAATAAGCAGTTATAAGCTTGTCAGTAGTCAGTACGGCATTCAAAACCAGTCCAATCAAACAATCAAGCAA
>JBBQAH010000086.1:0-13270 GCA_038316145.1 Burkholderiales bacterium
GCAGGTAAAGAAGGGAGGGCCGGTGCTTTTCCGGCCCGGAATGACACGGAGCGGGGCACGCCAGCCCGGCGCGGCGCGGTCGTGCAACACCCACGAACGGCCGGTTACGGGCCAAAAAACGAAAGGCAGCTCAGAGCCGAATTCAGTCACCCCGCCCAAGCAGCTCCACGCTCCCAGCCGATCAGCGAGCCAGGGTCAGCACGGTCACGTTGCCCGCGCCGTCGACAGCAATCGCCTGCCGGACCCGCAGTTCGCCGTCGGTTACCACCATCAGCACCACGGCCAGGTGGCCGGGCAGGCGATGGGCCGGTTCGACCCGGCGCGGCAGGCGGCGCGTTGTGCCCAACTGGCGCGGGGTGTGGCATGAACGGCGCAATACACGTTGGTGTTGTGCGACGTGCCGGCCGGTGCGCTGGCGATGGGGATTCCGGCCCGCATCAAGGCCCGCCGCCCGGCAGCAGGCCTGCGGCCTTGAGTCAGCTGCCAGTTGCCGCCAGCGCCTGGTCGATGTCCCAGAGGATGTCGTCGATGTGCTCCAGGCCGACCGAGATCCGCACCATGTCGGGCAGCACGCCGGCGGCACGCTGTTGCGCCTCGTCCAACTGGCGGTGGGTGGTCGATGCCGGATGGCTGATCAGCGTGCGGGTGTCGCCGATGTTGACCAGGTGGCTCATGAAACGTGCCGATTCGATGAATTTGACACCCGGTGCGGCGCCGCCGAGCACACCAAACGCCAGCAGGCCGGACGCCCCCGGCACCGCGCCGGCGCCACCCGATCCACCACCCACGCCGCCGCCCACATCCCGCATCTGCCGCCGCAGCAGCGCGTGTTGCGGGTGGTCGGCCAGGCCGGGGTAGTTGACCCAGGCCACCCGCGGGTGGCTACGCAAGAACCCGGCCACCGCCAGCGCGTTGCGGCAATGGCGCTCCATGCGCAGCGGCAACGTCTCGACGCCTTGCAGGATCTGCCAGGCGCTCATCGGGCTGAGTGCTGCGCCCCAGACCCGCAGCGTCTCCATGCGTGCGCGCATCGAAAAACCGAAGTCGCCAAAGGTCTCGTAGAACTTGACGCCGTGGTAACCCGCCGACGGCTCGGTCATGCCCGGAAACTTGCCGTTGTCCCACGGAAACTTGCCGCCCTCCACCACCACGCCGCCCAGCGTGGTGCCGTGGCCGGCCAGGTACTTGGTGGCCGAATGCACGACGATGTCGGCACCCAGCGCCAGCGGGTTGCACAGGTAGGGGCTGGGCACGGTGTTGTCGATGATCAGCGGCAGGCCGTGGGCATGCGCCACGTCGGCCACCGCCGCGATGTCCAGCAGCACCAGGCTGGGGTTGCCCAGGCTCTCGGCGTAGACCGCCCGGGTGTTGGGCCGGATCGCCGCGGCGAAGGCGTCGGGCTGGGTCGCATCGACAAACGTCACGCTGATGCCGAACTTGGCCAGGCTGACCGCCAGCATCGTCACCGTGCCGCCGTACAGCGCACCGGCCGCCACCACGTGGTCGCCCGCCTGCAGCAGCGTGATCAGCGCCATCGCCTCGGCCGCCATGCCGCTGGCCGAGGCCACCGCGGCGCGGCCGCCCTCCAGTGCGGCCACCCGCTCCTCCAGCGCCGCGACAGTCGGGTTGGACAGGCGCGAGTAGACGTTGCCGAAGGTCTGCAGGTTGAACAGGCTGGCCGCGTGGTCGGCGCTGTCGAAGACAAAGCTGGTGGTCTGGTAGATCGGCAGCGCCCGGGCGCCGGTGGCGGCGTCCGGGATCTGGCCGGCATGGATGGCCAGGGTTTCGGGCTGGAATTGGCGGTCGGTCATGGGCAGGTCCTGGGTTCGGGCTTCAGGCTTCGGGTATCGCGCTTCAGGCCAGGCGCCGTGCCGAGATCACGCCAGTGTTGACGCCCGCCCAGTGCAGGCCGCCAAACAGCCGTGCGTGCTCGATCTTGACGCAGCGGTCCACCACGCTGTGCAGGCCGGCGGCGCGTGCCCGGGCATCGGCCTCGAGGTTCATCACGCCGATCTGCTGCCACAGGCATTGCGCGCCGATAGCGATCGCGCTGTCGGCGATCGGCGCCACGTCCTCGGTCTTGCGGAACACATCGACCATCGCGACCGGCTCGCTGATGTCCTCCAGCCGGGCCACACAGGCCATGCCCAGGATCTGGCTGCCGGCATAACGCGGGTTGACCGGCAGGATGCGGTAGCCGTGCTGCTGCAGGTATTTGGCGACAAAGTAGCTGGGCCGATGCCATTCGGCAGACAGGCCGACGATGGCGACGCTGCGGCAGGTTTGCAGGATGCGGCGCAGGGCGTCGGCGCTGTTCGAGTCTTGGGCCATGGCGGGGACCGTCCGGTTGCGGATTGGATAGGCCCACTGTAGCGGCGCCTCGCCACCGAGGCGGGCGCCATGCCGGACGCCTATTGCCCCAGTCACCACCCCAGTCACCACCCCAGTCACCACCCCAGTCACTACCCCAGTCACCACCCCATCACCACCCCTTCACGCCGCGGATCGGCGCCCCCGAACCAGCCGGTGGGTGTGCGCTGGATCGCCTGCAGGCCGCTGGTCAGGTCGGTCTCGATCACCCGGTGACCGCGCGCTTTCAGCACCTCGATCGTGGCCGCCGGAAAACGCCCCGCCTCCAGCAGCGTGGGCCCGTTGTAGGTGACGAAGTTGGGCAGATCGATCGCCTGCTGGGCGTTCAGCCCCCAGTCCAGCGTGCCGATCAAGGTCTTGGCGGTGAAGTGGATGATGGCCGCGCCGCCCGGTGAGCCCAGGCTCATCAGCAGCCGGCCGTCGCGCCGGTCGAACACCAGCGTCGGGCTCATGCTGGACCGGGGCCGTTTGCCGGGCTGCACCCGGTTGGCCACCGGCCGGCCTTGGGCATCGCTGGGCAGCATCGAAAAATCGGTCAGCTGGTTGTTCAGCAAAAAGCCGCCGGCCAGCCCGGTGCCACCGTCCGACATCAGGTGGGCGCCAAACACCGCCTCGATCGTGGTCGTCATCGCCAGCGCCCGGCCTTCACCGTCGACGATGCTGATGTGGCTGGTGCCGTGCTCGGGCTGCTCGGCCTGGGCTGCTGCCGCGCTGCGCTGGCCGCCGGGCAGGCCGGGCCGGGCTTGTTGCAGGCTCTTGTCGCCAATGGTGGCGGCACGTGACTGCAGGTAGGCCGGGTCCAGCAGGCTGGTCCAGCGGCCGGCCGGTGGGCTGACAAAGTCGGGGTCGGCCACGTACATCGCCCGGTCGGCAAAGGCGAGGCGGGCGGCGTCGGTGTAGCGGTGCAGCCAGTCCGCGCTGGGCAGGCCGGCTTGCAGCGCCGGGCCGGCGGGTGTGGTGGCGTCCAGCATGCCCAGGATCTGCATCACCGCCAGGTGGCCGGACGACGGTGGCGGCATGCCGCAGACGCGGTAGATACGCTTCCAGTCGGTGCAGATCGGCTCGCGCGGTTTGGCCTGGTAGCCGGCCAGGTCGGTTACGGTCAGGCGCCCCGGGTTGCTGGCGTGGCCCTGCACCCGGCGGGCGATGTCGGCCGCCACCGGCCCGGTGTGCAGCGCGTCGCTGCCCTGGGTGGCGATGCGGCGCAGCACCTCGGCCAGCGCCGGGTTGCGCAGCAGGTGGCCCACCGCGTGCGGCTGGCCGTCGGCCTGGTAGAAGTACGCGGCGGCCTGGGCATCGCGCAACAAGGCCGGGCTGTCAGCCAACTGGGTGTGCAGCCGCGGGCTGACGGCAAAACCTTGCTCGGCCAGCGTGATGGCGGGTTGGATCAGCTGCGCCCACGGCAGCCGGCCCTGGCTACGGTGCGCGACTTCGAGCATTCGCACCGCGCCTGGCACGCCCACCGCCCGCCCACCCACTAGCGCCTGCGTGAACCCCATCGGCTTGCCATCCGGCAGCACAAACAGCCGCTCGTCCGCGGCTGCGGGTGCGGTCTCGCGGCCGTCCCAGGCCTGCAGCGCCTGGCCATCAAAATGCAGCAAAAATGCGCCACCGCCGATACCGCTGGACTGCGGCTCGACCAGCGCCAGCACCATCTGCACCGCCACTGCCGCGTCCACCGCGGTGCCGCCAGCCTGCAAAACCTGGAAGCCGGCCGCGGTGGCCAACGGGTTGGCGGCGGCCACGGCAAACCGCGACACCGCCCAGCCCGGCTTGGCCAGCACGCCGGACGGCCCCTCGGGCATGGGCGGAATGGCCAGGTCACCGGGCGGTGCGGCGCAGCCGGCCAGCCACAGCGCCAGCAGGCCTGGCAACAAGCGCACGAGCCGGGTTGCCGGGTTCTGCGGCCAGCGGCGCGACGGAGATTTCTTGAACATCGGTTGGGGCACCCGCGGGCGCGTTGAATCGGTCGTGGAGATCGGGGGGCAGGCACGCCGCACCGGGCCGCAAAGACCATCCTATTGCAGCAGGCTGCTACACTGGAATCGACCAGGAGAGAGCTTCATCCGAAGCCGCCGAAGGCGCAGGGCAGCCGCCTGAACGCTCAGGCAAAAGGACTGGTCAGCGCCGTGCGCAAGCGCGGCGTTCCTCGTCTGGAGAGAGGCGGGCCAGTCCTCAGGGATGGCGCCCGTCCACCGAAGGGGCAAGCGGTTTGGGGCACCCCCCGGGCTGTCAATCTCTCAGGTAAAGCGGACAGCGAGGGCATCCCCCCACCGGTGGTGGGGCTTGGTTTTGCCCTCGAAAGGTTGTCATGTCCACCGATCTCACCGCGCCGGCCACAGCACCGCTGCTGACCACCCCGCTGCACGCCCTGCACCTTGAGCTGGGCGCCCGCATGGTGCCGTTTGCCGGCTATGCGATGCCGGTGCAATATCCCGCCGGCATCCTGGCCGAGCACCGCTGGTGTCGCGACAGTGCCGCGCTGTTCGATGTCTCGCACATGGGCCAACTGCAGCTGCGGGGCGCTGACGCCGCCGCCGCGCTGGAGTCACTGGTGCCGCAGGACATGATCGACCTGCCGGTAGACAAGCAGCGCTACGCGTTTTTCACCAATGCCCAAGGCGGGCTGCTGGACGACCTGATGGTGACGCGCCGCGCGGACCATCTGTTCCTGATCGTCAATGCCGGCTGCAAGCAAGGCGACATCCGCCACCTGATCACCAACATCGGCCACCGCTGCACCGTCGTGACCATGCCCGATCACGCGCTGCTGGCGCTGCAAGGCCCGCAGGCTGTCGCCGCGCTGTCCCGGCTGGACCCGGGCGTGGCCACGCTGGCCTTCATGACGGGCGGCGACTTCACGCTGTCCGGCGCGGCGTGTTTTGTCACCCGCTCGGGCTACACCGGCGAGGACGGCTTCGAGATCTCGGTGCCCGCGCCCCAGGCCGAAGCCTTGGCCCGCGCCCTGCTGGCCCAGCCCGAGGTCAAGCCCGCCGGCCTGGGCGCACGTGACACGCTGCGGCTGGAAGCGGGCCTGTGCCTGTACGGCCACGACATCGATGCCCGCACCACCCCCATCGAAGCCGGCCTGGCCTGGGCGATCCAGAAGGTGCGGCGCCCCGGTGGCGCCCGCGCCGGCCACTACCCCGGCGCCAATGTGATCGAGGGCCAGCTCACCACCGGCTCTGCGGTGAAACGGGTCGGCCTGATCGGGCTGGAGCGGGTGCCGGTGCGTGAGGGCACAGCTATCGTCGATGGCCACGGCCGCCCGCTGGGCCGGGTCACCAGCGGCACGCTGGGCCCGACCGTGCACGAGCCGGTGGCGATGGCCTACCTGGCCGTGAACCATGCGGGCATGCATCACGAGGTCTACGCCGAGGTGCGGGGCAAGCGCTTGCCCATGCGGGTCACGGCCATGCCGTTCACGCCGCACCGGTACCGCCGCTGAAACCCGCCGCTGAAACCCGGCGCTGAAACCCGGCACTGAAACCCGCCTCCGACCCCGGCAGCAAGCCCCGGCCGCGCCGCCTTGCCGCCAGTCGCCACCCAGCCGGCGCCCAGCTTTGTTCAATTTCCTGCTCGACCGCCCCACAACCACCCAACCCCAGGACAGCCCATGACCACCAAGTTCACCGCCGACCACGAATGGATCAACATCGAAGACCATGACGCCGCCGTTGTCGGCATCACGCTGCATGCCCAGGACGCGTTGGGCGACGTGGTGTTTGTCGAGCTGCCTGATGTGGGCCGCAGCTACGCCCAAGGCGATGTGGCCGGCGTGGTCGAGTCGGTCAAGGCCGCGGCCGACATCTACATGCCGGTCAGCGGCGAGGTGGTCGAGGTCAACGAGGCGCTGCGCGTCGACCCCGCGCTGGCCAACACCGACCCGATGGGCAACGGCTGGTTCTTCAAGGTCAAGCTGTCGGACATGACGCAGTTTGACCAGCTGATGGACCCGCCCGGCTACGACGCCCTGCTCAAGACGCTGTAAGCGCCAAGCCGGCGCGGCCTCAAGCTGCCCGGACACCTGCTGCAAACCCACTTCTGACCACGCCCACCACCATGCTCAAACTCGCCACCCCGCCCCTGGTCGACCTGGAAAACGACAGCGAGTTTGTCGCCCGCCACATCGGCCCGGACGAGGCCGACCAGGCCCACATGCTGAGCGTGATCAGCCAGGGCGGTGTGGGCGGCGGTGTGGGCGGCGGTACGGGCGGCGCACCCTTCACCCGCCGGGCACTGATCGAGGCCATCGTGCCGCGCAGCATTGCGCGTGCCGCTGCGATGGACCTGCCCGCACCGCTCACCGAGGCCCAGGCGCTGGCCGAGCTGCGCGGCATCGCGGCCAAGAACCGGGTGCTCAAGAGCTTTATCGGCCAGGGCTACCACGGCTGCCACACGCCGGGCGTGATCGCCCGCAACATCCTGGAGAACCCGGCCTGGTACACCGCCTACACGCCCTACCAGGCTGAGATTTCACAGGGCCGGATGGAGGCGCTGATCAACTTCCAGACCCTGGTCTGCGACCTGACCGGCATGGCGATCGCCAATGCCAGCATGCTCGACGAAGCCACCGCCGCCGCCGAGGCGGTGATGCTGGCCCGCCGCAGCGTGCGCAGCAAGAGCGACACCGTGGTGGTGGCCGGTGATTGCCATCCGCAGACCATCGAGGTGATCCAGACCCGCGCCGAGCCGCTGGGCTTGACGGTCATGCTGGCCAATTCAGCTGCCGAGTGGGATCGACTGCTGGACGCGGGCGACTACTTCGCGGTGTTGGTGCAAGTGCCGACCACCAGCGGCGGCCTGCACGACCTGCGTGCCGACGCCGCCCGCATCCATGCCCACCAGGCGGCGTTCATCGTCGCCGCCGACCTGCTGGCCCTGACCTTGGTGGTGCCGCCCGGCGAGCTGGGCGCCGACATCGCCGTGGGCAACACCCAGCGCTTCGGCGTGCCGATGGGCAACGGCGGCCCGCACGCCGCCTACCTGGCCTGCCGTGACGAGTTCAAGCGCTCGATGCCCGGCCGGCTGGTCGGTGTCAGCGTAGATGCGCACGGCGCGCCAGCCTACCGGCTGGCGTTGCAAACCCGCGAGCAGCACAACCGGCGAGAAAAAGCCACCACCAACAACAGCACCGCCCAGGTGCTGCTGGCGGTGATGGCCAGCATGTACGCGGTCTACCACGGCCCCGAGGGCCTGAAGCGTATCGCTCGGCGTATCGCCACGCTCACAGCGGTGTTGGCCCAAGGCCTGCGCGAGCTGGGCGTGGTGGTGCGCAGCGACGCCGCCTTCGACGCAATCTGCCTCGACACCGGTGCTGCCACGGCCGACATCGCCGCACGCGCGGTCGCTGCCGGCATGAACCTGCGGCGCTACCCCGAGTGGGGCGACACCATGCTGGGCATCAACCTGGACGAGACCACCACCCGCACCGACGTGCAGGCGCTGTGGGCGCTGTTTGCCCGGCCCGGCCAGGCCCTGCCAGCCGCAGCGCTGTTCGACACACCGGTCGAGTCCATGATCCCGCCAGCACTGCGCCGCACCAGCGCTTTTCTGACGCACCCGGTGTTCAACACCCACCACAGTGAAACCGAGATGCTGCGTTACATCCGCAGCCTGTCGGACAAGGATCTGGCGCTGGACCGCAGCATGATCCCGCTGGGCTCGTGCACGATGAAGCTCAACGCCACCAGCGAGATGATCCCGGTCACCTGGCCCGAGTTTGCCAACATCCACCCGTTTGCCCCGGCCGCGCAGCGCGCCGGCTATGCCGAGTTGAACGACCAGCTCTGCGCCTGGCTGAGCCAGGCCACCGGTTACGCCGGCATCAGCCTGCAGCCCAATGCCGGATCGCAAGGTGAATACGCCGGCCTGCTGGCGATCCGCGGTTGGCATGCGTCGCGCGGCGAGGCCCACAGAACGGTTTGCCTGATCCCCGAATCGGCGCACGGCACGAATCCGGCGTCGGCCCAGATGGCCGGCATGTCGGTGGTGGTGGTCAAGTGCGACGCCCAGGGCAATGTCGATCTGGTTGATCTGCAGGCCAAGTGCACGCTGCATGCCGACAAACTGGCCGCCATCATGATCACCTACCCCAGCACCTACGGCGTGTTCGACACTCAGGTCAAGGCGCTGTGCGCGATGGTGCATGCGCACGGCGGCCGGGTGTATGTGGACGGCGCCAACATGAATGCCCTGGTGGGCGTGGCCGCGCCGGGTGAGTTTGGCGGCGATGTCAGCCACCTCAACCTGCACAAGACCTTTTGCATCCCGCACGGCGGCGGCGGGCCGGGCGTGGGGCCGGTGTGTGTGGTGGCCGATCTGGTGCCGTTTTTGCCAGCGCACCACACCGGCGGCGTGGCCGGTGGTGTGGGGGCGTCCGAGCCGCCGCCGGGCCGCCCCAAGGCGGCGAGCGCCCCCTCGGGGGGCAGCGATGTGCCAACGGCGCATCGCGTGGGGGCCATCTCTGCCGCACCGCTGGGCAATGCCGCGGTGCTGCCGATCAGCTGGATGTACGTGCGCATGATGGGCAGCGAGGGGCTGACCGCCGCCACCGAGGTGGCGATCCTGTCGGCCAACTACATCGCGGCCCGGCTGGCCGGCCACTACGACATCCACTTCTCCGGCGGGCATCCGGCCATCCTGGGTGGCGGTGTGGCGCATGAATGCATCCTCGACCTGCGGCCGCTCAAGGACAGCTCGGGCGTCAGCGCCGAGGACGTGGCCAAACGGCTGATCGACTACGGCTTCCACGCGCCCACGCTGAGCTTTCCGGTGGCCGGCACGCTGATGGTCGAGCCGACCGAGAGCGAGCCGCTGGTCGAGCTGGACCGCTTTTGCGACGCGATGATCGCGATCCGCGCCGAGATCGCCCGGGTCGAGGCCGGGCCGGACGCCGGCGGCTGGCCACGCGACGACCATCCGCTCAAGCACGCGCCGCACACGGCCGAGGCGGTCAGTGCCGACGACTGGCCGCACGCCTACCGCCGCAGCGAGGCCGCGTACCCGGCACCGGCCCTGCGGCGAGGCAAGTACTGGTCGCCGGTGGGCCGGGTGGACAACGTCTGGGGCGACCGCAACCTGTTTTGCAGCTGCGTGCCGCTGGCGGACTACGCCGACCCGGCCTGATTTGCCGGCACACGCAGCCAGCGCCGCTCTGCCACCCACGCCCGATCCATGGCCGTCTCGGTCTTCGACCTCTTCAAGATCGGCATCGGGCCGAGCAGCTCGCACACCGTGGGGCCGATGCGGGCGGCGCTGTTGTTTGTGCACCGGCTGGCAGCCGAGGTGCAGCTGCCTGCCACGGCGCGGCTGCGCTGCGACCTGTACGGCTCGCTGGGCGCCACCGGCAAGGGCCACGGCAGTGACGTGGCCGTGCTGCTGGGCCTGCTGGGCCACGCACCCGACACGGTGGAGGTGCCGGAGATCCCCGCGCTGCTGGCCGGTGTGCGCAGCGCGGGGGCACTGGTCCTGGACGGCGGCCACCGCATCGATTTCAATGAAAAAACCGACCTGCTGTTCCACCGCCGCGAGACCCTGCCGTTCCATGCCAACGGCATGCGGTTTTCCGCCTTCGACGCGGCGGGCCAGCTGATCACTGAGCACTGCTACTACTCGGTGGGCGGCGGTTTTGTCGTCAGCGACGAGGTGGCTGCCGATGGCGAGCGCCTGAAGCGCATCGCACCCGACACCACCGTGCTGGCCCACCCGTTCCACAGTGGCGATGAACTGATGGCCCTGTGCAACACGCTGGGCCTGAGCATCGCCCAACTGATGCGCCGCAACGAGCGCCACTGGCGCAGCGACGCCGAGATCGATACCGGCCTGCTGCGCATCTGGCAGGTGATGCAGGACTGCGTGCAGCGCGGCTGCAGCACCGACGGCGTGCTGCCGGGCGGCTTCAAGGTGCGGCGGCGCGCTGCCGCCCTGCACCGTGCCCTGACCGCCAAGCCCGCTGCGGTGATCGCTGGCGCTGCCAACCCGGCCTTCGGTGGGCCGGACGACCCGTTGCAGGTGCTGGACTGGATCAACCTCTACGCGCTGGCCGTCAACGAGGAAAACGCCGCTGGCGGCCGGGTGGTGACCGCCCCCACCAACGGCGCGGCCGGCATCGTGCCGGCGGTGTTGCACTACTACCGGCACCACCTGCCCGGCGCAACCGATGCGGGGGTGGTCGACTTCTTGCTCACCGCCGCCGCCATCGGCCTGCTCTACAAAGAAAACGCCAGCATCAGCGGCGCCGAGGTGGGATGCCAGGGCGAGGTGGGCGTGGCCTGCAGCATGGCCGCCGGTGCGCTGTGCGCGGTGTTGGGCGGCAGCATGGCCCAGGTGGAAAACGCCGCCGAGATCGGCATGGAGCACCACCTCGGCCTGACCTGCGACCCGGTAGGCGGGCTGGTGCAGATCCCCTGCATCGAGCGCAACGCCATCGCCTCGGTCAAGGCCATCAACGCCGCCCGCATGGCGCTGCACGGCGACGGCAGCCACCATGTGTCACTCGACCAGGTCATCAAGACCATGCGCGAGACCGGCGCCGACATGCTGACCAAATACAAGGAAACCGCCCGCGGTGGTCTGGCGGTCAATATCGTCGAGTGCTGACGGCGTCAGGGACGCCGCTTGGCCTCGATCTCCTGAATCAACTGGCGTGCTTCGTCGCCTTCGGGGATCGCGCGGCCGCTGTCGCGCCATTTCACGGCCTCCTTGAAGCCAGCCTCCTGCGCGTACCGGCGGAACCACAGGCCCTCGGGGTTGTGGCGGGTGATGCCGTCGAAGACGGTGGCCATCATCTGGCTCTGCTCCAGGCCCATCGTCAGCATGACCTGGTTGACCACCATCTTGTGCATGGCGAGATGGCTGCTGGGCACACCGGCAATGCGCTCGGCCAAAGCCAGGGTGCGGGCCTCCAGGTCCGCCAGCGGCACCGCCAGGTTGGCCAGTCCCCAGTCGGCTGCCTGCCGGCCATCGATCAGATCGCCAGTGAACATCATCTGCTTGGCGCGGACGGGGCCCAACCGGAAGGTCCACATCGCCGTGGTGGGGCAGCCCCAGACCCGGGTGGGCATATAGCCGATTCGGGCATCCTCGGCCATGACCAGCAGATCGCAACACAACGCGATATCGCTGCCGCCCGCTGCCGCAGCCCCGTGCACCTTGGCGATCGTCGGCTTGGCGCTGCGCCAGAGGCTCATGAAGTCGTCGGTGAACCGCTTCATGTGGGCGTAGTCCAGCATCGGATCCCAGGGGTACTTTTCCTGCTGGCAGGGCTGGTCGCGGTCTTGCTCGGCGTAGAAAGCCAGGTCGTAGCCACCACAAAAACCCTTGCCGGCCCCTTCGACCACGATGACATGCACCTCGGCATTGGCGTTGGCCCATTCGACCGCCTGACGAATCTCTCGCGGCATCTCGTCGTTGATCGCGTTGAGCCGCTCGGGTCGATTGAGCAGCAGCCTGGCGATGCGCGGATTCGCCGCGTCCTGCTCGATCTTGAGGGTGGAGTAACTGGGCATGTGCGTCCTCATGGGCGTTGGTGACAGGTCTTTACTCTAGCCCGGGATCGAAGAGACAACCAAGCTCGCCTGTCGGGGTCATAGCCCCGCCCTGGACGTGGCGGGTTGGTTGAGACGCTTAGAGCCTATCGAGCAAAGGCCCACGCGACGGTCATTTGCCGGGGTTCTGCACCGAGCCCCGAAGCTTCAGCCGCCCGACGGCCCTTCCAGCCGATGCCCCGCACCGGCGTGCTGGCCCAGCAGCCGCACCAGCACCGGCAGCGCCTCGCGCAGCGCCGGCATCAGGGTATGCGGCGGGTTGATGATGAACAGGCCGCTGCCCAGCATGCCAAAGCCGCGGTCATTGGGCTCGGCCACGGTCAGGCGGGTGTGCAGCCAGCCTTTTTTGGCCTGGGCCTCGGCCACGGCTTTCAGTCGGGTGGGCAGTTGCAGCGATTCACGCAGGTCGATCTGCGGGTACCAGACCATCACGATGCCCTCGGCAAAGCGGGTCAGCGCGTCGCGCGCCGCGGTCACCACCTCGGCATAGTCGGTCTTGATCTCGTAGCTGGGGTCCATCAGCAGCACACCACGCCGGCTGGGCGGTGGCAGCTGCGACTTCAGGCCGGCAAAACCGTCGGTCGGGTGCACGATGACCTGCCTGTCGCCGGCAAAGTTCTCGGCCAGCAGGGCGTGATCGGTGGGGTGCAGCTCGAACAGCCGCAGCTGGTCTTGCGGCCGCATCAGCGCCCGGGCAAAACGCGGTGATCCGGGATAGAGCGCCAGCTCCTCGTGCGGGTTGAAGGCCTGCACCTGGGCCAGGTAATCGGCCAGCAGCGGCGGCAGGGCCAGCACGTTGGATGATGGCCAGAGCTTGGCGATGCCTTGTTTGTACTCGGCGTTTTTCTGCGCATGGTCAGTGTGCAGCGCATAGGCACCGGCACCGGCATGGGTGTCGATCAGGCGCCAGGCCTTGTCCTTCAGGTTGAGGTGACGCAGCAGGGCCACCAGTACGGCGTGTTTGAGGACATCGGCATGGTTGCCGGCGTGGAAGGCATGGCGGTAGGCGAGCATGGCGCGATGGTGCCATGCGGGGCGGCCTGTTTGCGCGTCAGACTGCGAGCACCGGCAACGGGTTGCGCCGCCGCTCACTCGCCCAGGTACGCGGCCCGAACCTTCGGGTCGTCCAGCAGCGCCTTGGCGTCGCCGCTCATCGTGATCTCGCCCGAGTCCATCACATAGCCCCGGTTGGCCAGGCTCAGCGCCCGGCTGGCGTTTTGTTCGACCAGCAGGACGGTGGTGCCGCGGCTGTGGATGTCGGCCACCACCTCGAAGATCTTGTCGACCATGATCGGCGACAGGCCCATCGACGGCTCGTCGAGCAGCAGCACCTTGGGCCGGGCCATCAGCGC
>JBBQAH010000104.1:0-11556 GCA_038316145.1 Burkholderiales bacterium
GCAGGTAAAGAAGGGAGGGCCGGTGCTTTTCCGGCCCGGAATGACACGGAGCGGGGCACGCCAGCCCGGCGCGGCGCGGTCGTGCAACACCCACGAACGGCCGGTTACGGGCCAAAAAACGAAAGGCAGCTCAGAGCCGAAACCCGCCCAATCAAGGCCGTGCGAAGCTCGCTGAAACCCTGGGGCAAACGCGGCGTCCGCCCGCAGCGAAACGCCGACCAGATCCACCTGGATCGGCGGCCAGGGGGTTGCGGATGTTGCCGATGGCGCGCGCGGCCTGGCACAGGCCGTCGGTCAAGGGGTTTGCGACCTTGACGTCGTCCTGGCCCTGCGCGAGGACCGGCGCGGCCAACCGGCCACCAGCAGCCAGCAGCCAGCATCTGGCCCTGGGTTGAAAGGCTGCCACCGCGATCTCGTTCGGCCGGTGGCGGATGCAGCTGGGAGGCTCACATCAGCGTGTCGGCCCAGATGTTGCGGGCCCAGGCTTCGGCGTACTTCGCCTCCAGGTCGGACCGCACATCCGACACACTGCCCGAGCCGCCGATGGTACGGAAGGTCTTTTGGGTCGGCACGTACGCGTGCACGCTGGCCACGTGGATGACCTGGCTGTCGTCGACATGGCTCATGCAGACATTGGTCAGCATCGGGTGCGGATCGATCTCCAGGCCCTGCAACTCGGCCACGATGGCGGCGGCCGAGACCTTGGCATGGGCGTCGGCCATGTGGGCGGACTTGGGCATGCCGGCGGCCACCTGGATCGCATCGCCGAGCACATGCACGTGGGGCGCGGCGATGGACTCGAAGTTCAGGAAGTTGACATGGCACCAGCGCCCATTGGCGTTGGCCAGCCCGGTCTGCACCGCCAACTTCCCGGCGCGCATGTCGGGCAACACGTTGAGCACTTCGGCCTTGACATCGTCCTGCACGTCGAACTTGACGGTTCGGCTCGCGCCGTCCACCGCGATCGATGCCGGGCGACAGCACCAGCTTGTCGTAGCCGATCACCGCGCCTCCGTCCAGCCGCACCCGGCGCTTGGCCGTGTCGACGCTGGCCACCCTGTCGTGCACCAGGCGCACGCCGTGCCGGGCGCTCAGGGCGGTGTAGGGGCTGGTGATGTCGGCCAGGCTGCGCTGGCCGCTGAGCACCAGGTTGCTGACCGGGCAGGACACAAACGAGCGCTTGGGCTCGATCAGCATCACGTCGATACTGTAGTCCGACAGCAGCCGGATGTACTTGGCCGCTGTGGCGCCGCCGTAGCCGCCGCCCACCACCACGACCTTGGCTTTGGACGCCGACGTGCCCGAGCTGGCACAGCCCGACAAGCTGCCCAGGACACCCAATCCAGCCACGGCGCCACTGCCCAGCACGGCACCCGAGAGCAGGCCTTGCAGCAGCTGGCGGCGGTCGATAGGGGTAGTTTTCATGCTGGCGCCTTCACTTCTGGGCGGCAAAGTAGGTGGCCACCGCGTCGAGCTGCTCTTGCGAGTAGCCGCGGGTGATCTGGTGCATGATCGTCGCCGGCCGCTGACCGGTGCGAAAAGCCAGCAACTGGGTCAGCGTGTAGTCCTTGGGCAGGCCGGCCAGGCGCACCAGGGCCTGGCCCTCGACCGCCCTGCCGTCGGTGCCGTGGCACTGGGCGCATGTAGCGGCCAGTGCCCGGGTGCGCAGGCGCTGATGGTCGGCCGACCCGGCGCTGGCCGGCGCGAGCGCCAGCAGGCTCAAGGACAGCAGGCAGCAGGCCGCCCGCAGCCTGCGACGGCGGTGGCAGACACGCGGGTCGGGTCTGCCACGGGGGCTGGGTTTCATGCGTAACGCTCCTGGTGGTGCACCGTGCGGTCGGATCAATCGGACAGGCTGGACGGGCTGGCTGGGCCGGATAGGCCGGATCGGCTGGATCGGCTGGATCGGCTGGATCGGCTGGATCGGCTGGATGGGCCGGATGGGCCGGGGAGGTCCGACCGCGTGCTGCACGGATTCTGGCAGTGCGCGGGGGCGGGTGGCTGTGCGGGGGCTTACCGGTTCGGCGCAACCCCGGCCCGCGCCCGACACACCGGCCGGCGCGGTAGCCATGGTGTTGTAGCCGGTGGCCCACGGCACCCGGTGCGAGCAGGGCGGGACGGCGATGGGCTCGACGGCGACCCGGCCCTTCATCGCCAACGCCGGTTCTGTGGCGACCGACGGCGCCGGACCTCTGGCTGGGCAACGCGTTTGTGCCGTGGCCGGGGCTGGTCGTCACATGACCCGTGCCCGGCTCAGGTGCGGCTTGCCCGCCTGACCGTGCGCGCCCATCCAGCACGAACATCAGCACTGACGCATAAAATGCCGAGCATGTCAGCCCCTCTGCGAAAACCCAGCTTGACCGAGCAAACAGGCGGCGCCGACGCGGTGTTCGAGTCGGCGGCCGACTTGTTCTCGCTGTTGTCCACCCCGATCCGGCTGAGGATCATCGGCGCGCTGTGCCACGGCGAGAAAAACGTCTCGCAACTGCTGGCCGAGATCGACACCACCCAGCCCAACATGTCGCAGCACCTGGCCACGCTGTACCGGGCGGGTGTGCTGGGCAAGCGGCGTGACGGCACCCAGATTCACTACCGATTGCAGAGCGCGCGGGTGGCCACCTTGTGCCGCGAGGTCTGCACCCAGGTGGCCATCGAGCTGGATCCACAAGCCAGCCCGGCGGACGTGTCGGCCGGCGAGCGGCTGCTGCCGTCCGGGTTGCGCTGATGGCGGCTTGGCCACAGGCCCCTCCCGGGGCCTGTGGCCGGGCTCAGCCATCCCGGCGGTATCGCTGTCCGGCCGGCGGTGCACGCACAGGGTCAGCCCGGGCAGGCGGCCGAGTTGGCCACGGTGGCCGGCCGCAAGGCCTTGGTGGTGCCACTTTCGTCGGGCCCCAGCGTGTTCTTGGTGAAGGTGCAGCCGTAGGTAGGGGCGGCCACGGTGGCGGGGGTCACCACGTCGTCGCCGGCAGGTTTGATGCCGTCACGCTCCCACTTGATCATGTCGTCGAACGCGGCGACTTGCTCGGCCACCGTGAAGTCGCAATGGCTGACGCCGCGGATCGCGCGCTGCACCAGCCAGCCGCTGTTGCCCTTGGCGGCTACCCGCTTCTGGTAGACCTGCTCCATGCTGAAGGGCACAAACAAGTCGCCCAGGGTGTGGATCGAGACCACCGGGATCTTGAACTCGCCATTGGCCTTGGGGATCCAGCGCAGGCCGTCGGTGCGCAGCCGGTTGGCGTCGGTCGCGGCGGTCAGCTTGAGCACCGCGGCATTCAGCGCGGTCGAGCCGGCGACGTCACCGGTGATGGTGTAGGTGTAGGCGCGGGTGTCGAGCACGTTTTTGTTCAGGATACCGGTCACCGTGCCGTCCGACCCGAAGGTGCCGTAAGCCGACGGGAAGCTGCCGCCAAAGGCGATGCCCAGGTCGAACATCGGGCGGTCGCCGCCGGTAATGCCCTTGACCACCGACAGGTACTTGGCGCCGGCTGCCGTGGGTACCGACGGGAAGGTGGTGAACAGCGCGGTGTCCACCATCGTCTTGATCTCGGCGAACTTGTCGGTCGGGTAGCTGGGCAGCCCGGCCAGTGCCTGGGCGGTCACTTGCATCGCGGCAAACTGGTTGAACAACTCGGTGTCGCCCAACACGCCGCACATCGGCACAGCACCGGCGTACTTGACCTTGTTGACCGCCGTGGCCTGGGCCTCGTCCTCGATAGCCGCGGCAGTGATGTGGCCGCCCATCGAATGCCCGGTGATGTAGATCTTGGTCGGCGCGGTCAGGGTGCGGCTGTTCTTGGCAGCGATCTTGATGAACTCGTTGGCCAGCGCGTTGGTGTCTTCGACCCCGACACGCACGTCGTAGTAGTTCTTGCTGTAGCTCGACGAGGCCCAGGCATAGCCGTTTTGCACCAGGTAGCGGCGGATCGACGGCGGGCCGACGCCCAGCGCTGCGCCCGTGCCGGCGTAGCCATGGGCGTACATCACCAGCTTGCCGTTCCAGTTGGCCGGCACCTCGACGCGGTAGGCCGCGCCGCCCAGCACACCGGCCCAGCGGCTGGTGGTGGCCATGTCGGTGACGTCGCCGGCAGCGGCCGGCATGGCGGCAAAGGTGGTGACGGTGGCGTCGGCGGTGAAGCTGCGGGTGTCCTGGGCCCGGGTTTCTTCAGGGATCGGCGCCGGGTCGTCGCTGCCGCCGCAAGCGGCGATCAGGCTGACAGCGGCCAGCGCGATGCCGGTTTGGGCGATGCGGTGGGTCAAACGGCCAGGGTGGCTCATGGGGCGTCTCCGTGCGGGTGGATGGCCGGCCAACTTGGGCCGGGGGCTGACGATACGGCCCGGCTTGACCGGCACCAGGTCGCGCAGGTGACGAAACAGCCCCGGGGAAACCAGTGAACGCGGCCGCGGATTACCCCGAGCCCAGCCCGCAGAATCGGGCCCGTGTGCTGGCCAACCCGGGCGAGCCCTCGGGAGAGTGGGTCATGAAGCTTTGGACCATTGCGCTGCTGGCTGGCGTGACGCTGCAGGCCGCAGCGTTCGACTTGCAAGGCCACCGCGGCGCACGGGGGCTGGCGCCCGAAAACACCTTGCCGGCGTTTGAGCGGGCGTTGACGGTCGGCGTGCACACGCTGGAGCTCGATGTCGCCATCACCCGGGACGGCGTGCTGGTGATCTCGCACGACCCCCGGCTGAACCCGGACATCACCCGTGGGCCGGACGGTCGCTTTCTGGACGGCCCGGGGCCACTGATCCACCAGACCCCGCTGGCCGAGCTGCAGCGCTACGAGCTGGGCCGCATCAAACCGGGCAGCCGCTATGCTGCACAGTTTGCCGAGCAGGTGCCGGCAGACGGCACCCGACTGCCGCGCTTGAGTGATCTGTTTGCGCTGGTGCGGCGCAGCGGCAACGACCAGGTGCGCTTCGACATCGAGACCAAGATCTCGCCGTTGGCACCGGGCGACACCCTGGCGCCCGAGCCCTTTGCCCGGTTGCTGATCCAGGCGATCCGCGAGGCCGGCATGGCCCAGCGCAGCAGCATCCAGTCGTTCGACTGGCGCACGCTGCAAGTAGTGCAGCGCGAGGCGCCCGAGATCAACACCGTCTACCTGACCGCGCAACAGCGTTGGTTGGACAACGTCGCCGACGGCGAGGCCGGCCCGTCGCCCTGGACAGCAGGTTTCAGCCTGCGCCAGCACGGCTCGGTGCCGCGCCTGGTGCATGCCGCCGGTGGCCGCACCTGGGCCGCCTATTTTGGTGACCTGGACGCCGCCAAGGTCAAGCAGGCGCAAGGTCTGGGCCTGCAGGTGCTGGCCTGGACCGTCAACGAGCCGGCGCAGATCAGCAGCCTGCTCGACTGGGGGGTGGACGGCATCATCAGCGACCGGCCCGACCGGGTGCGGACCGAGATGGCGCGGCGTGGCATGGCGCTGCCGCTGGCCACGCCACTGCGGCCATAGCCGCGCTCAGGCGCTGAGCGGCTTGTCCATCACCGCGCAGATGCGCTCCAGCAGCATCTCGGTCGAGCCGTCGACAAAACCCGCCACCCGGGCGCCCAGCAGGTGGCGCGCAAACGGGTGCTGCTCACGCAGACCCTCGGCGCCCATGGCCTGGGCCAGCGCTGGCAGCTGGCGGTCGGCCATGCGGCAGGCCAGCAGCTTGGCCTGGGCGGCGGCCAGTTGAGCGGGCGCGCCGGTGGCCTGACCGGCATCGATCAGGTCGGCCGCCTGGCTCACCATCAGGCGGCAGGCGGCCAACTCGCTGGCGGCTTCAGCCAGGCGCCAGCGCCAGCCCTGGTGGTCGGCCAGCCGCTGGCCAAAGCTGGTTCTCTGCTGGCCGTAGGCCCAGGCCACCTGCAGGGCGTCGGCCACCATGCCGTTGCACATCGCGGCGATGTAGGTGCGGGCGCCGTTGATCGAACCCAGCGCGGCCTTGAACGCCTGGCCCGGCGGGTGCAGCAGTTCGTCGTCGCTGGCCAGATAGTCGTCGAGCCGAAAACCCCCTGTGCCGATGGTGTGCTGGCCGCCCAGTGCATAGGCCGGCTCGCGCACAAAACCGGCACGCCGGCCGTCCACCAGAAACCCGGCGATGCCGCGGCCGCCGCTGCCGGGCTCGGTCTGGGCGAAGAGCACGACTACGTCGGCCTCGGCGGCGTTGGTGATCCAGGCCTTGGCGCCATGGATTCGCCAGCCGCCGTCGCAGCGGGTGGCCCGGGTGGTGATGGCTGCAAAGTCCGACCCGGCACCGGGCTCGGTCAACGCAGTGCAGCCCAGGCGGCGGCCGGCGATCAGGTCGGGCAGGTAACGTGCCGCCACCGCTGGCGCGGCGTCCCGCGCGAGCTTGGCCGCCACGTTGTGGGTGTTGATCAAGGACATCGTGAAGCCGAAGTCGCCACCCGCCAGCACCTCGGCCAACTGGGCCTTGCAGGCGAATGAAAAATCCAGACCGCCTGCCGCCAGCGGCAGTTGCAAACGGGTCAGGCCCAGCGCCACCGCTGCCGCCAGCGCTTCGTGGCCGATGCGGCGCTCACGCTCCCAGCGTGCGGCCTGCGGGCTGATGTGCTCGCGGCCCAGTTGGCGGGCCTGGGCGATCAGGGCGGTTTCGGCGGCGGTCAGCGGCATGGTGGGTGAGTGCTTGGGCGGTGTTGGGGGCAGCGCGTTGGCGGCGGGGTCGGCGGCGGGTTTGGTGGCGGGTTTGGTGGCAGGTTTGGTGGCGGAAGCGCGGTCGATTCAAGCCGCCGTGACTGGCGGCCGGCGCACGGGCCGGGGCAAGGCGATGGTGGCCCGGCCCGCCAGTGCCGGTGTACCGGACTTGTTGATCGCGCGCGCCCGCAACTGCCCGCAGCCGCCCTCCACATCCTGCCCGGCCGACTGGCGCAGCTTGGTCAGCACACCGCGCCGGTGCAGCTGGCGCGCCATCTCGGCCGCGCGCTCCCGGCTTGGCCGCTGGAAGTCCAGCCCGTCCACCGTGTTGTACGGGATCAGGTTGAGCACCATGTATTTTCCGGCCATCAGGCGCACGATGCCGTCGAGCTCGTCGTCACCGTCGTTGATACCGTCCAGCAACGTCCACTGCACCTGCACCGGGTAACGGGTGGCGCGGGCATAGACCTCGGCGTGTTCGATCAGCGCATCGGGCGACAGCCGAGGCGCACGCGGCAGCAGGCGCTCGCGCAATGCGGCTTTGGTGGTGTGCAGCGACAGCGCCAGCGCCGGCTTGACCGGCCCGGCAGGCAGGCGCTCGAACACCCGCAGATCACCCACGGTCGAGAACACCAGGTTCTTGTGGCCGATGTTGCCCAGCGTGCCCAAGAATTCAATCGCGTCCAGCACGTTGTCCAGGTTGTGCGCGGGCTCGCCCATGCCCATGAACACCACCTTCTTGACCGGCCGCAGCGAGCGCGCCAGCGCCACTTGGGCGACGATCTCGGCGCTGCCGACCTGGCGCAGCAGGCCGCTCTGCCCGGTCATGCAAAACACGCAACCCACCGCACAGCCGACCTGGGTGGACACACACAACCCCGGCATGCGGCCGGGCGTCAGCAGCACACTCTCGACCGTCTGGTCATCGGCCAGCGCCACCAGCAGCCGGGCCGAGCCGTCCTCGCCCGGGTGCTCGGACTGCAAACGGGCCAGGCCGTGCCACTCCGCCAACAGCGCCGGCAGCGCCTCGCGCAAGGGCTTGGGTAGCCAGCCGTCCAGGCGCGGCTTGCCGGCGTCCGCTGGCAGGGCGTTGACCCAGTCGCGCAGCAAGCGCTGTTCGTGCTCGGGCTTGGCGCCCAGTGCACGCAGGCGCAGTCGGAGGTCTTCTAGGCGCATCGTGGGCAGTAAAACGGGCTGGTGGACGGGTTGACGTGCAAGCGCAAAGCCAGGATTTTGCGCCTGCCCAACGGTGCGCCCTCGGCCAGAATGGCAGGCTATCCCCCGGCGTAAAGGCATGGGCGTGAATCTCACCCCTCGGCTGGCCTGCGGTCTGCTTGCAGCCGCATTGCTGGTGGCCTGCGCGACACCTGCGCCCAAGGCGCCTACAGCGACAGCCGCGCCCGCCGCAACGGCCTCGTCCACCCCGGCCGCCACGGTGACCGCACCCGCCGCCCTGCTGTTGCAAGGCGTGCCCCCGGTGCCGCAAAGCGTGGCCGATGCGGTGGTCCGATACACCGAATTTGCCGGCCATGCCTTTGTCGATTGGCACCCGACCCGGCGCGAGATGCTGGTCAGCCACCAGCCGGTAGGGGGCAACATCGCCCAGCTCTACCGCTTGGCCGGCCCGCTGGCCGGGCCCGAAGCGCTGACCGATGGCAACGAGCCGGTGACTCGCGCCTGGTACGAGCCGCGGGAGGGCCGCAGCATCGTGCTGATGCGCGGTACCGGCGGCAACGAGGCCTACCAGCCCTACCGGCTGGACCTGCCCAGCCGCGAGCAGACCCTGCTGACCGACCCGGACCAGCGCCACAGCCTCAACAGCTGGCTGCACCGCAGCAGCCTGGCCATCGTCAGCTCGGTGCCGCTGGACCGCACCGCAGCGGGCGGCCGCCGCACTGCCGTCAACACCACGCTCTGGCTGCTGGACCCGGCGCGCTCGGGCCAGCGCCGGGTGCTGGCCGAATTGCCGGGTGGCGGCTGGCAGGCCACTGCTGTGTCGCCGGACGACAGCCAAGCCGCGCTGCTGTACTGCGTGTCGGCCACCGAGTCGCAAATCTGGCTGCTCGACCTGGCCACTGGCGTACGCCGCCAACTGTTGCCTGCGCCTGACGGCACCTCCGCCGGCACCGTAACCCAGACGCCAGCCAGCCATGGCGCCGAGGCGTTCAGCCCGGACGGTCGCACGCTGTACCTGGTGAGCGACCGGGCCGGTGAGTTCCGTGAGTTGATGGCGCTCGATCTGGCCAGCGGCGCGCTGCGGCGCCTGAGTGCCGGTGTGCCTTGGGATATCGAAGACGCCGACCTGTCCGCCGATGGCTCGCTGCTGGCGCTGCGCGTCAACGTGGACGGACGGGACGAGCTGCAATGGGTCGATGCACGCAGCGGCATCGCGCGGCCCGCGATCGCCCTGCCGGCGGGCAGCGTGGGCCGGCTGCGTTTTCATGCGCAAGCGCCCGAGCTGGCGCTGCAACTGGCCGGCACCCGCTCGCCCGGTCAGGTCTACAGCCTCGATGCCAGCACCGGCCGGGTTGAGCCCTCGACCCGCCCACGCTTGCACCCAGCGCCAGCCACCGCTGCGCTGACCGAACAGCAAATCGTGCGCTGGGCCAGCTTCGATGGGCGCAGCATCTCGGGCCTGCTGAACCGGCCGCCGGCGCGCTTCACCGGGCGCCGGCCGGTGCTGATCAACATCCACGGCGGGCCGGAGGCCCAGGCCAAGACCGGCTTTGGCGGGCGCAACAACCACCTGTTGCAAGACCTGGGCATTGCCGTGCTGCAACCCAACGTGCGCGGCTCCAGTGGCTACGGCAAGACCTTTCTCGGGTTGGACAACGGTGCGCTGCGCGAGGATTCGGTGAAGGACATCGGCGCGTTGCTCGACTGGATCGCCGCCCAGCCCGACCTGGACCCTCAGCGTGTGGTGGCGGCCGGCGGCAGCTACGGCGGCTACATGAGCCTGGCCGTGGCCACTAACTACCCCGAGCGCATCGCGGGCTCGATCGACGTGGTCGGCATCTCCAACTTCGTCAGCTTTCTGGAGAACACCGAGGGCTACCGCCGCGACCTGCGCCGGGTGGAATACGGCGACGAACGTGACCCGGCCATGCGCGCGGTGCTGCAGCGTTTGTCGCCGCTGACCCATGCCGCCCGCATCACCCGGCCGCTGCTGGTGGTGCAAGGCAAAAACGAACCGCGGGTGCCGGTCACCGAGGCCGAGCAGATCGTCGCCCAGGTGCGTGGCAACGGCACGACCGTCTGGTACCTGCGCGCCGACAACGAGGGCCACGGATTCGCGCGCAAGGAAAACGCCGACTACCAGTTCTACGCGACGGTGATGTTTTTACGGCAGGTGCTGGGGCTGGGCGAGTGAGCGGGAATCCAGCAGGCGGCAGGCCGGCGCGCTGACCTCACTCCAATGTGATCTTGCGGTCTCGGATGATCTGGCCCCAGCGTGCGCTGTCGGCCGCCACCACGGCGGCAAAGTCGGCGGCCGTGCCCGGGCGGGCCGGCTCGGCGCCCAGCTTGGCCAGGCGCTCGACCACATCGGGCGCCAGCAGCGCGCGGGCAAACTCGGCATGGATGCGCCGGGCCAGGTCGGCGTCCAGGCCCTTGGGCGCGTAAAGCCCGAACCAGGTGACCGACGAAAAACCCGGCAAGCCGGCCTCGGCAAGGGTCGGTAACTCGGGCGCCAGCGGCGAGCGTTTGGGCCCAGTCACGGCCAGCGCCCGCACCCGGCCGCCCACGACATGCGGCATGCCCGACGGGATCGCGTCGAACAAAACATGCACGTTGCCGGCAATCAAATCGGGCATCGCCAGCGACGTGCCCTTGTAGGGCACATGGGTCATCGTCACACCGGCCTGGGCCATGAAGGCCTCGGTCGTCAGGTGCACGATGGTGCCGTTGCCGCTGCTGGCGTAGTTCAACTGGCCGGGCTGCTTGCGCGCCAGTGCGATCAACTCGGCCAGGTTGCGCGCCTCCAGCTTGGGCGCCACCAGCAGCATGCTGGCAGCGTCGGCCAGGTGGGCAAGCGGTGTGAAGTCAGTCACTGCGTTGTAGGGCAGCCTGGGCGACAGGTGCGGCGCGATCGCGTGGGTGCTGCTGGTGCTCAGCAGCAGGGTGTAACCGTCGGCCGGCGCCCGCGCCGCCTCGGCCGATCCCAGCGTGCCGCCGGCCCCGGCCTTGTTGTCCACCACGAATTGCTGGCCAGTGCTGACCGAGACCCGCTGCGCTATCGCGCGGGCCACCAGGTCGGTGGCACCGCCGGCCGGGAAGGGCACGATCACGCGCACCGTGCGGCTGGGCCAGGCAGGCGTTTGGGCCGCAGCGATACCGCAGACGGCCCACAGGGCCAGCACCAGCAAGGGTTTGATCAGTTTGCGCACAGCCGGCTCCGGGAGATTTGCCGGCATTGTCGGCGGCTGTCGCCTCACGGTCTGAAGTGGCAGGCCACCCAGTGGCTGGCGGCTGCCCCTTCGTTGCCCACGGGTTCGAGCTTCGGCGACTCGACCCGGCACTGCGGCTGCGCTATCGGGCAGCGGGTGTGGAAGTGGCAGCCCGACGGCGGGTGGATCGGGCTGGGCACGTCGCCCTGCAGCAGCACCCGCTTGCGCTTGACCCGCGGGTCGGGGATGGGCACGGCCGACAGCAGGGCCTCGGTGTAGGGGTGCAGCGGCCGGGTGTACAAATCCTGCGCCCGGGCGATCTCGACGATGCGGCCCAGGTACATCACCGCCACCCGGTCGCTGATGTGCACGACCACCGACAGGTCGTGCGCAATGAAGATGTATGTCAGGTAGTGATGTGCTTCCAGTTCTACGAGAAGGTTGATGACCTGGGCCTGTATCGACACATCCAGCGACGAGACCTCCTCGACGCAGACGAGCAGCTTAGGTGATACCGCCAAGTCCCGGACAATGCC
>JBBQAH010000584.1:0-1630 GCA_038316145.1 Burkholderiales bacterium
ATGTTTAAAAATAAAAATAGAAATATATGGTGAGCTATCCCTAATAGGGAAACAAGCTAATGTCATTCCTATCCATAAAATATCTCCTAAATCGCTTGCATCTAATTACCGTCCAATCAGTTTAACTTCTGTGGTCTGTAAAGTATTCGAAACCATTCTAAGGGAGCAACTAACCATATACTTAAAACAAAATCGCCTTCTCTCAGAATTTCAGCATGGGTTTGTATCTAAAAAATCAACTGTTACCCAACTTCTCCTTGCTTTAAATGAGTGGACAAAAGCCCTTGATTCGAAAAAGTGTGTGGACATTGCTTACTTAGACTACCAGCGAGCTTTTGACAGTGTCGTTCACGCTAAATTAGCAGCTGTGCTTACCCAACTAGGTATTGAAGGTAATATGCACCGTTGGATCGTAAATTACTTAAATGGTCGCACACAAAAAGTAAAAATAAATGACAAATATTCGTCCGATCTTCCTGTCATTTCCTCTGTGCCACAAGGTACCTGTCTCGGCCCACTCCTCTTTATAATGTACATCAATGAACTACCAAAAATTGTTGAACATTCCTCTGTGTATTTGTTTGCTGATGACTGTAAACTACACATCTGTTATGACCGTAATGCGCCCAATGACCGTCTCCAGAGCGATTTAAACAAAATATTTCATTGGTCCGAATCGATGCAATTACAACTTGCATTGGGAAAATGTTCAATTTTACACGTAGGTAGACGAAATCCTGTCCAAAAACTCTCTTACGAGCTTGGGCAGGTTGAACTTGAAAATTGCGATTCTATGAGAGACCTTGGTGTTATCATTGACCCAGAATTAAAATTTTCGTTACATTGTGCAACTGTAGCAAAAAAAGCTTCAATGAGATTGAATTGTATTTTTCGTTCTTTTGAAACCCGAGACACTAATTTCTTACTC
This sequence comes from Burkholderiales bacterium, assembly GCA_038316145.1. Classification (GTDB taxonomy): domain Bacteria; phylum Pseudomonadota; class Gammaproteobacteria; order Burkholderiales; family Burkholderiaceae_C; genus Pseudaquabacterium. Next base: position 929 of record JBBQAH010000584.1, read on the forward strand.
AATATGTATAAGACTTATGTTCGGCCCACCTTGGAATACGCAAGTTCATGCTGGGCTCCATATCTGTCGAAGGATGTCAAATTAATTGAATCGGTGCAAAGGGAATTTACCCGTAGAATCCCGGAAATTGCTCGTAAAAAATTACCTTACCTTGAACGTTTGAACTTATTGCAATTAGAAAGGCTAGATCTGCGTCGGCTGCATTCCGATCTCATTCTTACTTTCAAGCTGATGTATGGACATGTGAACGTTGACCCGAATGCCCTGTTCACTTTCCACCCTCAAGCGTACGATAATTTTGATGGACTGAAAATTGCTAATACAGTACTCCGTCTCAAGAAACCGAATTTTAAAATGCTTTGTCGGAAACATTTCTTCAACGCCCGTGTTGTGTCTCCTTGGAATGTGCTTCCAACGGAAGTAAAATTATCAAAATCTATACGAGAATTTAAATTGCGTCTAAAAGGGTCAGCCACAGATCGAGAGAAGGTTGACCTATCAGCCTTTTTAAGGGACCTGTCATAATGCTGTACTTATTGTTCTTAATTGTTCTATCACCATATATTTCTATTTTATTTTTAAACATCCTAAACCAGCAACTTAATGCTTCACAGAAATGCTCGAATCTCTCATAATTATTGTAATCAATGGGGTAGTGTCAGACGCCAGCAATGGTAGCTTCCACTCCATCAAGCCCTCGCA
>JBBQAH010000325.1:0-2639 GCA_038316145.1 Burkholderiales bacterium
AAACCTAATAATGTTTCGTGCGCGACTAAACCATTGTGGTCGCACTTTGATCGGCTACCTCCGATGGTTACGGTGGCTTAAAAAAAGGTCGAATAAATTGCTTTCTACTTTCATACTTGAACTAAAAATGTACTTTACTGCCAGATTAGTATATAAAGTAGTATTACACTTGCAACGATCGTTGTTCCACTAATGGTCATTTAGGCTGCATCGCCTGGTGTTAAGGAGTAGAAACGGTCGGTTTTGCCATCGCCTCTGACTTTTCTCATCTGTACTGTATTTTAGGACGCTGGTAGGTTCCACGAACCTATAGTATAATATTCATTAACGCTTGTTAACACCGTACAATTAATGTACAAAACCGCATGGCAAATTGTCAGAGGAACGGACGGTTTACAAATTTATTAAGCGTAACCGGACTGAGCGGTTCTCGTTTTTCTCATTCTTTCCATGTATCCGTCTCCATGAAAAATTTCAGGAGAATTTCTCGTTTTGAGTAAGCGGAACCGAGCGAAGCGGTTTCTCCGACCCACTAATTCCAAGCGAAAGCGGGCGGTTCGGACCGCTCGGTTCTGCTTAGCGGAAGGTCTTTGTAGACCACGTAGGATTATGGACAAAAAAGGAGAGAAAAGGCACTTTATTGGAGTCGCAAGACCGGTTATTACCAAACCAAACAAAAATAAAATCGAGAAACTGTTTGCTATTACAGTAATTAATATTTATTCAATATAATTTTTCTGTTGCTTGAAAAAATTCTGCAAACTGATTAAGCATTCACCGTCATATTTAAACATACCAGCCTTTATTTGTTTTTTTAAAATTTAATTAGCCAAATTTCCAAAGCATTTCTCTTTATTGATATAATTAGGATTATATGATTATATCAATTAAGAGAATATCAGAACCCAAAGGGTCAATTAATTCTTTTTTCTGTAGTATCCTCCATCCCAGGCTCCGATCCGATCCGATATCTCCCGGTTCGCCCCCCCCCCCCTCTAATATTAATTCCGCAAGAAGTGAGTATATGGGATGATATCTTTAAAAGCCTATCATTGTAAAAAGTCTTACCGTAGTTTCATGAATAGTTGAATCGTGCGATGATGCGTTTGATCTAAGAATCTGCTTGATTGGATGATTGATAGTAAACCAAAGGGGTTACATATAGTAAAGAATGCATACTACAGTACGATGGATCGATGGTTCCACGACACTTGACCTTCGTATTTTTTCGAAGTTACAAGGCCTTTGTTTGAAACTGATAAATCTGATGGGTCTGATGATTCCTTTTATGAGTTTGATGGGGGTTGGGTCTGCCATTTTGAATGCAGTCTGTTTACAGTAATCGTCTCACCCTTCGGACCACCGCAGCCATGGAACCATTAAACCCTTGAAACACCGAACCATTGACCCAACGCTGCATTCGGACCACCGTATCCTTCTATTCACCGTATCCTGAGCCACTGAATCAGCGCACCCTTGAACCATCGTACCATCGTACCCTACCTATCATTGAAAGACCGAATGATTAAACCACTGAACCATTAACCCATCGCAGCGTTGGAACCATGGTTCCCTCCTTTGCAACCTACCCACTGATCCATTGAACCATTGAACCATCAAACCAGTGAAATATCGTCTCCAACCATCGCATGCATCGACACCATCGAGCCAATGAACGACCGCATCTTGCGACTTACTAATCCTTACGTTAACCGGACCCTTGGCCCCTCATGCCCATAGTTCTTACCAATTCTATGTATTGAACTGAAATTTGATATGTCACAGTCGGTCACGCGTTTCACGACCGCAAAAAGGCACGAGATAGAGACTGAACCATGAAAAGTGTGTACTCGTTTATTTATTGTACAGTGTAAAATGACCTTAAAAGTGGTCATTATTCCTATGTAAAATCACCGCTAAAATGAAAGACTCATACACTGGTCTGTGCAGTACAAGTACCCTGTTAAGATTTGTTGTAGATTGATCAGTTGATTCGCTGATCACGGTACGTAATTCACCGGAGAACCGACCCATCATTATGATATACAACGTAAGGCGGCCGGGACCCTTGATTATTGTTATATTGCCGGCTGAAGTTGGATAATGGTTGGTACTTGGTACAGGGTACGAACGCGTATACTATATACTAAAGTCAATTTTTCATTGGCGGCGAGCTCATAAACTCGCAACTTATGTTCAGGAAAAACAGGCACAACGTACAAGATAACACAGAGCCGAACATTCTAAGTTTGCCAAAATACAAGTTATCGATCTCGACTGAACATGGTAAAAGCAATCATGGTAATATAGTATTTCTGGACGTGAAAAATCATCAAACGAAAAACATGCTGACTAATCTTAAGCCTATATAGGCATACACCATAATACGGGAGAAACACATCGAGAAATCAAAAAACCAGTTCCTGGTGTCGTCATCGAAACTGTGTATGTGTGTGTTCCAAAACTCAAAATCCCCGGCGAGTGCCACTGCTGAAAATGATACACAATTACCGGTATACATTCGCCAGAATGGTCGACGGTCGATTCATGTTTATAGCCGCACACAACACAACATATCGATAAATTATGTAGGAGGATAGATCAGCTGATTGATACAACTCATATCATCAGTGATCTAC
>JBBQAH010000226.1:0-2941 GCA_038316145.1 Burkholderiales bacterium
CCGGACATGATGTTGTCGATCACGTTCATGCCCTTGAACAGCGCCAGGTTCTGGAAGGTGCGCGCCACGCCCATCTCGGCCACCTGGCGTGAGCTCATGTGGCTGAAGGTCTGGCCACGGAAGGTGATCGAGCCCTGCTGCGGCGTGTAGACGCCGTTGATGCAGTTCAGCATCGAGCTTTTGCCGGCGCCGTTGGGGCCGATGATGGCGCGGATCTCGTGCTCGCGCACATTGAAGCTGATGTCGGTCAGCGCCTTGACGCCGCCAAAGCTCAAAGAAATATTGTTGACGTCGAGGATCACTTTGCCGCTGGCGCTGCCGCCGCTGTTGGCACTGTCAGGCTCGGCGCCCGCCGTGTGGGTGGTTTCAACCATCTCAAGCCGCCTTTTTCATCGCGGGGAATGTCTTGGCATCGTCGAGCTTGAGCGTGGCCGAGACCGAGCCCGAGCGCCCATCCTCGAACTTCACCGCCGTCTCGATGAACTGCTCGCCCAGCCCGCCGTACAGCGCCTCGACCAGCACCTGGTACTTCTCGTTGATGTAGCCGCGCTTGACCTTGCGGGTGCGGGTCATCTCGCCGTCGTCGGCGTCCAGCTCTTTGTGCAGGATCAAAAAGCGGTGGATCTGGCTGCCCACCAGCAGGTTGTCGCTGGCCAGATCGGCGTTGACCTTCTCGATGCACTCGCGGATCAGCGCGTAGACCTCGGGCTTTTGCGCCAGGTCGGTGTAGCCGGCGTAGGGCAGGTTGCGCCGCTCGGCCCAGTTGCCCACCGCCTCGACGTCGATGTTGATGAAGGCGCAGACCGTGCTGCGCTTGTCGCCAAACACCACCGCCTCCTTGATGTAAGGGAAGAACTTGAGCTTGTTCTCCACGTACTTGGGCGCAAACATCGCGCCGTCGTTGGGCCCGCCGATGATGCGGCCGATGTCCTTGGCGCGGTCGATGATCTTGAGCTGGCCGGTCGCATCGATGAAACCGGCGTCACCGGTGTGGTACCAGCCGTCTTTGGTCAGCACCTCGGCGGTGGCCACCGGGTTTTTGTAGTACTCCTTCAGCAGCCCGGCCGACTTGACCAGGATCTCGCCGCTGTCGGTCAGCTTGATTTCCACGCCGTCGATCGGCACGCCCACGGTGTCGGCAAACACCGCGTTGTCGGGCTGCAGGCAGACCAGCACGGCGGTCTCGGTGCTGCCGTAGAGTTGCTTCAAGTTGATGCCGATCGAGCGGAAGAAGGTGAACAAGTCGGGCCCGATGGCCTCGCCGGCGGTGTAGGCCACCCGCACCCGCGACAAGCCCATCGAGTTGCGCAGCGGGCCGTAGATCGCCCAGTCGCCCAGCGTCAGCTTGATGCGGTCGAGCAGTGCCACCGGCTTGCCGTCCAGCCGGGCCGGCCCCACCCGCCGCGCCACCGCCATGCAGGTGTCGAACAGCCATTTCTTGGCCGCGCTGGCGTCCTCCATGCGGATCATCACGGACGTCAGCAGGCCCTCGAAGATACGCGGCGGCGCAAAGTAGTAGGTCGGCCCCACTTCCTTCAAATCGATCGTGATCGTGGCGGCTGATTCAGGGCAGTTGACGATGTAGCCGCAGGCCAGCCACTGCGCGTAGCTGAAGGTGTTTTGCCCCACCCAGGCCAGCGGCATGTAGGCCAGCACCTCTTCTTGCGCGGTGAGCTTGTCGAACTTGGCGCCCGCGCGCGCCCGGTCGAGCAGCGAGCCGTGCGTGTGCACCACGCCCTTGGGGTTGCCGGTGGTGCCCGAGGTAAAAAACATCGTCGCCACATCGGCCGACTGCAGCTTGGCCACTTCAGCGTCAAAAAAGCCCGGCTCGCGTGCCGCCCGTGCCGCGCCCATTTCGATCAGCGCATCCATGGACGCCAGGCCCGGCTCGTCGTACTTGCGCAGGCCGCGCGGGTCGTCAAACCAGATGCGGCCCAGCTTGGGGCACTGCGCGCGGATTTCCAGCAGCTTGTCCACCTGCTCCTGGTTCTCCACCACCGCAAAAGCCACGTCGGCGTTGTTGATCGGGAACACAAACTCGGTGCTGGCCGCGTCCTGGTACAGCGGGATCGGCACCGCGCCCAGTGATTGCACCGCCAGCATGGTGGCGTACAGGCGCGGCCGGTTGTCGCCCACCACCACCACATGGTCGTCACGCTTGAGGCCGGCCTCAGCCAGACCGCAGGCCAGATGGCGCACTTGCGTGGCCAGCTCCGCCCAGGTCGTGGTCTGCCAGATACCAAAGGATTTTTCGCGCAGGGCAGCAGCGTCAGGCCGGGCCTTGGCATGGTCGAGCATCAGGCGGGGAAACGTTGTCAACACCAGCAACTCCTTCAGCAAGACCGGTTCAGGGCAACAGTCGATCGACGTACCGGTCAGCGATTGAAGGCCGATACTAGGGGTGCGTTTGACGTCCGCTTGTCGGTAGGGCGACAATTTAAGGGTCTGTGCCCAGAGGACTTACCCCCGAACTTGACAAAGGATTGCCCGGATGTCCGCCGAACCCGCCGCCGATGGTCCCGTTCCGGCAGCCACGGCTGCCTCACCGTCCGCCAGCTTGCGCCAGCGGGCGCGCTCGCCCAGCGCGGCCGAGATGGCCAACATCCCCTGGCTGGCCGTGCTGGCCGACGATGACCGTCGCGAGGCGGCTGCAGCGCTGATGGTGGTCACGGCGGACACCGGCGACCGGGTCTGCCGCACCGGGGCGCCATCGACCTACTGGTTTGGCGTGATCGACGGCCTGCTCAAGATGAGCAACGTCAGCACCGAGGGCACGCCCATCACCTACACCGGCATCCCGCCGGGCGCCTGGTTTGGCGAGGGCACGCTGCTCAAGCGCGAGGTCTACCGCTACAACATCGAGGCCTTGCGCAAAAGCACGGTGGCCGGGCTGCCGATCGAGGTGTTCTGGCGCCTGCTGGCGCGCAGCATTCCGTTCAAC
>JBBQAH010000269.1:0-1583 GCA_038316145.1 Burkholderiales bacterium
CAACCGGCACCGGACCGACTTTGGTGCCGACCATATTGCCAGGTGTCAGCTCATCCTGTTTGCATACTGTAGCCTTGAGTCCCATTGCTGTGATCCGTCCTTTATGAGTTGACACTGTGCGTTATGGAGCCGGACGACGGACGACTGGCTAGCCCTTTGCGACAGTGGGCTTTACGAAGGCCTCTTTAGGTAGCTTCTGGTAAATGGCCTCCGCGTTCTCCACGTACAACTTCTCGCGAAGTGACTCCGGTAGGTCCTGGGGTAGTGCCATCATGGGACTGTCGAAGTCCCAGTGTGGGTAGTCCGTGGAGAAGCAGATCAGGTCTTCCGACTCCATCTGGCCAATGAGTGTCTGGAGCTGCGCGCCAGTGAACTCTTCCACTGGCTGTGTGGCGAAACGAACCTGCTCGCGGATGGTGCGGCTCGGCTCGCGCTTGACCCACGGGACCTCGGCTCGAAGCTCGCGATACTGCTGATCGGCGCGCCACATGAGGTGCGGAACGTAGGAGAAGCCTCCCTCAATCATGATCACCTTGAGTTCTGGGTACTTCTCAAAGACACCGTTGAAGATGAGACTGACGGTCTGGGACATGAAGACCTGTGGAACCAACGTGTGCCATTCGACGAAGTAGCGGTGGTAGCCGAGCGCGGTGGGAGAGTTCTCGCTGTGGTGTACGCCCACAACCAGGTTATTGCGTTGGGCGGCCTCGTAGATCGGGTGATACATCGGCTCGCCGAGAGCTACGGACCCGCTGTAGATGATGACCTGGACCACCTTGGGGTGGCCGCCGAGCCGATCGATCTCGCGGACAGCTCCCGCAGGATCATGCACATTGACGTGAATCGAGCCGAACAGTCGGTCTTCCTTCTCGACCCAGTTCGCAATCTCCCAATCGTTGTAGGCCTTCATCAGTGCAGTCTTGAACTCGGGCCAGCTGGGCGCGAGGGCCGAAGCATCCAGCCAACCTGTGAGGATCCCCCGTGAAATCCCGCACTCGTCCAGCAGCTGGGTGCGCGTCATCCCGAGGTCTGAACCCCCCGGGCGACCGTCGGGCGTCTTTGAATCGGCTCGGTCGAGGCCCCCGACCAGCGGCTGGGTATACGGCAGGAGACGCTCCGGAGCCCAACCAGCGTCGGTGATGTAGTAGTGCCACTTCGAATCAAGGTACGGCAGCAACGCAGGAAGCTCGGCACGCTCATGGATATCCGTATCCACGATGCCGCGGCTAAAGGCGCTCGTGCTATTAGTGGTAGGTGCGGGAACGGTGATGGTCATACTGTCTCCTCCTGATGTCCAATCGATCAGTTAGCCAATCGATCAGTTAGTTGGTTCGTCGGTGCCTAGCGGTGCGATCGGTAGCACACCTTGCTGCTACCCATTCACCGCCACCGGTGCCTTCGAAATGTTGTCTATATCGAAGGCCACGCGCCTGAGTACGCCTGCTGCCTCCGTCGCCTGCCGTACGCCGAATCGATAAGCGGGGCCAAAGACACCAATGGCAGTAAGCCGATGCCGGCCTGCGTGGAGCGCGACGCCCACGCCGGTAACCCCGTCTCGCCATTCATTATCATTGATGGCGAAT
>JBBQAH010000093.1:0-12647 GCA_038316145.1 Burkholderiales bacterium
CCAACTGGCGTCCTGCAGTTCACCGTCGCTGTCACCGCAGCCCAGCAGGTCGAGTTGCAGCACCGCAAATCCGGCCCCGGCCAGCGCCCGCGATTGCAACGCAGCCATGCGGCGCGACTTGTTCATCTCTTCTGCAAACGGGTGCACGTAAACCACCAGGCCCTGTGGTGGGCTCTGCGGTCGGTGGTGCAAAGCAAAGCGTTGGCCCAGTGGGCCCGGCTCTACTTGCAGAAACAGCGGGTCCGGCAACAAGGCCATCGGCCAGTGGTCGTGCAAATGCGTGCCGGTCAAATTTCGAGCTTGGCGTTGACAAAATCGACCAGGGTGCCGACGCTGGCAAAGGTGCTGCCTTCGATGTCGTCGTCGTCCACCGTGATGCCGAAGCGATCTTCCAGCGTGGTGATCAAGGTCACCACGGCCATCGAGTCGAGCTCGGGGATCGCTCCCAGCAAGGCCGTGTCGCGGGTGAAGGCGCTGCCGCGGCCGCCCAAGCTCAGCACTTCGTCCAGAACGCGGTTGATTTCCTTGAGAACATCCATGGGGCCGGGTCCTGCACGAGGGCTTTGGTGATTAACGCTCGAATTCTAGGGGTTCAACCCTGGGGTAACGGTCGCTGGCGGGTCGCGCTGGCCGTGTCTCGGCAGCACCGCACACTTGCTTCATCGGTTGCCCGGCGCGGCTGCCAATTGGTTCACGCCGGGTTCGCGCGCCACGCCGTGGCGGCAGGCTGGCGCTCCGATAGAGTGCTGACCGTGCGCCGCTCAATCATGGATGCGTTGATAGCCGCTGCCCTTGCTCCCTTGCACTGACCACTCGAGATTGCTGGCCGATGATTGAATCCACCTTGCTCCACCATCTGTTGCCGCTGACAGCGCAACGCAGCCCTGCGGCGACAGCCCTGGTTTGCGGCCAGTCTCGGCAAACTTATACCGAACTGGCCGCCGCTGTGCAGGCGTTCGCGGCGGGCCTGGTCGGCCTGGGCTTGGCGCGTGCCGACCGGGTGGGTATCTGGCTGGACAAGCGACCCGAGACGGTGATCGCCAGCTTCGGTGCGCCGGCCGCTGGCGGGGTATTTGTGCCGATGAACCCGCTGCTCAAACCCGAGCAGATCGGCTACATCGCCCGCGACTGCGGTTTGCGGCTACTGCTGACCTCACCCGAGCGGCTCGCGCTGCTGGCGCCGGTGCTGGCCGACTGCCCGGCGCTGCGTCATGTCGTGCTGACCGACAAACCGGCGCAGCCAGCGGCCGCGGACTTGCCGCGTTTGCCGCCCGGCATCACGCTGTCGTGGTGGGCCGACCTGCTGGCCGGGCCAGACCGCACCGGCCACCGCGTCATCGATACCGACATCGCCGCCATCCTCTACACCAGCGGCTCCACCGGCAAACCCAAGGGTGTGGTGTTGAGCCACCGCAACATGGTCGCCGGCGCCAAGAGTGTTTCGTCCTACCTCGAAAACTCACCCGACGACACCTTGCTGGCCGCGCTGCCGCTGTCGTTCGATGCTGGCTTCAGCCAACTGACCACGGCCTTTCATGCCGGCGCCCGGGTGGTGTTGCTGAACTACCTGATGCCACGCGACGTGCTCAAGGCCCTGGTGCGCGAAAAGGTCACCGGCCTGACGGCGGTACCTCCCTTGTTTATCCAGCTCTCGCAGCTCGACTGGCCCGCCGAGATTGATGAACACCTGCGCTACTTTGCCAACACCGGGGGGCGCATGCCGCGCGAGACGCTGGACCTGCTGCGCCAGCGTGTACCCAAGGCCAAGCCCTTCCTGATGTACGGCCTGACCGAGGCCTTCCGCTCGACCTACCTGCCGCCCGAGGAGGTGGACCGCCGGCCGGACTCCATCGGCAAGGCGATCCCCAACGCCGAGATTCTGGTGTTGCGTGAGGACGGCAGTGAATGCGCGCCCGACGAACCCGGTGAATTGGTGCACCGCGGCGCGCTCGTCGGCCAGGGCTACTGGAACGACGCCGAGAAAACAGCCGAGCGCTACCGCCTGCTGCCCGCCGGTGTGGGGGGCCGCCAAGCTGCGCTGCAACTGCCCGAATACGCGGTGTTTTCGGGCGACACCGTGCGGCGCGATGCCGAGGGGTTTTTGTACTTCATCGGCCGGCGCGACGAGATGATCAAGACCTCCGGTTATCGGGTCAGCCCGACCGAGGTTGAAGAGGTGCTGTACGCCACCCGGCTGGTGGGTGAATGCGTGGCTTTTGGTGTCGACCATGCCACGCTGGGCCAGTCGATACAGGTGATTGCCACCCCAGCTTCCGGCACGCAGGTGCTGGATGGGGCCGCGCTGCTGGCCGAGTGCCGCAACCGCATGCCGGCCTACATGCTGCCGGCGGGGGTCGAGGCAGCGTCCGGGCCGTTGCCGCGCAACCCCAACGGCAAGATCGACCGCAAGTTGCTGGCCACCCGGTGGGTCGAACGGCAGGCGCAGCGCTGACGCTCCCGGCTTGGCGGGTGGCCTCCAGGCGACGGCGCAAGGCCAAATGCGTGGCAAGAAGCACATGCGTCAGCGTCTGGTCACGGCGTGGTGATCCGCCATAGGCAAAATCCGCAGCTTCTTGAGTCAATGCCCTCGGGCGGGAGTGTGTCAGCATGAAGATTACCGTGGTCGGAGCGGGTTACGTTGGCTTGGTCACAGGCGCTTGTCTGGCCGAGATGGGCAACCATGTGGTCTGCCTGGACATCGACCCGCGCAAGATCGAGATGCTGCAGCGTGGTGAAATCCCGATCCATGAGCCGGGATTGGACGCCGTGGTGCAACGGAACGTGGCCGCCGGCCGGCTGCAGTTCACCACCGACTCGGCTGCAGCCGTCGCCCACGGCACGCTGCAGTTCATCGGTGTCGGCACGCCGCCGGACGAAGACGGCTCGGCCGACCTGAAGTACGTGCTGGCCGCCGCCGAGAACATCGGCCGCCACATGACGGACTACAAGGTGATCGTCGACAAGAGCACCGTACCGGTGGGCACCGCCGACAAGGTCCGGGCCAAGGTGCTTGAGGCGCTGGCCGCACGCGGTCTGGACATGGCGTTTGCAGTGGTCAGCAACCCCGAGTTCTTGAAGGAGGGCGCTGCGGTCGAGGATTTCATGCGGCCCGACCGCATCGTCGTGGGTTGCGACGACGAGCGCGCCAGCCTGCTGATGCGCGCGGTTTATTCACCCTTCATGCGCAACCACGACAAGCTGGTGCTGATGGATGTGCGCAGCGCCGAGTTCACCAAGTACGCGGCCAATGCGATGCTGGCCACCCGCATCAGCTTCATGAACGAGCTGGCGCTGCTGGCCGAACGGGTGGGCGCCGACATCGAATGGGTGCGCAAGGGCATCGGCACCGACCCGCGCATCGGCTCGCAGTTCTTGTATGCCGGCACCGGCTACGGTGGCTCCTGCTTCCCGAAGGACGTCAAGGCGTTGATCCACACCGGCGACGAAAACGGCGTGCCACTGGGTGTGCTGCAGGCGGTAGAGGCCGCCAATGACCGGCAGAAGCGGGTGCTGGTTGATCGTGTGGTCGAGCGTTTTGGTGACGACTTGAGCGGCCTGACCTTTGCGCTTTGGGGCTTGGCGTTCAAACCCAACACCGACGACATGCGCGACGCGCCCAGCCGGGTGATCATCCAGGCCCTGACCGAGCGCGGCGCTGCCGTCCAGGCCTATGACCCGGTGGCAACCGACGAGGCCCGGCGCGTGTTGGCCGGCACACCCCGCCTGAGTTTTGTCGACAGCCAGTCCGCCGCGCTGGCCGGTGCCGATGCCTTGCTGGTGGCCACCGAGTGGAAAGAGTTCCGCACGCCTGACTTCGACCTGATCAAAGCCACTTTGAAGCGGCCCTTGATCCTGGACGGGCGCAACCTCTACGACCCGGTGTTGATGCGGGATCTGGGGATCGAGTACGTCGGTATCGGTCGAGGGACGCCGTCGGCGATCTCGCCCGCTGCCACCCGATGAGCGCGGCGGACCACCTGATCCGTATGCCTGCCGAATCACCTTCTCCGGTTCGCCGCGCCCCTGAGCACGAACGGATGGACCAGTTTGCGGTCCGGGACGGTCAGTTGGTGTTGGGCGGCCAGACCCTGGCCTGCCTGGCCAACCGGATCGGCCAAACCCCGTTTTACGCGTACGACCGCGGCCTGCTGCGCCAGCGTGTGGCCGAGCTGCGCCAGATCCTGCCGCCCGCGCTCAAGCTGCACTACGCGATGAAGGCCAACCCCATGCCGGCCGTGGTGGGCCTGATGGCCGGGCTGGTCGACGGCATCGACGTGGCGTCTGCGGGTGAGCTGAAGGTTGCACTCGACGCTGGCGCTGACCCGGCCGAAATCAGCTTCGCCGGGCCGGGCAAGCGCGAGACCGAGCTGCGTCAGGCGGTGGCGTCCCACGTGCTGATCAACATCGAGTCGATGCGCGAGGTGGTCTTGCTGGCGCGCCTGTCGGATGAGCTGGGTCTGCCGGCGCGGGTCGCGGTGCGTGTCAACCCCGACTTCGAGCTCAAGGGATCGGGCATGAAGATGGGCGGTGGCCCCAAGCAGTTCGGGGTGGATGTCGAGCAGATGCCCGAGCTGCTGGCGCGGGTGCAGGACGGTGGCCTGGCCTTCGAGGGCTTCCATTTGTTTGCCGGATCACAGAACCTGCGTGCCGATTCGATCTGCGAGGCCCAGCAAAAGTCCTATGCGCTGGCCCTGCGCCTGGCCGACGCCTGTGCGCAGCCGGTGCGCTTTCTCAACCTGGGCGGCGGCTTTGGCATCCCTTATTTTCCGGGCGAGAAGCGGCTGGATCTGGCGCCCATCGCCGACAACCTGGCCGGGTTGGTCGAGCGGGCGCGCACCGAGATGCCGCAGGCCGGCCTGGTGATCGAGCTGGGGCGCTACCTGGTTGGCGAGGCCGGGCTGTACGTCACCCGCATCCTGGACCGCAAGGTCTCGCGCGGCCAGGTCTATCTGGTCACCGACGGCGGGCTGAACCACCATTTGTCGGCGTCGGGCAATTTTGGCCAGGTCATCCGCAAGAATTACCCGGTGACGATCGGCAACAAGCAGGGCGCCGGGCCCCGCGAGCTTGCCTCGGTGGTCGGTCCGCTGTGTACGCCGCTGGACTTGCTGGCCGATCGCATGGACCTGCCGGTGGCCGAGCCCGGCGATCTGGTCGTGGTGTTCCAATCCGGCGCGTATGGCGCCAGTGCCAGCCCGCAAGGCTTTCTCGGCCATCCGCCTTGCATCGAGGTGCTGGTCTAGCCCGCTTGGCCGCAGGGGCTGGCGGGGCGCTGGCTTTGTCTTGGCTTGTTGACCTGAGGATTTGCCTGGTGCCACCCTGGATCCAGTCCTGCCGGCCCTGGGCCGACCTGCCGCGGTGGCCTGTCCGGGCGTCGGCTTGTGCGGGTCTGTTGTGGGCCGCGGTGTTGTTGCCTGGCTTTGCGGCGATTGTCGACAGCCCCGACACGCCAGGCGCGCTGTCGGCCGACGCCATGGTGCAGCGCGGGGCAGCGCCTTTGGCCGGCAATGCGCTCGACAAGGCGCTGACGGGCCATGGGGCCCCCGGGCAAGTCAACCTCGATCTGTTGTTGGACATGACACGGCATGACGCGGCGGCGCTGGCCTCCACCGCTTCTGTGCGGCCAGCGCTGGCAGGCCGCCCGAATCCGACGCCCTCGATGCCGTTGGCTGGGGCCTTGTTGGGCACCGAGGCCGGTCTGCCGCTGACCCAGGCCCCGCGCGCGCAGTCACCGCGCGATTGGGCGCTGCCGCCAGCCCACAGCCGCAACGGTGGCGCTGATGTCGGCATGGCCACAGTGGACGCCGGCCCGGGTGATTGGGCTGGGTCGGGCGTCGATCCCGACGCGGTGCGGGCGCCCGTCCGGCGGGTGGTGCAACTGCTGCGTGACAACCAGGGCTGGATTCTGGGCGGGGTCCTCGTGCTGGTCTTGCTGGGCATCGTGGTCAAGGTGTTTGGCCGCCGCATTTGAGCAGGCTGCACCTGCAGTGAGCAGACTGAAGCGCGGCCCGGCCAGCCCTGGCGCTGCGCGCCGCCGGTCTTGCCGCTACCATGCCCGCTGACCAAATTTGCCCCGGAGACTTGGCATGATTTCTTTGAAACTCGAGGTCAACGGCCAAGCCATGGCCACCGAGGTGGCGCCCGCCACCTTGCTGATCGACCTGCTGCGCGGGCCGCTGGCGCTGACCGGCACCCACGCCGGGTGCGACACCGCGCAATGCGGCGCCTGCACCGTGCTGATCAACGGCGATGCCGTCAAGAGTTGCAGCCTGCTGGCCGTGCAAGCCCAGGGTTGCCGCATCACCACGGTCGAGGGCCTGGCGCAGGGCGACACGCTGCACCCGCTGCAGCAGGCCTTCATGGACTGCCACGGCCTGCAGTGCGGCTTTTGCACCCCCGGCATGTTGATGACGGCCGCGTGTCTGCTGGCCAAGACACCGCAGCCCAGCGAGGCCCAGATCCAGCACGCGCTGGAGGGCAACCTGTGCCGCTGCACCGGCTACGTCAACATCGTGGCGGCGGTCAAGCAGGCGGCCGGGGTGATGACCGGGGCGACGGCTGGGGCGACCGCGGGGGCCTCAGCGTGACCGCGCCGCTGAACCCCGCGCTGGATGTCGGCCGATTTGGCAGCGGCCACGCCGTGCGCCGCATCGAGGACCCGGTGCTGATCACGGGCCGCGGCCAGTTCACCGATGACGTGACGCTGCCGGGTCAGACCCACCTGGTGTTCCTGCGCAGCCCCTATGCCCATGCCCGCATCGTCGGCATCGACACGGCGGCAGCGTTGGCGCTGCCGGGGGTGCTGGCGGTCTACACCGGCGCCGACCTGGTGGCTGCAGGCGTCAAGGCCATGCCGGGCCCGCAGGCCTTCCCACGACCCAATGGCCAGCCCGGCACGTCGGCCCCGCGCCACGCCTTGGCGCCGGACCGCGTGCGCTTTGTCGGTGAGGCGGTGGCCGCCGTGGTGGCCAGCTCGATCACCGAGGCCGCCGCCGCCGCCGAGGCGGTCTGGGTCGATTACGAAGAACTGCCCGCGGTGGTCGATGCCTTTGCCGCGATGCGGCCGGGCGCGCCCCAGCTGTGCGACGACGCACCCGACAACATTGCCGCGGCCATGCGCCACGGCGACGCGGCGGCCACCGAAGCGGCTTTTGCCGCCGCGGCGCACACCGTGTCGGTCGATGTGTGCAACCAGCGCCTGGCGCCCAGCCCGATCGAGCCCCGCAGCGTCAGCGCCTTTGTCAACGCAGACGACGACCGCCTGGTGGTGCGTCTGTCCAGCCAGATGCCCACTGCCGTGCGCAGTGGTTTGGTCGATGCGCTGCCCGGGCTGACCGTGGCCGACGTGCGGGTGCTGGTCGGCGATGTCGGTGGTGGCTTCGGCATGAAAACGGGCATCTACCCCGAGGACATCGTGGTGGCTTTTGCGGCACGGCAGCTCAAGCGGCCGGTCAAATGGCGGGCCGACCGCATCGAGGAGTTCTTGGCCGCGGTGCACGGCCGCGACGTCACCAGCCGGGCCGAGATGGCGCTCGATGCCCAGGGCCGTGCGCTGGCGCTGCGGGTGCGCGGTTTTGCCAATGTGGGCGGTTATGCCACCGGCACCGGCGTGGCGATCCAGTGTCTGATCGGGCCGTGGGTATCGACCAGCATCTACGACATCCCGGTCATCGACGTGCATGTCACCGCGGTGATGACCAACACCACGCCGACCGGTGCCTACCGCGGTGCCGGCCGGCCCGAGGCGATCTACCTGACCGAGCGGCTGATGGACGCGGCCGCGCGCAAGCTGGGGCTGGACCCGGCCGAGCTGCGCCGCCGCAACATGATCCGCCCCGAGCAGATGCCCTACAAGAACCCGATGGGCCAGCTCTACGACAGCGGCAACTTCGAGCAGATCCTCGACCAGGGGCTGGCGCTGGCCGACTGGCACGGTTTTGCCGCGCGGCGTGCCGCCTCGCAGGCCCGGGGCTTGCTGCGCGGCCGCGGCATCGCCACCTTTCTGGAGTGGACCGGCGGCAACGTGATGGAAGAGCGGGTCACCGTCAACGTCACCGCCGATGGTTTTGTCGAGCTGGGCTCGGCCACCCAGGCCATGGGCCAGGGCATCGCCACCAGCTATGCGCAGTTGGCGGTGGATGTTTTTGGCGTGCCGATCGACCGCATCCGGGTGTTGCAAGGCGACACCGACCGCGCGAACGGCTTTGGCAGCGCGGGCTCACGCTCGCTGTTCACTGGCGGCTCGGCGGTGGACGTGGCGTCGCGCCGCACCATCGACGAGGCCAAGGCGCTTGCGGGCGAGGCGCTGGAAGCCCCGGTCACCGACATCGAATACCGCGAAGGCCGCTTCAACGTGGCCGGCACCGATCTGGGCATCGGCTTGTTCGAGCTGGCAGCGCGCCAGCCGCAAGCGCGCATCCATGTCGACAGTACCAGCTCGGCCGGCGGCCCGACCTGGCCCAACGGCTGCCACATCTGCGAGGTCGAGCTCGACCCCGCCACCGGCGCGGTGACGGTGGTGGCCTATGCCTCGGTCAACGACATCGGGCGTGTTGTCAGCCCGACGATCGTGCGGGGCCAGGTCGAGGGCGGGGCGGTGCAAGGCATCGGCCAGGCGCTGTGTGAGCGGGTGGCCTACGACGCCGAGACCGGCCAGCTGCAAAGCGCGAGCTTCATGGACTACGCGATGCCGAACGCCGAGGGGTTTCTCGGATTCAAGACCGTGTTCGACACCTCGGTGCCCTGCAAGACCAACCCGCTGGGTGTCAAGGGCGTGGGTGAGCTGGGCACCATCGGCGCCACGCCGGCTGTTGTCAACGCGGTGATCGATGCACTGGACCACGCCGGCCTGGGGGCGGCCGCTGAAGCGATCCAGATGCCGGTGACGGCGGAGCGGGTGTGGCGGGCGTTGAGCTTGAAGCAGTTCGACGCGTCCCCTTACCGCGCTGCCTGAGCCGGCGGCGCCAGGCGGCCGCCGCGCAACCGGCTTTGCCGGGCCGCTGGCGGTGTGCCCCCTCGGGGGAGCCGCAGGCGCTTCGCCGGTGGGGTGGAGTGTCAAGCCGCCCGCAAACACTCCACGATCTCCAGCCGCGCCGCGCGCCAGGCCGGGATGAAGCCGCCCACCACGCCCATCGCCAACGCAAAGACCAGCGCCTGCACGGCGATTTGTGGCGTCAGCACAAACTTGAACGCCAGCTCGGCAAAGGTCTGGAAGTTGGTGGTCGACACGTTCACCGTCTGCATCACGCTGGCGGCGGCCAGGCCGAGCACGCCGCCCACGGCGGACAGCAACAGCGATTCGGCCATGAAGGCGGCCAGCACCGCGCCACGCCGAAAGCCCAGCGCCCGCAGCGTGCCGATCTCGCCGATGCGTGAGGCTACCGCCGCAAACATCGTGATCATCGCGCCCACCACCGCGCCGATCGAGAAGATCACCGCCAAGCTCAAGCCCAGGATGTTGATGAACGTGGCCAGCGCCTCGCTCTGCTCGGCATAAAACCGCACCTCGGGCTTGGCCTCCAAGGCCAGCCGAGGGTCGGCATCGATCAGGGCCTGCGTGGCCTCGAACAGGCCCGGCTCGGTCAGGCGGAAGACCACGATCGAGTAGGCCTGGCGCCGGAAGGCCTGCAGCATCTGCTCGGCGTCGCCCCAGATTTCGGAGTCGAAGCCGCTGCGGCCGGCGTCGATACGGCCGACGATCAGCCATTCTCGGCCGGCAAAGCGCAGCGATGCGCCGATGTCGATGCCTGCAAAACCGGCCGCTGTGGCCTGGCCGACGACGATCTCGGAGGTGCCGGGGCGAAACATCCGGCCTTCGACGATCCGCGCGCCCGGGCGCAACTGCAAGCCCAGCTCGGACGTGCCACGCACCGTCACGTTGCTGGGCTTGCCATTGCTGCGCTTGGGCAGGCTGATCAGCACCACCGGCTCGGCGCTGATCAGCGGGCGGCCCTGCGCGTCGGCGGCGACGCCGGGCAGGGTGGACAGGATGTTGGCCTGGCGGCGTTCGATGCCGCTGTTGATCTCGGCATTGGCGCCCTTGCGCAGCACCATCACGTTGTCGGGCTGGCCGGTGGCCACCAGGGTCGAGCGGATGCCCTCGCTCATCATCAGCACGGTGGCAAAGACATAAACCACCAGCGCCATGCCGCCGGCCGTCAGCGCGGTGGTGACGCGCCGCACCCAGAGGTTGCGGGCGATGTAGCTGAAGGGGACGGCAGCCATGGTGGGTGCTCAGCCGACGTGGCGCAGGCCGGCCACGATGTCGATGCGGCTCATGCGCCAGGCCGGCCAGGCGGCGGCCACAGCGCCCACGCCCAGGGCCGCTGCCAACTGCAGCGCCATCGTCAACGTGGAGACCTGGAAAACCGGAAACAGCGTGCCCACCGCACTGCGGAAGGCGGCGGCCAGCGGGATTGTCAGCAGCAGGCCCGCGACACCGCCGATGGCGGCGATCAGCAGGCTCTCGCCAAACAGCAGCCGCACGACGAAGCCGGGCGAAAACCCCAGCGCCTTGAGCGTGGCGTACTCGGCCAGGCGCTCACGTGCGGTCATCGTCATGGTGTTGGCCATCACCGCCATGATGATCATCACGATGATCAGGCTGACGGCCTGCACCGCCACCAGGATGGCCTCGCTCATCGAGACAAAACTGAGCTGGAACGCGGCCTCGGTCTCGGTCATGGTCTCGGCCAACGAGTTGGCGAACAGCTTGTCCACCCGCTGGCTGACCATCGCCGCGTTGTTGGGCTCGTCGATGCCCAGGATGTAGACGCCCACCGCGTCGGCCCGCCCCGGTGCGCGCTGGCGCACCGACTCGTTGAGGTAGCTCCAGTGCATCAGCAACTGGCTCTCGTCGGTCTTGGCGTCGGCACCGTCCCAGATGGCGCGCAGCGTGAAGGTCCAGGTGCCGGGGTAGATGGTGCCGCGCAGCGGGATGGGGTCGCCCAGCTTCCAGCCGAACTTGTCCGCCAGCTTGCGGCCGACCAGCACGCCCTGGCGGTCGCGCAGGAAGGCCAGTTTTTGCGCCTCGTCAATTTTGTACTCGGGGTACAGCGGCAGGTAGGTGGCCGGGTCCACCGCAAATTGCGGGAAGAAGTTGCGCTCGGTGATGTAGACGCCGCCAAACCAGTTCGACCAGCTGACCTGGGTCACGCCCTCCACCGCGCGCAGGCGCTGGATGTAGTTCAACGGCAGCGCAAAGGTCAGCGAGATGTTGCTGCGGGTGATCAGCCGGGTGCTGGAGCTGCCTTCGACGCCGGCATACCAGGCGTCGACGATGGTGCGCAGCAGCCCGAAGGCGCTGATCGCCACCACCAGCCCGACCATCGTCAGCAGCGTGCGCAGCTTGTGGCGGAAGGCGTTTTTCAGCAACAGGCGGAACATGAACATGTTCAGGCCCCGCGGATTGTTTCGGGCACTTCGTCCACCAGCACGCCTTTTTCCAGGTGCACCATGCGGCCGGCGCGGGCGGCGGCCTTGGGGTCGTGGGTGACCATCACGATGGTCTTGCCCAGCTCGTGCACCAGTTGGTCCAGTAGCGACAGCACCTCCTCGCCGGTGGTGCGGTCCAGGTCGCCGGTGGGCTCGTCGGCAACGATCAGTACCGGGTCGGTCACCAGCGCACGCGCAATCGCCACCCGCTGCTGCTGGCCGCCGGACAGCTCGCTGGGGTAGTGGTCGGCCCGGTCGGTCAAGCCCACCAGGCCCAGCATGGCGGCCACCCGGTCGTGCCGCTCGCGCGACGACAGGTTGGTCAAGAGCAGCGGCAACTCGACGTTGTCGAAGGCCGACAGCACCGGCAGCAGGTTGTAGAACTGGAAGATGAAACCGACGTTGGCGGCACGCCAGTCGGCGAGTTCGCCCTCGCTCAGGCCCGCGATGTCGACACCGTCGATCGCTATGGTGCCGGCGCTCGGCTTGTCGATGCCGGCGATCAGGTTCAGCAGCGTGCTCTTGCCCGAGCCGCTGGGGCCCATCAGCGCGATGAACTCGCCGCGGGCCACTTCCAGGTCGATGTCGAGCAGTACCGGAATAGCCTGGCCGCCCCGCACATAGCCCTTGCTGAGGTGGCTGATGCGGATCAGCGCCGTCATTTGGCCGTCACCGTGACCTTGAGGCCTGCCTTCAGCGCGTCGGCCGGGCTCAGCACCACCCGTTCGCCGGGCTTCAAGGCGCCGCCCACCTCCTGCAGGTCACCGATCTTGCGGCCCAGCGTCACCGGCACGGCCTCGACGCTGTCGCCCACCAGCCGGAAAACCAGTTGCTTGCCGTCGCGCGCAGCAATCGCCTTGGGGTTGACGGCGATCACCGGCTTCTGGTCCTCGGCGCTGGCCGGCCGGGTCAGGAAGCTGACCTTGGCGCTCATCTCGGGCAGGATGCGGGGGTCCAGTGCCTCGAAGCGGATCTTGGTCATCACCGTGGCCTTGGCCCGGTCCACCGTGGGCACGATGCGCGACACGTTGCCGCGAAACCGCATCTCGGGCAGTGCGTCCAGCGTGATCTCCACCGGCTGCTCGGGCTTGATGCGGGCCACGTTGCTTTCGGACACATCGGCCTCGACCTCCAGCGTGCGCATGTCGGCCATCGTCACCACCGCGCCCGAGGTGCCGCTGGCGCTGGAAAACGGCGTGATCATGTCGCCCACG
>JBBQAH010000204.1:0-4117 GCA_038316145.1 Burkholderiales bacterium
CGCCGCTGGCCGAGCAGTGGGTCGGCGGCGCGGTGGTGCTGGCCGGGGTGTTGTACCTGCAGTGGCAGCGCCTGCGGCCCGCCGCGTTGCGGGTGCCTTGAGGCGGGACGGCCCGCCGCCTGTCAGCGCTTGCTTCGCACCACCCGCTGACCCGCCGGGATCTGGCTCAAGTCAAAGCGCAGCAGTGCGCGGCGCAGCAGACCACCGGCCGTGGTGCTGAGCCACAGCGACTCGCCCTGCCCATCGCTGACGTCATCCCAGCTGCTTCTGCTGCCGGTGATGTCGCTGTAGAGCGAGGTGTCGGCCACCGGCGTGAGCCTGTGGCTGCTGAGGCCGGCATCTGCAGCCCGCGCCGGTTGCGCAGCAACCAGCATCGACACCAAGGACACGCTGAACCAGCCAAGGTCATGCATTGCAAGCTCCAGTTGATAGCTGGCGAAATGCAGCGCGCGCAGTTTGTCAAACTCGTGACGGTTCTTGAGAAAACGACGGGCCGCTCCCGAGTTTTCTTGTCGCCCCGGGGCGCGGACGCTGCCGATGGTCGGCCTGGGGCTGCTGATGCAGTACGCCGCCCCCCCCGAATCAGGGGGGCTGCCTGGCCATGCCGGCGTGTCGAGCGTCACGGCGCTGTCACCTCATCGCGCCACAGTGGCAGGGCTGTCGCTGCGGCCCTGCCGCACCGGTCGTCGGTCCATGTACGCCGTATCTCCGGCCCCGTCCCACCCCCACAGGAGTCACCCATGAAGGGTTCCCAGCATCCGAAGAACGACGTGTCGCTCAACCCGTCGGGCAATGAGTCGATCCATGAAGTCATCGCGCGCACCGACATCAGCCGCCGCCTGTTTGTGCGTGGCGGCGTGGGTGCCGGCGCGCTGGCAGCCGCCGGCGGCCTGAGCCTCGGTGGCCTGGTGCAGACCGTGCAGGCCGCACCCGTCCCGGGTGGCCTGGGCTTCCCCGGCATCGGTTTCGAGAACGTGCCGGCCAGCCGTGCCCCCGTGCTCGACAAGGTGACCGTGCCTGTCGGCTACAGCGCCAAGCTGCTGGTGGCCTGGGGCGACCCGATCATGCCGGGCGGCCAGGCCTTTGCGTCCGACGCCAGCCAGGACGCCGCTGCACAGAGCAAGCAGTTCGGCATGCACAACGACGGCATGCACTTCTTCCCGCTGCTGGGCACCGGCGGTGCGCCGCTCAGCGACCGCGGCGTGCTGTGCGTCAACAACGAGTACACGCATGAAGAGGTGCTGTTCCCCGATGGCCAGGTGGGCACGGGCTACACCCTGGCCAAGACCCGCAAGTCGCAGGCCGCGCACGGCGTGTCGGTCGCCGAGATCCGCCGCGTGGCCGGCAAGTGGCAGGTGGTGAAGACCTCGCCGTTTGGCCGCCGCATCACAGCCAACACCTTCTGCAAGATCAGCGGCCCGGCCGCCGGCCATGCGCTGCTGCAGACCCAGCAGTACACCATCACCGACGCCGCCACCACCGCCACCGGCGCCACCACCAACGGCCGCAGCTGCTACGGCACCATCAACAACTGCGCCCACGGCATCACGCCCTGGGGCACCTACCTCACCGCCGAGGAAAACTGGAACGGCAACTTCGGCGCCAACGCCGCGCTGCCGGCGGCCAACACTGAAACCGGCAAGCTGTTCAACCGCTATGGCGTGAATGCCTCGGGCTTCGGCTACCGCTGGCACACCACCGACGCGCGCTTCGACCTGGCCCAGAACCCGAACGAGGCCAACCTGTTTGGCTGGGTGGTCGAGATCGACCCGATGAACCCGACCGCGCCGCCGGTCAAGCGCACCGCGCTGGGCCGTTTCAAGCACGAGAGCGCGCAGTACGTGGTCGATGCGCAGAACAACATCGCCTTCTACCTGGGCGACGACGAGCGCAACGAGTACATCTACAAGTTTGTCTGCGCCGGCAAGTACAACCCCAGCAACCGTGCTGCCAACCGCGATCTGCTCGACAGCGGCGCGCTGTATGCGGCCAAGTTCAACGCCGACGGCAATGGCACCTGGCTGCCCCTGGTGCCGGGCGCCATCGGCCTGAACGGCGTGGCCCTGCGCGACAACCCCAACTTCAGCGGCGCCGACGACGCCGAGGTGCTGGCCAAGATCCTGGTGAAGACCCGCATGGCCGCCGACGCCCTGGGCGCGACCATGATGGATCGCCCCGAGTGGACCGGCGCACGGCCGCGCATCGGCGGTTTCAGCGAGGTGGAGGTGTACTGCACGCTGACCAACAACAACCGCCGCGGCAGCAACGCCAACCCCACGTCCAACCAGGCCGACGGCAGCACCACGGCCGGCAGCGCCCGCCCGGCAGTGGACGCGGCCAACCCGCGCGCCGACAACGTGCACGGCCACATCATCCGCTGGCGCGAGACCGGCAAGACGGTGCTGGCCGCCACGTTCGGCTGGGACATCTTCGTCCAGGCCGGCGACACCCTGACCGCCAAGGTGGCCAGGCCCACCAACGACTACAAGGGCAACATCGTCGATGCCCCCAACGGCAGTGCCGACTACGGTGCGCCCGACGGCCTGTGGTTCGACCCCTTCGGCCGCCTCTGGGTGCAGACCGACCAGGTGGGCGACGGCAGTGGCGACTTCATCAACATCGGCGCCAATATGATGGTCTGTGCCGACCCCAACACCGGCATGACACGGCGCTTCATGACCAGCCCGAACCGTTGCGAAGTGACTGGCGTGACCATGACGCCGGATGGCAAGACCATGTTCGTCGGCATCCAGCACCCGGGTGAAGACGCCACCGCTGCCAACCCGCAGCAGTTCTCCAGCTGGCCCGCCAGCCAGTGGATCACCGAGGCCGACGGCGTCACGCCGCTGCCTTTTGGCCGGCCCCGTTCGTCCGTGGTGGTGATCACCAAGGACGATGGCGGCGTCATCGGCACCTGAAGCGCCAGTGCGGTGGCCGCTGCCTGCGGGCGGTGGCCGCCGCCCGGCCCCTCCATATCCTTCTCGGGACCTTCCATGAAACTTCATCTTCTCGCTCCGGTGGCCCTGGCCGCCGCCTTCGCCCTGCCCGCGCACGCCTTGCTGGTCACCGACGTCGGTGCCCTCAGCGGCCCGGTGAACGTGATCGACTTCGAGGCTTTCGACGGCCTGCTGACCAGCGGCCCCGAGTTTCTCGCGCCCACGCTGGTGTTCACCGGTGACTCCAACGCCGAACTGGGCGCCAACGTGCGTGACCTGGGCGACAACGGCGTCTGGGGCGTGGGCAACCGCTTTGCCGCCGGTGGCGCGGCGGGTGAGCTGCGCTTCACCTTCGCAGCGGGCCTGGCCAGCGCCAGCGCCGGCGCTTTTGTCAGCCACTTCGCCTTCGACGCGCTGCCCTTTGCACTGACGGTGGAAGTGTCGGCCTACGGCGACAACAACCAGATCATCGAGACCCACAGCTTTATCGTCGACAAGACCGTGGACGACTACAACGCCGGCCAGTTCCTCGGCATCAGCCGTGCCAGTGCCGACATCCGCTCGATCGCCTTCAAGGGCGTGGGTGTGGTGGCCGACGACTTCAGCTTCACCACCCCCGTCCCCGAGCCGGGCACCTGGGCGCTGATGCTGGCCGGCATCGCCGGCGTGGGCTTCGTTGCCGCGCGCCGCAGGGCATCCTGACGCGCCACCCGAGCGGCTCCGCTGCGCGGCTGCACCGCCGCGCGGTCGGGAGACCACGCGGCGGACAATGAGCGCGCGACCCGGCGCGGCGGCACTGCGCTTTGTCCCGGGGTGCAGCGTGCCCAAGGCCCGCAGTGTTGCGCGGCGCCGATGACCCAGGCGGTGACAGCGGGCGCTCGGCCCGCCTCGCCTTCTGCCGCCAATCGCGGCGCAACGGTTCTTGCCCCATCAGCCCAGCACCCCGGGCCGATCCGGCCTGTTGCGTCCCGGGCCGGATCGGTGCGTGCGATCATGTCACGGTGAACCGACTGAGCCGGCTGACCCGGCTGTCACGCCACCAGGAGCCTGCCGATGCTGCACGATTTTGAACCCGGGGCCTACCGCTTCCTTGAGGGTGGGTTTCCCTACTCGGCAGGCGTCATCGCCATGCCCGGTTTTGCCATCAAGCGGGTGCGCCTGGCCAGGCCGTTGCCGGTGGC
>JBBQAH010000243.1:0-2101 GCA_038316145.1 Burkholderiales bacterium
CGCCGCTGGCCGAGCAGTGGGTCGGCGGCGCGGTGGTGCTGGCCGGGGTGTTGTACCTGCAGTGGCAGCGCCTGCGGCCCGCCGCGTTGCGGGTGCCTTGAGGCGGGACGGCCCGCCGCCTGTCAGCGCTTGCTTCGCACCGCCGCTCGACCCGCCATCGCGGCCAGCGCCGCCGTTGCCGGCTGTCACGTTGGCGCACACCGGCGGTGGGCCTGGCCGATAGAGTGCCGAATTGCCCGCCACTCCCACGCCCGGCCCAGTGCCGAGCCTTGCGCCATGGATGCCACCGAGTTGCTCACCGTCGATGCCTTCATCCGCCACGGGGCCGCAGACCGGCCCGGCCGGCCTGCGATGGTGGGCGAGCGGCGCCTCGACTTTGCCGAACTGGACGACACCACCCGCCGCGTCGCTACCGCCCTTCAGGCCGCAGGCCTGCAGCGGGGCGACCGCATCGCCTGGCTGGGCAAAAACGCCGCGCTGTATTTCTGCCTGCTGTTTGGCGCCGCGCGCATCGGCGTGGTGATGGTGCCGGTGGGCTGGCGCCTGGCAGCGCCCGAGCGCCAGTACATCCTGCACGACACCGAAGCCAGGCTGCTGTTTGCCGGCGAGGGTTTTGCGGACGAAGCCCGCGCGCTGTCGCCCGCGTTGCCGCAGCTGCAGCGGGTGTTTGCCGCTGATGAAGCCTGGGCCTGGACAGCCGCCAGCCCCGCCGGTGACTTCGCCGCCAGCGGGCCGGAGGACGCCATCCTCCAGCTCTACACCTCGGGCACCACCGGACACCCCAAAGGCGTCGAGTTGTGCAACCGCAACCTGTTCGGCCTGCGCCGGCCCGCCCAGGCGGCCCACCTGCCCTGGGCCTTCTGGGACGAGGCCGAGGTGGTGATGGTGGCCATGCCCTGCGCCCACATCGGCGGCACCGGCCTGGGCTTCATGGCGCTGGCCGGCGGGGTGTGCGGCTGCGTGCTGGGCGAGTTCACACCCGACGGGGTGTTCGATGCGATCGAGCAAGAGGGCGTGACGCGCTTTTTTGCCGTGCCCGCGGCGCTGCAGATGCTGGTCAACCACCCGCGCTGCGCAAAAACTGACTTCAGCCGCCTGAAGTACATCTTTTATGGCGCCGCCCCGATCCCGCTGGAATTGCTGCGCCAGTGTGTCAAGGCCTTCGGCTGCCAGTTTGCCCAGGCCTACGGCATGACCGAGACCACCGGCACCGTGGTGATGCTGCCGCCCGAGGACCACGACCCGAACGGCAGCCCGCGCATGCGCGCCGCCGGCAAGCCCGTGCCCGGGGTCGAGCTGAAGATCGTCGATGTCAACGGCCAGACCCTGCCACCCGGCCAGGTGGGCGAGATCGTCACCCGCTCGTCGAACAACATGCTGGGCTACTGGAAGCAGCCCGAAGCGACCGCCCGCACCCTGACCACGGACGGCTGGGTCTTCACCGGTGACGCCGGCACGCTGGACGCCGACGGCTACGTCTACATCCATGACCGGCTGAAGGACATGGTCATCAGCGGCGGCGAAAACGTCTACCCGGCCGAAGTGGAGAGCGCCATCTACGGCCACCCCGACGTGGCCGACGTGGCGGTGATCGGCGTGCCCGACGCGCAGTGGGGCGAGGTGGTCAAGGCGGTGTGCGTGGCCAAGCCCGGCCACACCATCGACCCTGCCAGTGTCATCGCCTGGGCCCGCGAGCGCATCGCCGGCTTCAAGGTGCCCAAGAGTGTGGATGTGGTGCCCGAGCTGCCACGCAATCCGACCGGCAAGGTCTTGCGCCGGGCGCTGCGGGCACCATACTGGGACGGGCGTGAGCGGCAGGTGAACTGAGGTGCCGCGTTGCCAGAGGTGCTGCGCGGGTACCGAACCGAAGGCCCCTGTCGCTCATCAACCGGTCAGCCGGGATCGTGTCCCGGCAATGCGATCATTCCGCGCTGAGCCTCACCCGACTGTCAATCCACCGCAGGAGCCTGCCGATGCTGCACGATTTTGAACCCGGGGCCTACCGCTTCCTTGAGGGTGGGTTTCCCTACTCGGCAGGCGTCATCGCCATGCCCGGTTTTGCCATCAAGCGGGTGCGCCTGGCCAGGCCGTTGCCGGTGGC
>JBBQAH010000068.1:0-15002 GCA_038316145.1 Burkholderiales bacterium
AGCAGGGCTTGTTCGGCGGCGTCCCACACGGGCGACTCGCCGACACGGTTGCCCACCGGCCAGGCCCACAGGCCCGGCCAGCCGGCACTGTCCAGTGCCAGGCGCTCAATCGGCGCGTGCTGGACGTTCAGGGTCGCCGACATGACCTGCGGCAGCGAAGCTGCCGCCCTGGTAGAGCTCGGCCACCGCGTCGTCGCTGCGCTGGTCCGCAAGCAGGGCCGACCAGGCGTCGGCGCTGTGGCGTGGGCGGTAGCCCAGAGCTTCGGCGCGGCGGTTGTCCCACCAGCTGGCAGCGTTGTGCGAGACGCCGTAAACAACGTCGTGGTGGTAGTCGGCCTGCAAGCCGACCCGCACCAGCGCGGCCAGATCTTCGGGGTGCACCCAGTTGGCCAGCATGCGTGCATCCGATGGCGCGGCAGCGCAATGGCCGATGCGCATGCCCAGGCCGCGCAGGCCATGCTTGTCGGCATGCAGGCTGGCCAGGGCCTCCATGAAGACCTTGGTGACGCCGTATCGGGAGTCGGGGCGCGGGCTGGCACGGCCATCGATGCGCCGCTGCCGCGGGAGATAGCCGACGGCGTGGTTGGAACTGGCGTAGACGATGCGCTGAACACCCGCGTCGACTGCGGCTTCCCACAGCTGGGCCACGGCGACGATGTTGGCAGGCAGCAGCGTCGCCCAGTCGGCCTCGCGGGGGTAGCCGGCAAAGTGCACCACGGCGTGCACGCCCTCCAGCAGCGCGGGCAGGGCGCGGGCATCGGTCAGGTCGGCGGTGTGGGCGGTCTCGTTGGCGTGTTCCGGCATGACAGGCACGAGGTCCGTCAAGCGCAGCTCGGCGCAGGCCGGGGCCAGGTACGGGCGGATCTGCCGGGCGACCTTGCCGCCAGCGCCCGTGAGCAA
This sequence comes from Burkholderiales bacterium, assembly GCA_038316145.1. Lineage (GTDB taxonomy): Bacteria > Pseudomonadota > Gammaproteobacteria > Burkholderiales > Burkholderiaceae_C > Pseudaquabacterium. The sequence continues at coordinate 901 of JBBQAH010000068.1, forward strand.
GACGCGCAGGCTCACGATGACTGCCCGATCTCGAAGCTAGCCAGCATCTCGAGGGCACGCAAGATCGCCGAATGGTCCCAGCCCGCGCCGCCGTGGGCACTGCACGCATTGAACAGTTCCTGCGCCTGCGCCGTGTGCGGCAGCGCCACGCCAAGGCTGCGCGCGCTGGCCAGCGCCAGGTTCAGGTCCTTCTGATGCAGGGCGATGCGAAAGCCAGGCTCGAAGCTGCGCTTGAGCATGCGTTCGCCATGTACTTCGAGCACCTTGCTGCCGGCGAAACCGCCCATCAAGGCCTGGCGCACACGCGCCGGGTCAGCGCCGGCCTTGGCGGCAAAGAGCAGGGCTTCGGCCACGGCGGCAATGTTCAGCGCCACGATGATCTGGTTGGCAACCTTGGCGGTCTGGCCGTCGCCCACGGCACCGACATGCGTGATGTTGCGGCCCATCAGCGCGAACAGCGGCTGCACCCTGGCGAAAGCTGTCTCGCTGCCGCCGACCATGATGGACAGTGTGGCGTTCTGCGCGCCCAGCTCGCCTCCTGAGACGGGCGCGTCGAGATAGTCCGCCCCCAGCGCCTGCACACGCTGCGCGAAGACTTTGGTGGCCAGCGGCGAGATGCTGCTCATGTCCACGACGACGGCGCCCGCGCGCAGGCCGGCGGCCAGGCCGTGCTCGGCGAACAGCACGGCTTCGACGTCAGGGGTGTCGGGGAGCATCAGGAACACGATGTCGGCGTGCTCCGCCACTTGCTTCGGGCTTGTGCAGCGCGTGGCTGCGCTGTTGGCCAGAGCAGCGGGTACGGCGCTGCGGGTGTGCAGGAACAGCCTGTGGCCGGCTGCGAGCTGGTGGCCGGCCATCGGCGCACCCATGATGCCCAGGCCGATGAAGCCGATGTTCAGGGCGGTGTCGCGCATGGCGGTGTCAGTCATGGAGGAGCTCATGCCGTCGGGGCCAGCACTTGCCGCCAGCCCAGCCCCGCCTGGGTGCCGGCGGCGGGGCGGTATTCGCAGCCGACCCAACCGCGGTAGCCGATGTTGTCGAGGTGGGCAAACAGGAAGCGGAAATCGATCTCACCCGTGCCCGGCTCGTGGCGGCCAGGGTTGTCGGCCACCTGAACATGGCCGATGCGCGCCAAGTGTCGGCTCAGCGTCGCAGCGAGTTCACCTTCCATGCGCTGGGCGTGATAGACGTCGTACTGGATGCGCAGGTTGTCGGCCTGTACCTCGTCCAGCACCGCCAGCGCCTGCGTGGTGTGCGTCAGGTGGAAGCCGGGAATGTCGAAGCTGTTGATCGGCTCGATCAACAAGCGCAGGCCTTGTTCGTGCAGCGCCTCGGCCGCGTGACGCAGGTTGCCGACGAAGGTGCTGTGTGCCACCTCGGCCGGCACATTCGCTGGCCGGATGCCGGCCAGGCAATTCAACTGCGTGACGCCCAGCGCCAGCGCGTAGTCGATGGCCCGTTCCACACCGATGCGGAACTCGCCTTCGCGGCCGGGGTGGCATGCGATGCCGCGCTCGCCGGCGTCCCAGTCGCCGGCCGGCAGGTTGTGCAGCACCAGGACCAGGCCGTGGTGCGAGAGCTCGGCCTTGATCTGCGCCGCATCGAAGGCATAAGGGAAGAGGAATTCGACGGCCTCGAAGCCGTCACGCGCAGCGGCGCCGAAACGTTCGAGGAAGGGCAGCTCGGTATAGAGCATGCTCAGGTTGGCGGCAAAACGCGGCATGGTGGGGGTCTCGTGAATGCGGATGTTCAGGCGTCAGGTCTGAATCGGCCACGCAGCGCGTCGGCGGCTCGCGCCAGCAACACCAGGTCGGCGCCCACAGCCACAAACTGTGCGCCGTGTTCGATGACCTGCCGCGCCAGCGCTTCGTCGCCGGTCAGGAAGCCGCTGGGCCGCCCGGCGGCGTGGATGCGCTGCAGCGCCTCAAAGATCGCAGCCAGCACTTCGGGATGCCCCGGCTTGCCCAGGTGGCCCATCGACGCCGACAGGTCGCCGGGCCCGATGAAGATGCCATCGACACCTTCGACGGCCGCGATGGCTTCGATCTCGCCCAGCGCAGCCGTGGTCTCGACCTGCACCAGCACGCAGATCTCCTGCGCCGCGTGTTGCCAATAGTCCGGGATGCGCCCATAGCCCGTGGCGCGGGACGCGCTGGCAAATCCGCGCGTGCCCAACGGCGGATAGCGCGTGGCGCTGACGGCCGCTGCGGCCTCGTTGGCGTTCTGCACATACGGCACCAGAAAGCTCTGCACGCCCAGGTCGAGCAGGCGCTTGAATGTGACCGGGTCGTTCCACGGCGGGCGCACCACGGGCGTGACGCTCGGGTGGCCGGCCAGCGCCTGCAGTTGCGCATGTACCAGTGGCAGGTCGTTGGGCGCGTGTTCCATGTCGATCAGCACCCAGTCGAAGCCGGCCCCGGCGATGACTTCGACCACGGTCGCACTGGCCAGGCTGTTCCACAGGCCGATCTGGGTCTGTCCACCCTGCAGGGCACGCTTGAGGCGGTTTTGAGACAGTTCACTCATGGTGTTCCTCGGGGCCCTGGCTTGTGATGGGCGCACGCGGTCGTCGCGCCTGCAGGTAGACGGTCTCGCCGTCGGTGCCTGGGTTCCAGCCGCCAGTGGGCAGGGCCGTGTTGCGCTGGCTGGGGTGGGCAGCAACGAAGTCCAGGTTGATCTTCACACCCAGGCCGGGCGCGTCGGGCACGGCCAGGTGGCCACCTGCGGAGAGCAGGGCCGTGGTGATGGCCTGCGGCCGCTCGGCCCAATCGGGTTCCATGCGTTCGAGCATCAGCGCGTTGGGAATCGCCGCCAGCAGGTGCACGGCAGCGAACTCGGCTACAGGCCCGAGCGAACCCGAATGCGGCGCAATCAGCAGGCCGTGCGCCTCGGCCCAGCCGGCCAGCTTGCGCATCTGTGTCAGGCCACCGAAGCGGCCCGTGTCGGGCTGCAGCACGTCGAGCAGGTGCTCATCGATGAAGGGGCGCATATCGGCCAGCGTGGCGCAGCGTTCTCCTGCGGCCAGCGGCAGGGCCACCTGGTTGCGCACGCGGCGCCACCCGTCCAGGTTGTCCGGTGCCACCGGGTCTTCCAGGAACAACAGGTTCAGCGGCTCCATCGCGCGGCCGATGGCCACGGCATCGGCGGCGTTCAGCCACGGCGGGCCGTGCAGGTCGACCATCAGGTCGATGTCCGGGCCCACCGCGGCGCGCACCGCGAACGAGCGTTCGACGATGTTGGGGATGCCGCCCAGCTTGATGGCCCGCACGCCGCGTTCCACCGCCGACAGCGCACTGTTTACGTCCGAGGCATGGGTGTAGTAGGGCACGCGGCGGCGCGTCTGGCCGCCGAGCAGCTGGAACACCGGCGCACCCAGCTGCTGGCCTTTCAGGTCCCACAAGGCCATGTCGATGGCAGAGAGTGCGCCCATGCCCACGGTGCCCGTCTGACCGTGTCCCATGATCGCAACGCGCAGCTTCTGGGCCAGGCGTTCGATGTCGGCGGCGTCTTCGCCCACCAGCAGGTGGGCCAGATCCTGCACCGCCCCGGCTACCAGTCGTGGCCAGCCCGAGCCTTCGCCGGTTCCGACCGGGCCGGCATCGGTGTGCACAGTTACGAAGCACCAGTTGCGACTGCTGGCCAAGGCCGTCTGGCCCTGCGCCGTCCAGCCGGTGTGCGGCGGCGCGCCGGCCTGCATCAGGTGGCTGCGGACTTCGGTGATCTTCATGGCTGTGTCCCTTTACGCGCGGTCATTCGGCCTTGATGTTGGCGGCCTTCACCAGCGCCGCCCAGCGTTGCAATTCGGCAGCGTAATGTTGCTGGAACTCGGCTGGCGTCTTGCTGGTCACCACTTCCGAGCCCAGTGCGGCGATGCGCGCCCGCACTGCCGGTGTCTGCGCGGCAGACACCACGGCGGCGTGCAGCTTGTCGAGCACCGGTGCCGGGGTGCCTGCGCGCACGGCAATGCCCTGCCAGCTGCGGATGTAGGTCGATGCCGGCAGCCCCAGCTCCTTGGCGCTCTTCACGTCGGGCATGGCCTCGATGCGCGTATCCTGCATCACGGCCAGCGGGCGCACGCGGCCGGCGTCGGTGAACCCCTTGAGCGCGCCCGACATCAGGTCGAACATCAGGTCGATGTCGCCGGCCAGCAGGGCCTGGTTGGCTGGCGGGCCACCCTTGTACGGCACGTGCAGGAAGCTCATGCCCTGGCTGCGCGCGAACAGTTCTGCCGCCAGGTGCGACGAGGTGCCGATGCCGCCCGAGCCGACCTTCAGCCCGCCCTCAGTCTTCTTCGACGCCCCGACCACGTCCTGCGGCGACTTCAACGGGCTCTTCGTGGACGCCAGCATCAGCACCGGCACGCTGGTGACCTGCGAGACCATCTGCAGGTCGGTGAGCGGCTCGTACTTGACGCCGATCAGCGCCGGGTTGGTGGCCAGGTGGATGGCGGCAAACAGGATGGTGTAGCCATCGGCCGGCGCCGTCAGCGCGGCGGCGGTGGCCAGGTTGCCAGAGGCGCCGCCCCTGTTTTCGATGACGACGCGCTGGCCCAGCGTCTTGCTCATCTCCTCGGCCAACACGCGGGCTACCGTGTCGGCAGCGCCGCCGGCCGAGAAGCCGACCTGCAGGGTGATGGGCTTGTCAGGGAAAGCCTGGGCCAGGCCCGAGACGAGCAAGGAGGCCGCAGCCAGGGCGAATCGAGCCAGGCGGCGACGATTGACCGAGCGAATACAGAAATGGGTCATGTCAGTTCCGATGGGGGTTTCAGGCGGCCTGAAGGCGGGCGTGGGTCTGGGCCTGGGGCCGGCGGCGCAGGGTCAGCGCTGGGTCGGCCAGCCCGAGGGCCAGCAGATTGCCGCTGACGGCGCAGCCGAACGGGATGTTTCTCTTCATGGGGAGCTCTCCAGGTCCAGGTTCAAAAGTTGTGCTTCAGGCCGAAGTCGAAAGCCGTGGTGCGCGTGCGCGCCGTGCCGGCCAGGTTGCCCTGCTGCATGGCCGATCCGACGTCGGCGTATAGCGAGGTCCGCTTGCTCAGCAGGTGCTCGTAGCCCAGGCCGAACTTGGTGGTGTTGTTGTTGCCGCCCTGCGGGTCCAGCCGCGTGACGGCGGCGCGGGCGACGTGCGTCCCCACAGGTACCGATGCGGCCAAGGTGATGTTGGTGTTCTTGATGCCCGAGACCGTGGACCTGGTGTAGGTCAGGCGCGGCCTGACGACGCCGAAGTCGTAGGCTCCGCCGACGAGTTCGACCCGCTGGTTGCTGGTCTGGCGGTCGAAGGCCGCGGCCAAGTACAGCGGCCCCTCGGTGTATTCGACGTTGCCACCGGTCGAACGCGGCCGTGCGCCTTCGCCTGCCGACACGGCGACGTTGAATGCGAAGCCGCCGAGGCGCGGCGACTTGTAGCCCACCGAGTTGTTGGCCCGCGCATGGCCGTCAATGCGGTAGGTGGCCAGCTGATGGTTCAGGCTGGGTGAACCGACGGTGTCCCAGGCCCAGGGGTCGAGCTTGAGTGCCGGCCAGAACAGCGGGATGTATTCGCGGCCCAGGTAGACGTTGCCCAGGGCCTTGCTGTCCAGGTACAGGTAGGAGCGTGCCTTCCAGAACACCGGGTCGGCCACGCCTGTGTCGGCAAGAAAGCGGTGTTCGATCTGGAAGCCGGCCTTGAGGCCGTTGCCGAGGTCTTCGCTGCCCATGAAACCGAGCCGGCTTTCCGAGCCATGGCGAACGTCCCAGCGCTTGCCAGCGGCACCAAGCTGGCCATTGCTGGCCGTCAGCGACGAGGTGCCGGCGTTCTGCTTGGTGACGCTCAGGTCCACGCGACCATAGATGGTGACGTTGGACTGGGCCTGGGCCGCGGTGGCGCCGGCCAGGACGAGGAGGGTGGGGAGGATGCGCTTCATGTGACTCCAGTGGGCGGTCGCGGCCGACGCGTGTGCCGGACAGTATGTTGAGCGGCGTGAACGGCTCGGGGCCGCCTGTGTTGTGTGCTAGCCATGCTCTAACGATAAAGTGGATTTAATAAAATCCACTACCGTAGTTTCCCTAAGTCCCTGCGATGGAGGCAGGGTACCCATTCGAGCCGAACGCAGCGCGACCAGCTCGCCGCCCAACTGACAAACAATATTTTCGAATCGTAAAAAACATTGTATAAAGTGAACGTTACACACCAGCCCCAAGGAGCCCGCATGGCGACCCCGCAGCCTATCAACGCACCCACCTACCTGCGCCTGCGCGAGAAGATTCGTGAGGACATCGTGGCCGGGGTCTGGGCGCTGGGCTCGCACATCACGCTGGCAGAGCTGGGCAACCACTACCAGGTCAGCAACGTGCCGGTGCGCGAGGCCCTGCTGCAGCTGCAGGGAGAGGGTGTCATCGAGATGCGGATGAACCGCGGCGCGGTGATCCCCGGTGTCGATGCCAAGTACATCGACGACACCTACCAGCTGCGCGGCGCACTGCAGTCGCTGCTGGCCCGGCTGGCCTGCGAGCGTGCCACCGACGCACAACTCAAGACCCTGGACGCGGTCGCCGGTGACTACGAAGATGCCGTTGCGTCGGGCGATGTCGCGGCCTGTATCGTTGCTAACAGGCGATTCCACAACCACCTGGAGCTGCTGGCCGACAACGCGGGCGCGGTGGAACTGTTGCAAGCCCGCAGCAGCCTCGTAGATGCCTTTCGCCGGTCCCGCGGCTACGGGCCAGGGCGGCTGGACAAGGTGTCGGCCCAACACCGCAAAATCGTGCGCGCCATCGTCAGGCGTGATGCCGCCGCCGCCAGCCAGGCCGTGCTGGCGCACACCGATGCCTCGCGACTGGACTTGCTCGACTTGCTGAAACGCTCGCCGCCCGGCTGATGGGGTGCGGCGGGCGGGGTCCTACGGGTCATGCACCGGGCCGTCGATGCGCTCGACAATTCCGTTGCCGCGCGCATGCAGCTCAGTTTCGGGTCTTGGCGCCGCTCTCACGTCCAGCCCATGCCTTGTAAGCGCCGCTTCCTTGCCGATGACATCGGCCAGCGCGGCCAGGACCTCGATGCTCCAGCATCGCTGCCTTGTTCCAGTGGTGGCCCGCCGGGCGAGCCAGCCGCCGGGATTCGGTCAGCAACGTGTCGGCGAGCGGTCACTCGTGATCGGCTGGAAGTGGCCGGACTCTGCGGGATGGATTCGGCACTGTCCGCTGTCATTCGCTCCGAGTGACCGACGATCAGTTGGCATTGACAACGTGCCGCCCCGGCCGTCCTCTGCCGCACCGGTGAACTGCGCATCGGGATCGCGCCCATCAGGCCGCCCGCAACGCAGGTGGCTTGATCCACGAACGGATCCTGCGACCACCGGCGTCGCGGTCCCACCGGCCACATGACGCCGGTTCAACGCGCCAGTTCGCCGTCGGCGGGCGACTTCAGCGCCGCAGCCACCAGCGCAAACGCCGCCTTGAGCTGCGCTGCGGCCACCGCGTCCAGCTGCCGCGGCCGGCGCACCGGCCCACGGCGGAACCGCGCAAAACCGCCGTCCTTGAGCGCAAACACGATGCTGTTGCTCAACTCGCCGTCGTTGACCACCAGCAGCTCGCCAAAACTGCGGCGCAGGCGGTCGAGAAAAATCTCGTAGCGCGCATGGCCATGGTGCAGGTTGACCACCAGCACCCCGCCCGGCAGCAGCGCGGCATGGCAGTCGTCGTAGAACCGCTGCGAGCACAGCCGCGCCGGTTGGCCCTGGCTGTCGAAGCCGTCAACCAGCAGCACGTCGAAAGGCTGGGCGGCGTGGCGCACGGCCAGCGCGCCGCAGGCGTTGACCACCGTCAGACGCTCGTCGTCGGGCGGCACCAAAAATTCGTCGCGCAGCGCGATGACATGCGGGTTGATCTCGGCCACCCGCATGGCCGCGCCTGGCAGGTAGCGGTGGCAGAACTTGGCCAGCGAGCCGCCACCCAGGCCGACCATCATCAAGCGCGACGGCTGCGGCCGGAACAGCAAAAAACCCATCATCGTGCGGGTGTAGCCCAGGTCCAACGCCAGCGGATCATCGGCCGCCATGCGGCTCTGGATCTCGCTGATCGAGAAGTACAGGCCCAGGCCCCCGCCATTGGCGCCGGTGGCGCGGTGCACAAATGGTTTGACGTGGGCCGACCCACCCGCAGCACCGGCCGGGCGCACGGGGCCCAGGTCCTCGGGCCAGTCCACCTTTAGACCGGCGACTCGGCGCTGGCGGCGTCCAGCGCGGCCATCGTCGCGGCATCCAGCGCCAGCCGGGCGGCGCCCGCCAGCCCGTCCCACTGTGCCGTGCTGGTGGCGCTGCAGATCGGCGCGGTCAGGCCGGGGCGGGCCATCTGCCAGGCCAGCGCTACCTGGGCCGGCGTGGCGCCCAGCACTTGTGCTGCGGCGTCCAGCGCGGCCAGCACCCGGTAACCGCGCGGCGTCAGGTAGCCCTTGATGCCCGCACCCCGGGTGCTCTTGCCCAAGTCGGCCTCGCTGCGGTACTTGCCGGTCAAGAAGCCGCGCGCCAGGCCAAAGAAGTTGATCACGCCCAGGTTCTGGGCCCGGCACAGTGGCTCCAGCTCGGCCTCGTAGGCGGCGCGGTCCATCAGGTTGTAGAGCGGCTGCAGGCTCTCGTAGCGTGGCAGGCCCAGGCGGGCACTGGTGGCCAGCGCCTCGGCCAGGCGGGGTGCGGTGAAGTTGCTGGCGCCGATCGCGCGCACCTTGCCCTCCTGGATCAGCTCGGCAAAGGCGCCCAGGGTTTCTTCCAGCGGCGTGCTGGCGTCGTCGTCGTGCGATTGGTAGAGGTCGATGTGGTCGGTCTGCAGGCGGGCCAGCGAGTTGTGCACCGCCTGCCGGATCCAGCGCCGCGACAGCCCGGTGTTGACATGGCCGGGGGTATCAGGCATCGGCTTGCCGACCTTGCTGGCGATCAGCACCCGGTCGCGGCGGGCGGCACCGCCGGCAGCGAGCCACGCGCCGATCACGGTCTCGGACTCGCCGCCGGTGTGGCCGGGCACCCAGCGCGAGTAGACGTCGGCGGTGTCGATCAGGTTGAAGCCGCCGGCGACAAACGCGTCGAGCAACGCAAACGAGGTGGCGCGGTCGGCGGTCCAGCCGAACACGTTGCCGCCGAATACCAGCGGGGCGATGTGCAGGCCGGACCGGCCGAGTTCACGCAGCGGCAAGTGGGCGTTGGAGGTCATGCGCGGGCTTTCAGGGCGGGGTGGCAGCTGCGCCCGATGGTAAGCCGGGGTCGGCATGGCCAGTGCCACGCACTTGACGCTCAGGCCAACCAGGGGTTGATCACGCCAACATGAGCGGCCTCGAAGGGGCGCATGTCCCGGGTTGCCACGGTCAAGCCATTGGCGGTGGCGATGGCCGCAATAAAGGCATCGGCGGCAGCCACCGCCACCCCCGCCGCCCGCGCTTTGGCCATCAGTGCCGCATAGGCGGGCGTGCAAGCCAGATCAAACGGCAACACCCGGCCGGCAAACAGCGGCAACACCCGCTTCTCCAGGTTGTCCTGCAAGGCGGCCTGGCGCTTGCCGGCGGGCAGCAGTGCCACGCCTGCACGCAGTTCGGCCACGGTGATGGCCGACAGGAACAGCGTTTCCAGCGGCTGCGCGTCGATCCAGGCGACAACTCTGGCATCGGGTGCGGCGCGCAGCGGCTCTGAGACGACGTTGGTGTCGAGCAGGATCATTCAAAGCGCACCGGATCGGCCGGGGTTTTGTCCCGCACCTGACCGAAGACGGCAAACTCCGCGTCGCTCAGCCGGGCCTGCCGGCCGACATCGGCCAACAGGGAGCCCAGCTTGACCCGGCCTGCCGGGCTGACGGCGGTCTCCAGGATGGCACGCACCTCTGCCTCCATGCTGTGGCCTTGCAGCGCGGCCCGCACCCGCAGGGCCCGGTGCACCTCGTCGGGGATGTTGCGTACCGTCAGCATGGCCATCTTCAACACCTCGTTGCGCATTCAGTGCATGCATTGTATGGTTTTGACTGCATTCCGGCAGGATGGCTCGGGCCCTGCCGCTCTGGGCGATGGCTGGCCTGGCAACCCGGACCGTCAGCCCGGCTTGTGCCGCGCCGCCCGCTCGGACAGCGCCCCCGGAAAGTACAGCGCCGTCAGGCTCTTGCTGTGCACCGGCGAAAAACCGGCCGCGGCCTTGCCGCCGGCCTTGTCGCCGTCCGGCGCGTGGCGGCGCCAGTCGCGCACCCAGAAGATGTGGTCGGCCACCTCCATCAGGCCCAGGGTCTCGCGGTCGCCCACCAGCACACCCTGCACCCGCAGGCCGTATTGCGCGCGTGCCGCGTCCAGCCGGTCCAGCGTGCCGGCGGTGCAGCCAAACTCGCCGTCGCTGACGATCAGCAGGTCGGCGCTGGCCCAGCGCGCCTGGTGCACCCGCTCGATGGCGCGCGCGATCGGGCCTTGCAGGTCGGTGCCGCCGTCAAAGCCCTGGCCCATCAGGTCGAGCAGGGCGGCCAGCGCAGCGCCGGGGTTGGGGCCACCCGCCAACGCCCGTTCGATGATCTCGTCCGGGCCGCCAAAGGCGATCAGCAGGCAGCCACGGCGCTCGGCGTGCGCCGTGCGCACGGCCTGCAGCACCACCGCCTTGGCCACCATCTCGGGCGCGCCACGCATCGACCCCGAGGTGTCCAGGCAGATGATGATGGGCCCACGCTCCAGCGCCTCGGGCTGGGGCGGCGCGCTGTCCTGGCGCGGCGGCTGGGCCGGGTCGGGCCGCCAGTCGATCAGTACGGCCTCGCTGTCGTAGGTCAGCAGCCGGGCCTCGGCACGGCGCGCCCGCCACAGTTTGTGCAGCACCGGGTGCAGCAGCATCGCGGCCTCGCTGCCCAGCATGGCCTCGATCCGGTCGGACAGGCGGATGCCGCGCAGCGCCCCCGGCGCGCCGGGCAGCCGCGTTTCCACCGCCTTGAGCCCGAACTGACGGCGCGCGGCGTTGTCGGTGGCGCGGGGTGGCAGGGCTTGCGGCTGGGCGGCGCGCTCGGCCCGGCCCAGGCGGCGGATCAGCGCGGCCAGTTCGGGCAGCCGGGCCAGGGTGTCGCTGATGCGCTGCGCGGCCTGCCATTCACGCCGGCTCAGCTGGCCACGCAGTTCGTCCCAGCGCAGTGCCCCCAGGTCGCCCAGGCCTTGCAACAGCGCCAGCACCGCGTCCCAGTCGCCTTTGAGCACGGTCCAGGCGGCGCTGAACTCGGCGCTGATCTGAGCGATGGCGGGGTCGCGGTCCAGTCGGGGCTGCAGATCGATCAGCCGGTCCAGGTGCCACAGCAGGGTGCGCAGCAGTTGCTCGGCCAGCTCGCCAGTGCCGCGGCACAGGGCAGCCAGGCCGAGGTTGCCGACGGCCGCGCGCAGCGGCGCCATGGCCGTGGGGTCGCCAAAGTGGGCGTCGTCCGCCGGCAGCTCGCCGCGGGCCAGGGCCTCGCGCCAGCGCTGCAAATCGGCCAGGCGTTGCGCGCTGGTGTCGGTGTCGCCGGTGCCGGTGCGGCAGACCAGCGCGGGCAGCCACAGGGTGCGCGGCAGCGCGGCGAGTTGCTGGAACGGCTGCTCCAGCGGGCTGGCTGGGGGCACGGCGGCGGGGGCGGTCGCGGCCGCGGTGGTGATCGCGATGGTGGTCGCGGTGGTGGTGGCGGTGGAAATGGCGGTGGTGGCGGCGGTCACGCTGGTCGGGATCGGGACGGTCCTGCCTTGCTGCGGTATCACGGCATGCCGGCGGGCCGGTCAGCCCGGCGCCAGCGCCACCGGCGGTGGTGTGATGGCGGGCAGTTGCTCATCCGCAGGCAGCGCGGCAAAACCGGCGTGGGTGGCGGCCAGCCGGGCTTGCAGGCCCGCCAGCGTGGCCAGCGTCTGGCGGTGCGCGCCCAGCCAGGCCTGCGCCAGCGCCGGCGGCAGCCACAGCCGGTGGGCCAGGCGCTGGGCCAGCCGGTCGTGCGCTTGCTGCACGCTGGCGCGGGCGTCGTCGGCCCGGTGGCGCAGCGCATCCACCTGCGCGCTGCGGGCGGCGATGTGCACGGGGCTGAAACGGCGGCGCAGCCGGTCCTCCAGCGCGCGGGCGCGGATGCGCTGCAAGCCGCCGTCGTCACCGGCCGCTGTGCTGCCGATGCCGCCGGTACCCGTGTCGTCCGCCCGGTCACCCAGGCCGATGGCGCGCGCCAGCGCCAGCTTGCCGGCGCTGTCGTCGGGGCTGTCGCCCTCGACCGCCGGCAGGCGTTGCTCCAGGTCGAGTTGCTTCTCGAACGCCGTGACGGCATGGTCCAGCCAGGGCAGCGGTTGGGCCACGGCCTGGGCCAGCTGGGCGCCCACCCAGTCGGCCAGCGCCGGCACGGTCTGGCCATCGAAGCTGAGCACGTAGGGCGCCAGCCACAGGTCCAGCGCGTCCAGCGTGTCGCGGCCCTCGCTGGCAGCTGCGCAGCGCATCAGCGCCACCAGCTGGCGCCAGCGCCGGTCGGACACCGTCAAACCCAGGCCCGCCGCCACGCCGCGCAAGGCGGCCATGGCGCGGGGTGCCTCGTCGCCCAGCGCCACGTTGGCGCGGGCGGCCAGCAGCGCGGCGCGGTCGGCCGCGGTCAAGGGCGCGGGCAGGTCCGGCGACGGGCCATCGTTCAGCGCCAGCAGGTCGGCAAACCCGGCATCGCTGACCGGCGCCACCGGCACGCGCAGCAGGAAACGGTCGTGGAAGGCCAGCAGCGACTCATCAGTCGGTGCCTCGTTGCTGGCGCCGATCACGCCGCTGATCAGCGGCGTGCGAAGGCGCGCTGTGCCGTTGTCGAACTCGCGCTCGTTGAGCAGCGTCAGCAACGCGTTGAGGATGGCCGAGTTGGCCTTGAACACTTCATCGAGAAACGCCACGCCGGCGGTGGGCAGGTAGCCGTCGATCAGGCGCTCGTAGCGGTCGTCCTCCAGCGCCTTGAGCGACAGCGGGCCGAACAGCTCCTCGGGGGTGGAAAAACGCGTCAGCAGGCGCTCGAAATAGCGCGCGCCGTCAAAGACGCGGTGCAGCCGGCGCGCCAGTTCGCTCTTGGCGGTGCCGGGTGGCCCGATCAGCAGCACATGCTCGCCCGCCAGCGCGGCCAGCAGCAGCAGGCGGGCGGCGGTTTCGCGTTCGAGCAGGCCGTGCTCCAGCGCGTGCAGGTGGGCCAGCAGGCGCGCGTGCAGGTCGATCGGCAGACCGGTCGGCAAGCCGACTGGCGCGCCGGCAGCAGGACAGTCGGGCATCAAGGATGGGGACGGGTCAATCGACATGCTGCGGATTGTGGCCAAGGCCAGCCCTCATCGCTTTGATCAGACCCAGGGTGCCGGCAGGCCTTCATCGGCCAGCACACGCTGCACCGCCGGCCGCGCCAGCACGCGGTCCAGCCAGGCACGGATGAACGGCAGGGTGCGTGCCGGCGCCGGGCCGGGGCCGCCAAAGCCGCGGGTCCAGCGGCACAGCATCAGGCCGTAGCTGTCGAGCAGGCTGTGGTCGGCGCCCAGCAGCCAGGGCTGGCCGTGGCCGGCCAGCTGGGCCTCGATCTGTGCCAGGTGGCCGCCCACTTGCGCCTGGGCGGTGGCGCGGATTTGCGCCGCCACGCCGGCTTCAGCACCGGGCAGCACACGCTCGGGGTAGAAGTAATGACCCAAGGTCACCTGCAGGGTGTTGCCCATCCACAGCAGCCAGCGGTAGGCCAGCGCCCGCTCGGCGCTGCCCAGCGGCGGCAGCAGGCCGGCGGCGGGCCGCTGGTCGGCCAGGTGCAGGCAAATGGCGGCTGTCTCGAACAACACCAGCGGGCCGTCGCACAGCACCGGGATCAGCCCGTTGGGGTTCAGCGCCAGGTAGTCGGCCGACCTGTGGGCGTTGTGCGCGCGGTCCACCAAACGCAGCTGAAACGGCAGCCCCAGCTCGTGCAACACGGTGTGCGGCGCCATGCTGGCATTGCCGGGGAAGTAGTGCAGCTCGATCATGCGGGGCCTTGTCCTGGATGCAGCACCGATCATGCCAGCGCAGGTGTGCCGTTCGGGGACAGCGGCCGGCGGGTGCCGTGGCGCTGCCTGCCGCGGGCTATGCAAGCCTGTGCCTATCGCGCCGCGCGGCCGCAGCGGCAAGAATCGCGGCGGCACCGGCCCAGCAC
>JBBQAH010000545.1:0-1889 GCA_038316145.1 Burkholderiales bacterium
GCCCCGTCGATCCCAAGGCACCGAAGAGTGAGGAGTGCGTCTTTGAATCGCCCATCGGCAAGGAAGTCTTCGCCTCGGTGAAGGACGTCACCAGCGGATGCAAACGCTCCACGAGCATCTACACCACCTTGGCAGCCGCTATCACGCGAGGATGGTTTTGATCACCCGCCCATGCACATCCGTTAGCCGTTGATCGCGGCCTCCAATCGGAGGATTGTTTTTCTGGGCATCATAAAATTGTTCAACAAGCCGTGCTCAGGGACGGACGAGTTTCAGCACGCCCCAGTTGATGGAACGCCAACGGACTTCGCTCGGGATATCGCTGGTCATCCAGGTGTCGAGGCTGTTCCAGCAGGCGCGCTGCACGTTCTGGCCGCCGTTGCCCCGGATGATGCCGAGGTCACCGAGGATGACGGTCTTGTCCTCGTGCCAGTCCTGTGCGCCAAGTTTCTGAAACTCGACACGCATCACGGTGCTGAGCGGGATGGAAATCTCGTAGTTGCCCGCACCGTCTTCCGCGAAGTCCAGCTCGCTCGTGATGTCTTTCACCGAGGCGAAGACTTCCTTGCCGATGGGCGATTCAAAGACGCACTCCTCACTCTTCGGTCCCTTTGGATCGACGGGGCGATAGAGCACGGCGGTGGGTTTGCCTTTGATCTTCGCAATGAGCAGGCGGCAGTCGCCGGGACGGTAAGGGTTGTTCTCCTGAAGATTTCCGGGATTCCACTTGGTGCCGAAATACAAGTCGAGCGCCCCGCCGAACTTGAACAGGAAGCGTGGGTCGGTCGCTGAGTTATCGAGCAGCTTCGGGTCCCCGCTGCGAAATGCTGCGTGGATGCGCTCCGGGGTGATCCACAACGATGCCGTCGTGCGGGAATCAATCCGCGCCCATGCGGTCTCGGCGGTCGGCCAATCCTCCAGCTTGCCATCAACGGTCGGGCCTTTGCCACCGGCTGCGACTTCGAGGGTGCGGCGGACTTGTTTCTGCACCGGCTCGGCCTGCGTCCCGGGCAACCCAGCCAGCATCGCGGGCGTGACGGTGATGGTGCCCCAGGTTTGCCGTCGCACGCTTTCCAAGCCCGTGAGGCGATTGATGCTGATGTGTTCCTTGCCGGTGACGACGTAGATCTCGCCATCGGCCGTCTGATTGATCGTAGGAAAGAAACACTCATCCTCCCAACTCACACCGTCCACGGACATGCCGCGAATGGCTTTGGGAAAACGCCACAGCGGCGTCGTGCGCACATCACCTCCGAGCGTCTTGAGAAACAACCCATCGGCGGTGAAGAGATAGGCGGCTCCCTTCTCGCTGGAGGTCGACCAAATGTCGCCCGCCTCGCCCTGGCGCGGCGTGACCATGCGGCCCATGCTGCCCGCGCCGGCCACGAGTTGACCCGGAAACTGCGGCACGCGCCAGTGGTCATAGTAGCGATACATCCACGCGAGCGTGCCATCCTTGCGGTAGCCCTGCGGCGGGCTGAAATACTCCCAGCCCCCGGCACCGACGACCGTGAATTCCCGTCCCAGCAACGGTGGGCCAGACTGACCATTCCACAGTGCCGGGTCCACCCTTCCGAGCGACGTGATCTTGCTCAGATCCCACGTCGGAACCCCCTTCGCATCGATCGTGGGCACGGGGTAGCGACCGCCCGCGATATTGCCGCCAGCGAAGGAAAGATCCGCGTCGAGATAGATACCGAAGAGTCCGCCGGGGCCGCCGGGGCTGGTGTAAAACTTCACTTCCTCCGGCTGCACCTTTTGATCGCCGTTGAGATCACTCCAGATGAATTGATTGGCCTCAGGATGTTTGGCTTTCTCCGCTCGGATCGCCTCTTTGAAATCCGCCCGATCAAATATCTGACCCTCGCCGCGTTCGCTGAACATGTCGC
>JBBQAH010000408.1:0-1786 GCA_038316145.1 Burkholderiales bacterium
TGTGCCGGAGTAATGTCATGCGGGGTTTGCTTCTTCCGGACGTTCCAATCCAAATTCTCGTCAAACATTCTCCAAATCGACGCCTGGGTTACTCCATACCGTAATGCCAAGTGCCGTTATGTTGGTTGGTTTCTTTTAGAGCATGCCGAGGAAACCTTCCTGATGATGGCTGCTTGCCGAACAGTTCGGCCATTTTGGCGGCCGAACTTTCGCGAGCTTGTGGCGATACCTTCCTGCTCCTGCTGGTTTTTCTTGATGATGCGAATGATTGTGCACCTTGAGATGCGAATTCCGGCGTCGAATAATTTTTTTGATGATTTTATCATATGACAATTGTAACTGTCGTGGCGCCAGAACGCGCGCGGCGGTTTCTAAACTGATTTTCTGAACCATTTTCAATTGAAGATCAAATTTTCAACTTTCATTCTGTGGCGTAGGCTTTATTCTCATGAAACCAGGGTGAGATGATGAAAATTTAATTCAAGGACGCGAGCGGTCTATTGGAATTTGCTCTATAGTCAATGTGGCCGATTCAAGGTGTATACTAGGAAAAACGTGTTATCCAAGTCGACTAACTCAAGCATCAGTGCGGACCACGGACAGAATCAAATGGACCCACCTTAGCCTAAAGTCATTGTGAAGTTGCCGGTACCCAAGAACTGTCCCGATGTGAAGAGTTTCCTGGGTCTCTGTGGGGTTTATCGGCATTTCATTTCTCTTTCTCAATTCCCTTCTGTGGCGGGTCTTCTAAGCGACCTAGACTCGGAAGCAGTCAAGTGGCGCTGGGCCAAACACGAACAGCTGACTTTTGACAGGTTGAAGGAACTGATGTCGACTGACTGTGACTTTTGACCCGCCAAACAAACCGGGGCCTATCGCGACGGAGTTGCACGTTTGGCAATCCAGAATGGCCGGCTGATTGAGTGATTGGATGCTCTAACAGAAGTTTAAAACCGGCAGAGAAAATTAGTCCGTGAATTAACTTACCGGGTGTAAACCTTATTTTTGGAAACTGTTTCGACTGAAATTTTTCAAAACTCTTCTGCATTTCGATGGCTCAACGTACCCTAGACATGTTTTATTGCACACAATTAAAGTTTTCAATAAGGCAAGAGAGTAAAGGGAAATATGCCAGACGAACCGTGTTCTGAAAAAGTGCTCGTGATAATGATCAATAAAAACAACGAACCAAAAAGAAAAGGCAATTTCAAAGTTTTCACTTGTCGAGAAGGTTATTGTGTAACAACTACAACGTTTCCGGGCCTGTCGAAGTCCCCAGGAAGAAATCAAATGGGTTTTGGTAAATCTGAAAATCGTGTTTTATTAAACTATCAATCAATCAATCGGCAGGTATTGATGTCAAAACCTTGTAGATTGTTGCCGGCAATGGTCAAAACCGAAAATCTCCCTGTCACTGTGACTTTTTTCAAAAAATGCGATGCATGCAAGCAAATCTAATGACTTGTCTGCCAAACAGTTTTAGCCGTTTTGGATTTAAAGGTGTACTCGAGGCGTGCGGTGACTTTCAATAGAAGTCTCGTCCGCCAAACCATCCAGTTAGCACGTGCAAAAAAATAAGCGTCATCAGAACCAGGGGAAATTCTCCCCAGCAACGAAGGCCTCGGCTCACGTGCCAATTGGCTTTCTCAATGACAACTAAAGCACATATTTAATAAATCGAAAGCTGCAATTTTATCATTTACGAGTCACGCGCTGTCGCTTCTTGAAGTTATTCAAAAAATAAAGTTTATACCCGGTAAGTGCATTGCTTCAGGTTGGTCGGTAA
>JBBQAH010000555.1:0-1826 GCA_038316145.1 Burkholderiales bacterium
GTATTAATGGCTGGTTCGGATTTAGGGAATAGCCACATCGAAGGGCGTCATACGGGATTTTGCCGGACCATACTACGTCTCAGTACGTACCATTGCCTGACAGGTGAACATTGATTATACCGTTAATATCCCTTGACTTCCATAGGAAGACAACATGGCTTTTGGAAACCCTACTCGGTAAGAAACTCACAGATGTACAAGGGCTGGAACCTAATTCCGGCCACCCCCCTTTTGGAACCTAATTCCGGCCACTGATAGCTCTTTCACTTCTCAACTCATTCAGCTCAAACAGAGAATAAATGAATGATCATAATTAGAAGAAATTGCTGCAGTCAACAAAGTGAGGGGTTTTCACCTGAAACTGATCAAATTATTCTTCTCAAAAAGTACCTTTTCAACGAAGGCCATATTGGAGATTACTTTTTTACGGTATTTTTAGATAGTTAAACTTCGAAAACTATACTTTACATGGTTTCTGGACTCGTATCGAATTATTTCTGTTCGATTTAATCAAGTGTGGGCTGAATCAGGTCGGAAATAGAGAAGCAGGAATACAAAATGGCCGGAATTAGGTGCCAGCCCTTGTACTTTTTAGACTCATTAATTGCCCTTGATCCTTTGATTCTTGAAGCATGCTTTGTAACTCACTTCAACTGATTTCAGGTACTGGCAGCTGGATCCAAAGAAGGCCGTAGAGGGACCGACGGGATGGGACGCTGCTGTGGCCGATGCATCCACGCTTTACAATGGCAGAATAGTAGGTTTCATTGAAGGATAGACGTTACGGTCGCATACTACCTCACCAGTTAAATGCGTGTACGTATGGGTTCACTTTTTTGCAGCACAATCTCTGCTGTGACAACTGTCATTCCCATGTCGCATGCGCCCTCAATGCTATGTCCTACGACGGATCCACGTCCTGGAATATGATTCGACTTTGCTTTGAGATGCTGTTTCGAGGGAGATATGTCAGGTCGGTGATTGTTGCTGCTGGCAGCGAAATTTTTTATGAGGCAGACTGTCCCGTCCTATCAGGCGCCTGAAGTTCGTGCAATCCCGTCAGTCAAGCATGTTTTTCTTTCCAGCACCATAGAATTCCCTTGAAGTTGAAACTTCACCATTGTAAACGATTCATCATAGCAGCTAACGTCTAATTATAGTTGAGAATTTTTTTTAAAAAACCCCTTGACTGTAAAACGCATGTGACGGGATTTGACGAACTTCGAGCGCCTGACGATTTTAGGCTGTCCTGCACCCTTGTACAAATTCTTATATGCGCTCTTTTTTTTGAATTTCAGCTGGGCAGCAATAGCCAAATCTTGGTTGCCCTTTATCGTCCTACTCACCATCATCGTAACGGCTGCCGTGCTGCTTCAGCGTTGAGAATCGGTAACAAACGATTCTGCATATGAAATACGTTTAGTTGGGATCTCGGTATTTATTATTTTTTGTTTTGGCTGTAATTATTTGCTCCTGTTATTTTTTGTTTCGGCTGTAGTTATTTGCTCCATGGATCTCGTTTCGCTTTCGCAAATGCTATTTAATTCCACCAGGCCGTGGCAGCTATTATGCAGAGAAAACGATGATAAATTCACCATTCAAATTTTCTAGTGCGACCTCAAATGGCGTGCTCAGCAAGGACATCAAACAAAAACTCAACAAATAATCAAGGGAAGGTTTACAAAAATATATCATTGGTTCGATTGAGGCAGATTTTGGTCCAGTTTGAGGGTCTTTTTGGTAACTTCTCAAACTAATCAGCGTCAGTATCGGGGCAAAGCTGCAGACCGTTCGTCCCGTTGGCGAGGAAGGCCACCGGTCGCCCA
>JBBQAH010000258.1:0-1541 GCA_038316145.1 Burkholderiales bacterium
ATGGAGCCGCACTTGATGGAGGAAGAGCGCCGCAGGAACTCTGCAACGACACAACACCAAGACGGTGGATCAATTTCGGAAGAAAAAATACGTATTTCCAACACATGTGGCTTAATTTGACTGATCAACAGTGCCCATAGCAATAGCTCACAGAGCTAATATACAATTAGCGAGGAAAGTACAAAGGTTTGTTGTCTATGGAATATTCTACTCCAACAAGTGCGATGGGCTTCTCCCTGAAGCCCATGCGGCTACGCCGCAGTCTAGTTTACAGTTAGAGCGGTCACATCAATCAATCAACCGATCAATCGATCAAAAATACACTCCATCGATCAATCAATCAATCAATCAATCAGTAAATGATTCATTCATCCAATCAATCAAGCGATCAAGCATTCAGTTTTGCAATCAATCTTTTCGACCAATCAAACAATTTCAAAGTGAGTTTTCTTCTCGAGTTTGAAAGATTTGTCGGGATCTGAGAGTTTTGTGCATTATAATGCGGATAAAATGGAACGAATGAGTGTATGAGATGGGCCTAGAGACGTGCGGGCGGCAATCTCAGAGATCAGAGTGCAGTGATCTCAGGGTATAACTACGCCATTATTATTCTACTCTAATACTCTAAAAAGGGTTACGTAGCGTTGTTTAAGCGGGGCGACAATTGTCAATCTAAAAACCGCCAAAGAGTGTTTCTCTTCCAGCCTGACCCGAATTTAATTTCCAATCATAGGCGTTGTGGAAATTTGTGCTACTTTTACTCCTTTATTTAACGAGTTTTATAGTGGTTGGATTAACCGCAAAAAAGTGTAAGACTAGATTGTGAAAAAACCAACAAAAAAGCAGCTGCAGGCTTGCGCATGACTATCAATCAAGTCATTCGGATCATATTAACGGTAAAATCCGTTGTAAGGTCATTTGTTTTCAGCATGTTTATCTATTGTATTAAAGGACACAAAACAAAAAAAATTTGATCCCAAGACGGACGGGAATGCCGCACTCGAGTAAACCGTAAGCGGGAAAGACGCAGCAGCCCAGTGCACACCTGCCGCCTAAACGAGGATTCCTTTGAGATCAAAAGACGTACTGTTACTCGGGATTCGGTAAATCTTCTCATCCAGTGTCATCCTTCTGCGGCGTCGCTGCAGAATCGGCCATACTGTCCAGCTGTGATCGAATAACATCGCCCTCAATCGACTCCTGCGCATGCTCCGGCGAAATCCTTCTTCTCGACTGACGAATATGCACAAGTCCCGTCACCTTATCCGACTCTAACAGTTCTCCATCTTCCTCGTCATTCCGCGGAGGCAATGACCAAGCATCCCTGAGTTCCTCACCCATCACTGCCGAAGTGGAATCTTCGGCATCATCCTTCTGTAATGAAACGGCCTCATTACCAGACAAAGTCACGTCATGATCATCCTGATTCGGCGGGTCGGAATCCCCTTGACTCCTTTGTTCCACGTCCGCCTCATACGCGTCGAATGAAGCCTCACTTTCTCCAGCATCCGAATGTTCCCACAGAGCTGCCCGTCCAGAGT
>JBBQAH010000336.1:0-2728 GCA_038316145.1 Burkholderiales bacterium
CGTGCCGACGGCACGCATGCGTTCGAAGCGCCGCCCCCCAGCGGCGCGATGAAGGCGCACGCGCATCTCGCCTACAAAGGACCGTCGTGACGCCGCCCCCGCTCGCCATCCAGAAGCTCCTCAAATCGCGCCCCGACGGGGGCAAGGTCGACGCGTTCCTGAACGCGAAGGACCGCATGTTCCCGCTCGTCGAAGGACCGCACGCCACGTTCGTGTGGCGCGGCGAGGCTGACAAGGTGAGCTTGCGTCACTGGATCTTCGGCCTCGAGTCCGAGGCCGAGCTCCTGCGCGTGAACAACACGGACCTCTGGTATCTCACGATGGATATCCCGAACGGATCCCGTGTAGAATACAAGTTCGAGATCCACTTTCGTGGCGGCAGCCAGTGGATCGAGGACCCGCGGAACCCGAACCGCGCGCGTGATCCCTTCGGGGCGAACTCGGTGCTCCAGGGCGAGGGCTACGAGGTCCCGGACTGGGTCGCGCCCGACGACGACGCGCGCCCCGGCCTGCTCGAGAGCTTCTCGTTCCACTCGAAGACGTTCGGCGCGATGCGCCATGGGAAGATCTACCTCCCGGCGCGCTTCCGGAAGACGCGCCTGTACCCGCTCCTCGTGGTGCACGATGGCAGCGACTACGTGAACTTCGCGAGCATGAAGCACGTGCTCGACAACCTGATCCACCGCCTCGAGATCCCGGACATGATCGTGGCGTTCACCGACTCGCCGGATCGCCTCCGCGAGTACGCGAACGACGAGCAGCACGCGCGCTTCCTGACCGAGGAGCTGCTCACCGATCTCACGGGGCGCCTGCCCATCATCGATCGTCCGCAGGCGCGCTGCCTCATGGGCGCGAGCTTCGGCGCGGTCGCCGCGTTCTCCACCGCCTACCGCTATCCGGGGGTGTGGGGCCGCCTCTTGCTGCAATCGGGATCGTTCGCCTTCACCGACATCGGCAAGCGCAATCGCCGCGGTCCGCTCTTCGACAACGTCGTCGCGTTCGTGAACCAGATGCGCGACGAGCCGAGCGCGGTGAGCGAGAAGATCTTCGTGAGCTGGGGCGTGTACGAGTCGATAATCTACGAGAACCGCTCCCTCATCCCGCTCCTCACGGCGACGGGCATGCTGGTGAAGTTCGTCGAGTCGCGTGATGGTCACAACTGGGAAAATTGGCGGGATCGTCTCCGTGAAGGGCTGTCGTGGCTCTTCCCGGGCCCGCTCATGTTCGTCTACGAATAGCGGGGCCCCACGTCTGCGTGGGGACGAAAAAAGGGCTCTTTCATGGCAGACGTCGTTCGGCACATCGGACTCTCGCTCGGCGCGGACATCGATTGGCCTCTGTGCTTCGAGGCGCTGATGAAGAAGCTCGACCTGCGCATCCCCGCAGACGACGGCTCGGGCGACGTCATTCGCTTCGAGGTCGAGCGCGTGTTCATCGAGCCGTACGACCTGCGCCAGGGCTGCAAGTACGACGTCGTCGTGGACCGGCTCACGCACTGGTACCACACCAGCCGCGAGTGGATAAAGAAGGCCATCGTGATGGACGGCCTCTACGTGTTCAACAACCCGTGGAGCGTGCAGGCGAACGAGAAGCACACGTCGTACTGCGCAATGATGGCGCTGGGCATGCCCATCCCCGACACCTGGATGGTGCCGCCGAAGACCTACGAGCCCTCGCCCGATCTCAAGCCCACGCTCTCGCGCTACGCGAAGCTCTTCGACGTGCGGAAGATCGGCGACCGCATCGGCTGGCCGATGTTCATGAAGCCGTACGACGGCGGCGGCTGGCGCGCGGTCACCAAGGTCGACGACGCGGCCGCGGTCTACAAGGCGTACGACGAGAGCGGCAAGGCGGTCATGCACCTGCAAGCCGCGGTGAGCGGCTTCGATCGCTTCGTGCGCTGCATCGGCTTCGGCCCGCAGACGCACTGCGTGCTCTACGATCCTGAGGCGCCGCTCCACGATCGCTACACGATGAAGACCGACTTCATCAGCAAGGCCGAGGAGGAGCACCTCCGCAAGGTCACGCTCACCATCAACGCGTTCTTCAACTGGGAGTTCAACTCCTGCGAGGCGCTCCGCAAGGAGGGCGTCTGGTACCCGATCGACTTCGCGAACCCCTGCCCGGACTCGCAGGTCACGTCGCTGCACTGGCACTTTCCCTGGATGGTGAAGGCGTACATCCGCTGGTCGGTGTTCTGCGCGGCGACGAAGCGCAAGATGCGGATGAACCAGGACTGGTCGCGCTTCTACGAGGTGGCGGCGCTCGACCTCCCCTACGAAGAGAAGCTCGATCGCTACGCCGCCATCGCCGACGCGCAGCTCGACACCGCGAAGTTCGAGGCCTTCTGCCAGGCGAACCTCGCGCAGCTCGACCAGCTCGCGTGGGACTTCTTCGGCACCGAAGAGGCGAAGGACGCGGTCCGCCAGAAGGTGATGGCGCTCTTCCCGCCGCACGAGATCGAGAAGTTCACCGAGCTGTTCTGGAAGCGCATCCAGGACTGGCGCGAGGCCGAAAAACCGCTCTGAGCGAGGGAGCGCGCCCCCACGCGAGGCGTCTTCCTGCGCGCCGGCGCGCATGGATCAGCCACAAACCAGCGTCTTCCGCGCCATTTCTGGGGCTTCGCGGTGGCGTCCGGCTTGCAGCCGTGGAGGCCATGTCGAACCGCCTGCTGGTCGCGCTCGTGTCGACGGCTGCTCTCCTCGCGATCAACTGTGGAGGAGGCGAC
>JBBQAH010000009.1:0-33356 GCA_038316145.1 Burkholderiales bacterium
CGGGCTGGCGTGTCCCGCGCAGGTAAAGAAGGGAGGGCCGGTGGTTTTCCGGCCCGGAATGACACGGAGCGGGGCACGCCAGCCCGGCGCGGTGCGGTCGCACAACACCCACGAACGGCCGGTTACGGGCCAAAAAACGAAAGGCAGCTCAGAGCCGAAAACCGACCGCCAAATCTCCGCGGACCGTCAGACCCGATGCAGCGCGATGCCCACCGTACTGCGCAGCCGCTCGACCAGCGCGGGTGCAATGCGTTGCAGGGGCAGAACCTCATGTGCGGCGCCATGGGCGATGGCCTCGCGGGGCATGCCAAAGACGACGCAGCTGGCTTCGTCCTGGCAAACGTTCCAGCTGCCGGCGTCACGCATGGTTTTCATCGCCCGGGCACCGTCCGCGCCCATGCCGGTCAGCATCACGCCCAGCGCGTTCTGGCCCACCACCCGGGCGGCGGAGTCGAACAAGACTTCCACGCTGGGCTTGTGGCGGTTGACCGGCTCGCCGTCGCGCACCCGGGCGATGTAGTTGGCGCCTGATCGTTCGACCGACAGGTGAAATCCGCCCGGCGCGATGTAGGCATGGCCCGGCAGGATGCGGTCACCGTCCACCGCCTCCTTGACCCGGATGCGGCACAGGCTGTCCAGCCTCGCGGCGTAGCTCTTGGTAAAGCCCGGCGGCATGTGCTGGGTGATGACCACGGCCGGTGAGTCGGCGGGCAGGTTCATCAGCACCTCCTTGGTCGCCTCGGTGCCACCGGTGGACGCGCCGATGAAGATGATTTTTTCGGTCGAGAGGCGGCCCAGCGCGGCCACCGGCGCGGCCTGGCGCGGCAGATGCGCACCCGCAGCCTGCGCACCCGCGGCCTGCGCACCCGCTGTAGCCGGGCCACCATTGCCGCCGCCCAAGGGGCTGCCCGCGGGTGCCACTGCCGCAGGCGGCAGGCGCCGTACATGTGCCTGCGCTGCGGTGCGCACCTTGTCGGTGATGTCCTCGGCCAGCTGCCGCAGGCCGTCGGCCACGCCGATCTTGGGCTTGGCCACGAAGTCGACCGCGCCCAGCTCCAGCGCCCGCAGCGTGACCTCGGCACCGCGTTCGGTCAGCGTGCTGACCATCACCACCGGCATCGGCCGCAGGCGCATCAGCTTGCTCAGGAAGTCGATGCCGTCCATGCGCGGCATCTCGACGTCCAGCGTGATCACGTCGGGGTTCAAGTTGCGGATCATCTCGCGCGCCACCAGCGGGTCGCTGGCAGCGCCCACGCATTCCATGTCGGGCTGGCGATTGATGATCTCGGCCAGCAGGCCGCGCACCAGCGCCGAATCGTCCACCACCACCACCCGCGTCTTGGCCATTTTGAGCATCTCTTGTTGTGGGTGTCAGAACAGGTCGACCGAGCCGCCGCCGGTGGCCGTGGGCAAAGCCTTTTGCGCTGCAGCGCGGTCTTGCGCGACAAAGGCGTCGGCATGGGTCGGCGCCAGGCGCTTGACCATCGCCTTGCCGCTGGCCGGCAGGAAACACACCTTGCGCGGGTAGATCTCCATCACGTCACGGCTGACGATCGGGATGCGTTCGGTCTGCAGGTAGTTGATGACAAATTGGGTGTTGCGCTCGCCCACGTTGATGCTGCTCATGCCGCCGATCACCGCGCCACCGCCGAACACCTTGGCCTCCAGCGTCATGCGTGAGGCGCCGCGTTTCATCAGCTCGTTGATCAGCAACTCCATCGCGTAGCTGCCGTAGCGGCCCGAATCGCCTGAACCCTCGGGCAGCATGAAGTGGTTCATGCCGCCGATGCGGCGCTCGCGGTCCCACAGGCAGGCCGAGATGCACGAGCCCAGTGTGGTGGTGATCAGGATGTCCTCGTCGAAGACGAAGTACTCGCCGGGCAGCACCTTGACCGCCTCGTTGCGGAAGTGCGCGTCCCAGTAGAAAAACGAGGCCTCGCCCGGCTTGCGCGGCGAAGCCTTGAGCCGGTCGAGCCGGGGTGTGGCGTTGAGCACCGAAGGGCGTGTCAGGGTCGGGGAGGGCATCATGGGCTGGGTGTCCTTGCTCGGCAGGATATCGGCAACCCGGGGCCGAACTTCAGTGCGCACCGGGGGTGCTTCGACCGCGGGTTTCAGGCGCCCGGGCGGTCAGACACGCTGGTAGATCGTCTTGCCGCGCAGATGGAACAGGTCGCGCGATTCGGTGAAGTTCTCCGAATGACCGACATACAGCAGGCCGCCCGGCTTCAGTACGCCGTGCATCTGCTGCAGTACCTGGCGCTGGGTGGGCGCGTCGAAGTAGATCATCACGTTGCGGCAGAAGATGATGTCGAACGGCTCGCCCAACGACCAGTTGCGGCCCATCAGGTTGAACGGTCGAAACTCGATCACCTTCGCCAGCTCCGGCTTGATGCGGATGAAGCCCGCGTTGCCACCCTTGCCGCGCATGAAGTGCCGCGCCAGACGCTCGGCCGACAGGCCCCGCGCCTCAGCGTCGTACACCCCGCGCTGCGCAGTGGCCAGCACCTTGGTGTCGATGTCGCTGGCCACGATCTGCACCTTGGTCTGGCTGCCCAGGGCCTCGGCCACGGTCATGGCGATCGAGTACGGCTCCTCGCCGGTGGACGCCGCGCTGCACCAGATGCGCAGGGCCCGCCCCTGGCGCTCCCGCAGGTCATCGACCAACGCGTGAAAGTGATGGTCCTCTCGAAAAAACGAGGTCAGGTTGGTCGTCAGGCAGTTGACGAACTCTTGCCATTCGGCCTCGCCGGACGGGCCGTTGTTGGCCTGCAGCCATTGCAGGTAACTGGCAAACGTGCGGTGACTGGTCTCGCGCAGCCGGCGCGACAGCCGGCTGTAGACCATGGCCTGCTTGCCGGCGTTCAGGCTGATGCCGGCACGCTGGTAGATCAGTTCTCGCACACGTTGGAAGTCGGCGTCCGAAAAGCTGAACTCCTGGTCTACAGCGCCGCCGCCTGGGGTGGCAGCCAGTGCGGGGGGGGACTTGTCGGCAAGCTCGGTCATGGTGGCGTCGGGTGCATCGGTTGGGTCGGTCCAGCGAAGGCGCGGCATCGCGCAGGCTTTGCCGAGGGCGTGAGCGCTTGCGGCCTGGCAGGCGATCTGCGGCGGTCCAGTCTGGCTGTTCGTGCAGGGCGGTCAGCGCCGGAGGAGCGGGGCAAACGGTGCGCAAATCTGGCGCCGGCTGCCGGGCGCGGCCGCTAGACTGGCCGCCTGTCCGTTGCCTGAGCCTTTGCGCACCACGCCTGTGGACCCCACCGCACCTGCTGCCCCGCCCGAGTCCGCCGGCCATACCGCCGGCCCGGCCGCGGCGTTGCGGCTGGAGACTGCGCTGGCGCTGCTGCGGCAGGCGGGCCAGGCCGAACCGGCAGGGCCGCCGGGGTCGCCGGCCTACCTGCAGATGCTGATCGACCAGCTGGTCGATTTGTCCAGCCGCGACGCGCTGACCGGGCTGGCCAACCGCCGCACTTTTGAGCTGGCGCTGGCCCGCGAGGTCGACCGGGTGGCGCGGTCGGGTGAGCCGGCTTTGCTGCTGATGGTCGACATCGACCATTTCAAGCGGGTCAACGACAGCCACGGCCATGCCGCGGGCGACCTGGTGATCCGCGCGGTGGCCCAGGCGCTGACCGACAGCGTGCGGCCGATGGACCTGGCCGCCCGCATCGGCGGCGAAGAATTTGCCGTGCTCCTGCCCAACTGCCCGGCGGCTTTTGGCCCGCAGGTGGCGGCCCGGGTGCGCCAGCGTGTGGCCCGCACCGAGGTGGCGCTGCCGCCAGAAGGGCTGCGGCTGTCGGTCACGGTCAGTGTGGGCGGGGCGTTTGCGCCGCAGTGGGTTCGGTCTACCCCTGGCATCTGGCTGCAGCGCGCCGACCAGCAGCTGTACCGCGCCAAAGGCGAAGGGCGCGACCGCGTCTGCCTGGAGCACGCCGCCGTGTTTGACGTCAGCGCCCTGGAGCGCGACATGCTGCTGGGCGGCCACCCGATTCAGGAACCCGAATGAGCCAAGCCGTACCTTCGCCGGCTGCCAAGCCGCGTGCCCGCATCACCGCCGTGACCAGTGGCAAGGGCGGCGTAGGCAAGACCTTTGTGGCCGCCAACCTGGCCGCCGCGCTGGCGCGTCAGGGCGAGCGCGTGCTGGTGCTGGACGCCGACCTGGGCCTGGCCAACCTGGACGTGGTGCTCAACCTGGCCGCACGCGTCACGCTGCACGATGTGTTCACCGGCCGGGCCTCGCTGGACGAGGCGTTGCAATCAGCGCCTGGCGGTTTCTCGGTGCTGCTGGCCGGCTCGGGGCTGGTGGAGTACTCGCGCATGACGCCCGAGGTGCGCGACAAGCTGCTCGATGTGATCGCCCAGGTGCGTCCGCGCTTCGACCACGTGCTGCTCGACACCGGCGCGGGCATCTCCGACGTGGTGCTGTTCACCGTCTCGCTGGCCGACGAAGTGCTGATCGTGGCCACGCCCGAGCCCACCTCGCTGACCGACGCCTATGCCACCATCAAGGTGCTGGCCTCGACCCAGGCGGCGCGCCCGGTTCGGCTGCTGGTCAACCAGACCCAGCGCCGCAGCGAGGGCCGCGCGGTGCTGGCCCAGCTGCAACAGGTGCTGGACCGCTTTGTCAACCCCACGCTGCCGCAGCCGCTCAAGCTGGCGCTGCTGGGCGAGGTGCCGCTGGATGCGGCGGTGCGCGAGTCGATCCTGCGCCGCCAGCTGCTGCTGGAATCTCTGCCCGGCAGCCCGGCAGCGATCGCGCTGGCCGGCGCGGCCGCCAAGCTGCTGACACCCTGAGCGCGCCGGCCCTGCGTGCGACCCGAATGACCGAACCTGCCTCCACCGATCCTGCCGGCGACGGCCCAGCCAGCGCCAACGCCGCTGTCGCCACGCCGTTCGAGCGCCTGGGCGGCGAGCCCGCGGTACGGGCTCTGGTGGACCGCTTCTACGACCTGATGGACCTGGAGCCGGCACTGGCGGGCATCCGCAAGCTGCATCCCGCCAGCCTGGACAACGCCCGCGACAAGCTGCACTGGTTTTTGTGCGGCTGGCTGGGCGGCCCCAACCACTATGTCGAGCGTTTTGGCCACCCGATGCTGCGTGCCCGCCACCTGCCGTTTGCCATCGGTATCAACGAGCGTGACCAGTGGCTGGCCTGCATGGGGCAGGCGATGGGCGAGCTGGGCGTGGATGCGACGCTGGCGCAGCGGCTGGCCGAGAGTTTTTTTGGCACAGCGGACTGGATGCGCAACAAGGGCGGCTGAGCACCCACGGCGCCAGACCGGCCTCAGCCGGTCGGCGCAAAGCTCAACTTGGCTGCGTGGCGTTCAGCCGCGGCGCCTGACCAGCGCCCCCACCATCACGATGCCGGCCAGCATCAGCGCCCAGGTCTGCGGCTCGGGCACGGCTTGCACCGCGTTGAAGCCGGCAATCTGCTCGCCCACGTAGTTGCCGACAAATTGATTGAGCACATTGCCGTGCGGCGTTTCAGCGGCTTTCGGGTCTACCAGGCCCTCGTCGTCGAAGCTGCCCTTGTACTTGAAAAACTCGTAGCGGATGACCACCGACGGGTCGCCATTGGGCTGCACGGCCTTGCTGACCTCGTCCACAAAACCCGGCTGAAGCACCTGCCATTCAATCTCGGTTTCGGTCTTGTCGTTCAGCGCGGCCACGCCCGGATTCTCGAACGGGTTGTGCCCGCCCATCAACTCGTTGAGATCGACGTTGCCGGGCAGGGTCGTCTGTACGATCTTGACCCAGAAGGCGTTGTTCTGCGGCACCACCGGGTCCAGCCGCTGGGCCTGGATCACGGCCACCACGGGCTGCGGCGGTTGGCCCTGCACCGGGGGCGGGGGCGGGGTGAAGGTCACCGACGGGATCGCCACCCCGGCGGCGCTGAGCACGCCGGGCGAGCCGGCCACCTCCACCAGCCAGCTGTAGGTCGTCCGGGTGGGCGAGCCGATCGTGCTGACGCCGAAATGGTCGCAGGGCACGTTCGGGTAGCCGACATTGCCAAAGGTCCAGCAACTCTCGCCCGGGGTGTTGAACACGCCCGACGCAGTGCCGGCGCTCCAGGTGTTGTTGGCAAAGCTGGCGAGGTAGGTGACTTTTGATCCGATGACCTTGCCGGTGCCGTCCAGCAGATCGGACACGGTGGGCAGGCCGTAACGCTCCACATCGCCGGGTGAGGCGGTGCCGAAGTTGCGGTTCAGGCCGAAGACATCGGCAATCCGGCTCTTGTCCAGCCCTTCGAGCTCGATCTCGAAGCCGTGCGCGGTCCGGCCTGTGTCGTTGACGCTGTCGAAGTTGGCCAGGCTGCCGAAGGTGCTGGTGGCCAGCGCGGCGGTGGCGGGCAACAGCGCGGCCAGCGCGGCCAGCGCGGCCAGCCTGAAGCGTGCGCCCGGTGCGCGCTGGCGGCGGCAAGGGTGGCGGGTGGCGGTCATGCAGATCCTTTGTCGACGCCGGGATGTGGCGCACCCCGGATCATCCCGATCAGCGTGAACCCAAGCTGAACCGGTCCGCCGTCGGCCCCGCGATCCGGTGGCCAGTGGGCTTGTGATCAGGCCGGACGATGATCCAGGTCAAGGTCGAAACGCAGGCAGGCGCTGAAGCCATGGCCGTCCGCCAGTGGTGATGTCAAGACCAGCCGTGCGCCCGATTGGCGCGCGATGGTGTCGACCAGGCTCAGCCCGAGGCCACTGCCGGTGACCGCAAAGCTGGCGCTGCCGCGCTCGAACTTGCGCACCAGGCCGGCCACCCGGTCGGCCGCCACACCCGGACCGTCATCGTCCACCCGCAAGGTCTGGCCGTCGATGTGCACCGTCACGCGGGCATTTTCACCACCGTGCTTGAGCGCGTTGTCGATCAGGTTGCGCAGTGCGATGCCCAGGGCGTCGATGTCGGCCTGCACCGGCAGCGGCCGGGCGTCGACCTGCAACAACAGGCGGCCGCTGCGCTGGGCCTCGGCAAAGTCGTCCACCACCAGCAGGGCCAGCTGCACCAGATCGACCGGCGCGTGCTGCAGGGCGACGCCGGATTCAACCCGCGCGAGCTGTAACAAGCGGGTGGCCAGCCGTGTCAGCCGGGCCAACTGGCGCAGCAACGCCTGTGCCGGCTCGCGGGTGGCGGGGTCGCCGCTGGCCTGCACCAGACGCTGGGCCTGCGCCATGGCCGCGGCCAGGGGTGTGCGCAGCTCGTGCGCGGTATGGGCGGCAAAGCTGCGCTCGCTGTCGACCAGCGCCTGCACCCGCACCAGCAGGCTGTTGACGGTGTCGAGCCACGGCTGCAATTCGGCGGGGGCGGCGGTCAGCGCCAGCGGCCGCAAGTCGTTCTGTTGGCGCTGGGCCAGGTCAAGACGCGCGGGCTCCAGCACCTGGAAGCCGCGCCGCAGCACCCAGCCCACGCCGATCGCTGCCAGCGGCAACATCGCCAGCAAGACGCCCACCAGCCAGCCCACACTGGCCCACAACACCTCGTTGCGGTGCGCCATACGCTCGGCCACCTGGGCGCGCCGAGAGCCGTCAGCCGCGCTCAAGGTCAGCACCAGCCAGCCACGCGCCTCGCGCAATCCGTCCGGCGCGTCGGCGTCCAGCGGCGTGGCCGGCGCATCGTGCGAATGCAGCTGCAGCGCGCCTTGGCGGTCGAACACCTGGTAGACCACAAACTCCTGGTGCGGACCGAGCGTGGCCAGATGGTCTGCGGTGTCGGGCACGGCCAGTGCCGCATCGGGCAGCAGCAGCAGGCGCTGCGCCGTCTCGGTCAATGCGCTGTCGAGCACCTCGTCGGTCTCGTGCCACAGACCCAGACCCGCCGCGGTTGCCCCCAGCAGCCAGACGCCGGCCAGCAAGGCCAGCAACTCACGGCGCAGCTGGGACTGCAGGCGTCGAGGCGCCGCCTCCACCGGCACGCCAAGGCGATGCCGGGCACTGGCGCGGCTGGGAGCATGCGCCGGCGGGGTGGTGTTGCGGCCTGTGTTGGCGCCCAAAAGCCTGGCGTCGGGCGATGAGCGATCAGGCTTCAAGCCGGTACCCCAAGCCGCGGTGGGTGCTGATGGTGTCGGGCCCCAGCTTCTTGCGCAATCGGCTGACGATCACCTCCAGAGAATTGCTGGCCGCCCCCGACAGGCCCGCCGCATCGAGCTGGCTGTCGATCTGGTTGCGGCTGCAGATGCGGCCGCGCCGTTGCGCCAGGCAGGCCAGCACGGCCCACTCCATCTGGGTCAGGTCGGGCCGTTCAGCCCCACGGCAGGCGGTGCGGGCATCGAGATCGATGTGCCAATGGCCGGCTGCACCGGGCGGTCGGGCAGTACCCGGCACCAGCATGCGGCGTGACACGGCGTTGACCCGGGCCAGCAACTCGTCCAAGTCGAAGGGTTTGACCAGGTAGTCGTCGGCGCCCGCTTGCAGGCCGCGGACGCGGTCGCTGACCTGATCGCGCGCGGTCAGCACGATCACCGGCCAAGCCTGGCCCGCCGCGCGCCAGGTGCGCAGCAGGTCCAGGCCATCGCCGTCGGGCAGGTGCAGGTCCAGCAAGGCCATGTCGGGCGCCGGTGCGGCCCGTGCGTCGGCGATGCTCAGGCACCACTGCACCCGGTGTCCTGCGCCGCGAAGGTGATCGGCAACGGCCTGACCCAGGTCTTGATCGTCTTCGAGCAGCAGCAAATGCAGCGGGGGAGGTGTCGCCAAAACGGTTGCCAGGACGGGGGTTGAATTGCCGGATTGGACCTGCTTCGGCTGAACCGAAACTTAACGTCGGGCCTGTTGCCCCCGGCCCTGCGCCCCACGTCAGCGGCTGCCGGCCAGCAGCACCATCAGCGCGCCGGCGCCACCTTGCGGGCCGCTGGCCTGCGAGAAGGCGATGACCTCGCCGCACTGCGCCAGCCAGCGCTGCACCCGGGCCTTGAGCACCGGCTGGCGGCCGGGCGATCCGTTGCCCTTGCCGTGCACCACCCGCAGGCATCGTTTGCCCAGGCGGTGGCTGTCGCGGATGTAGCCGGCCAGCACTTCGCGGGCTTCGTCTCGGGTGCAGCCGTGCAGGTCGATCTGGCCCTGCAGCGCCCAGTCGCCGCGCCGCAGCTTGGTCACCACGTCGGGCCCGATGCCGGGCCGCCGGAAGCTCAGGCCGTCGTCGGTCAGCAGCAGCGATTCGACATTGACCTCGTCCGACAGCGATTCGGCCAATGCAGCCTGCTCGTCCAGGTCGCGCTGGCGTGGATGGGGTGCCGGGCGTGGCCGGTCGATATCGGCCAGCCCGCTGTCACGCAGCGGGTGCACCGTGCCCACGCTGCGTGCAAACAGGCCATCGGGCAGCGGTTGCTGGCGCGCCTGGGCCGACAGCGCCTGCTGCAAGGCCAGCGCGCGGGCCTGCTGCTGGGCGTCGGCCAGCGCGGCACGCCGCATGGCCTCGCGGATGGCGCCCAGCTCGGCCAGGCTGTGAACCTTCAACGGGCGCACCTGGGGCGCATCGGGCTCACAGCAACCCCCGTTCGGCAAACGACACCACCTGGCCGCAACCGATCACCAGGTGGTCGAGCACCCGCACATCGATCAGCGCCAACGCGCTTTTCAGTGACTGGGTCAGAAACTCATCGGCGCGTGAGGGCTCGGCCACGCCGGACGGGTGGTTGTGCGCCAGGATCACCGCCCCGGCGTTGTGCGCCAGCGCGCGTTTGACCACCTCGCGCGGATAGACGCTGGTTTGCCCCAGCGTGCCGGTGAACATCGTGTCGAGCTTGATCAGCCGGTGCTGGCCGTCCAGAAACAGCACCGCAAACACCTCGTGCGGCAGGTTGCCCAGGTGCAGTTGCAGGTAGTCCTTGACCATCTGCGGCGAGTCGAACACCGGCGCTGCGCTCAGGCGCTGGGCCAGCGCGCGCCGGGCCATCTCGATGACTGCGGCCAGCTCGGCGCGTTTGGCCGGGCCCATGCCCTTGACCGATTTCAAGTCGCCGGCATCGGCATGCAGCAGGGCCGCGAAGCCGCCAAAACGCGCCAGCACCGCGCCGGCCATCTGCAGCACGCCCTGGCCGCGCACGCCGGTGCGCAGCAACAAGGCCAGCAGTTCGGGGTCCGACAGGCTGGCCGCACCGTGCTGCAGCAGCTTTTCTCGGGGCCGGGCTTCGGCAGGCATGAGCTTGATCGACATGGTGTGGCGCCGGCGGCGTGGGTTGGCGGGAGGGCAGCTGGGCGGGCAGCCACCAGGCCGGCCCGTAGAATGAAGCCAGTCTATTCGGGCGATTTGCCGCCCGCCTCCCCCAACACACCCCCCTTTAGCGTGATCACCATTCAGGAGGGGTCGTTCCTGACCCTGCATTACCGGCTTGCCGGCCCCGACGGCGCGGATGTGATCAACACCTTCGCCGACAAGCCCGCCACGCTGACGCTGGGCGCCGGCCAATTGGCCCCGGCGCTGGAGCGCCGCCTGCTCGGCCTGGCCGAGGGCGCCCGCACGGTGTTTTCACTGGCCGCCGGTGAGGCCTTTGGCGACCGCAATCCCGAGATGCTGCAGCGTGTCAAGCGCAGCCTGCTGGCCGAGCTGGGTGATCCGGATGCCGACTACCACGTCGGCGACGTGGTGCAGTTCCCCACGCCGGACGGCTCAGGCAGCTATGCCGGCCTGGTGCGGGATACCGGTGAGGCCTGGTTGCTGTTCGACTTCAACCACCCGCTGGCCGGTCAACCGGTCACCTTCGAAGTTCATGTGATCGGGGTGCTGTGATGGCCATTGAGCCGCTGCCAGAGTCGCTGCCTGTGGCGACATCCTTTGTCAACGAGGTCTTGCTGGCCGAGCCGCGCGGTTTTTGTGCCGGCGTGGACCGCGCCATCGAGATCGTCGAGCGGGCGCTGCTGCGCTTCGGCGCCCCGATCTACGTGCGCCACGAGATCGTGCACAACACCTATGTCGTCAACGACCTGAAAGCCCGCGGCGCGATCTTCATCGAGGACCTGGCCGACGTGCCCCCAGGCGCCACGCTGGTGTTCTCGGCCCACGGTGTCAGCCGCACGGTGCGCAACGAGGCCGACGCGCGGGGCTTTCAGGTGTTCGATGCCACCTGTCCGCTGGTCAGCAAGGTGCATGTCGAGGTGGCCAAGCTGGCCCGCGAGGGTTATGAGTTCATCATGATCGGCCACAAGGGCCACCCCGAGGTCGAAGGCACGATGGGCCAGTTGTCCGAGGGCATCTACCTGGTCGAGGACGTGGCTGACGTGGCCCGTGTGCGGCCGCGTGGCCCGTTGCTGGCGGTGGTCACGCAGACCACGCTCAGCGTGGACGATGCCGCGGCCATCCTGGGCGAGGTCAAGCGGCTGTTTCCGCATGTGCGCGAGCCCAAGCAGCAAGACATTTGCTATGCCACCCAGAACCGGCAGGACGCCGTCAAGCTGATGGCGCCGCAGGTCGACATCGTGATCGTGGTGGGCAGCCCGACCAGCAGCAACAGCAACCGCCTGCGCGAACTGGCCGAGCGGCTGGGCACACCGTCTTACATGGTGGACGCGGCCGACGACCTGCAGCCGGCCTGGTTCGAGGGCCGCCCGTGTGTTGGCCTGACCGCCGGTGCGTCTGCCCCGGACATCCTGGTACAGCAGGTGATCCAGCGGCTGCGTGAGCTGGGCAGTGTCAGTGTGCGGCGCCTGCCCGGCGTGGAGGAGACGGTGCACTTTCCGCTGCCCAAAGGCCTGGGCGACCGGTCGATGAGCGAACTCTCCGCGTCCCGACCTTAAGCGCGCCGTTCACACCCTCGATGTTGAACGGCACCCACGTGGTGCCGTTTGTCTGCGTAAACCCCCGCTCGGGACATTGACCCGTACCCCAGGACACCCCCATGCTCGACATCAGCCTACTGCGACGCGACCTGCCCGCCGTCGTCGCCCGCCTCGAAGCCCGCAAGACGCCGCAGCCCTTTCTCGACGTGGCCCGCTTCACGGCGCTGGAGGCCGAGCGCAAGACCCTGCAAACCCGCACCGAGGCGTTGCAGGCGCGGCGCAACAGCCTGTCCAGGCAGATTGGCCAGCACAAGGCCAAGGGCGACGACAGCGCCGCGCTGGTCGCCACGCTGATGGCCGAGGTGGCCGGCATTGCCGACGAGATGAAGTCCGGCGCAGAGCGTCTGGAGGCGATCCAGGCCGAGTTGCACGGCCTGCTGATGGCGCTGCCCAACCTGCCCGACGCGAGTGTGCCGGTGGGTGCGGACGAATCGGCCAACGCCGAAGTGCGGCGCTGGGGCACACCCGGCCAGTACAACTTCACGGTCAAGGACCATGTGGATCTGGGTGCGCCGCTGGGGCTGGACTTCGAGACCGGCGCCAGGCTGAGCGGCGCGCGGTTTTCGTTCTTGAAGGGCAAGATCGCCCGGCTGCACCGGGCGCTGGCCCAGTTCATGCTGGACGTGCAGACCACCGAGCACGGTTACACCGAGTGCTACACGCCCTACATCGTCAACCGCGAGATTCTTGAAGGTACCGGCCAGCTGCCCAAGTTCAAGGAGGACATGTTCTGGGTGCTGCGCGGTGGCGACGAGGACCAGCCCGAGCAATACCTGATCTCCACCTCGGAGATCTCGCTGACCAACAGCGTGCGCGAGCAGATTCAGAAACCCGAGGACCTGCCGGTCAAGCTGACCGCCCACAGCCCCTGCTTCCGGTCCGAGGCCGGATCGGCCGGCCGCGACACCCGCGGCATGATCCGCCAGCACCAGTTCGACAAGGTCGAGATGGTGCAGGTGGTGGCGCCCGAACACAGCGAGGCCACGCTGGAGCTGATGGTCGGCCATGCCGAGGCCATCCTGCAAAAATTGGAGCTGCCCTACCGCGTGGTGCTGCTGTGCACCGGTGACATGGGCTTTGGTGCCGTCAAGACCTACGACCTGGAGGTCTGGCTGCCAGCGCAAGCCAGCTACCGCGAGATCAGCTCGTGCAGCAACTGCGGCGACTTCCAGGCGCGCCGGATGCAGGCGCGCTTCAGGCGGGCCGGCGCCAAGGCCGACAGCAAGCCCGAGTTGCTGCACACGCTGAACGGCTCGGGCCTGGCCGTCGGCCGGGCGCTGGTGGCGCTGCTGGAGAACCACCAGCAGGCCGACGGCAGCATCCGCATCCCGGCGCTGCTGCGGCCCTATCTGGGCGGGCTTGACGTCCTGTCGGCTTGATGGACTAGAATGCTGGGCTTCACCCAACTGACCGTGGGTGATCTGGAGAGGTGGCAGAGTGGTCGAATGTACCTGACTCGAAATCAGGCGAACCGCAAGGTTCCGAGGGTTCGAATCCCTCTCTCTCCTCCATCCTCGGCTTTGAGGAATTGGCAAAAAAAATCGGTGCGGTCCACCCACTGACCCACCGATTCACTGACCTACTGATCCACCGACACACTGACCCACTGACCCACCACCCGGGAATGCACCCTGGCTGGTGGGTTTGGTTTTTCTGGGTCGTGCTGTTTCGCCGATGCGGGCGGGTGGGCGGCGGCGTTTTTACCCGGTCGCGCGGCAAATCTGGCTCGGTCGAGGGTGACCTCAGGGCCCGCCCGCTGCGTCAGCGGCGCATCTCCGAGCGGCTCGGGATCGACGAGGCCTTGTTCGTCGCCGGTGCCAACTCAGGCGCCGGTAGCAAGACCGGGCGCTCCGCAGGCTCGGCCTTCACCTTGCTGGCCAAGCAGCGTCTGTGCGTGCATGGCCAGCATCAACTCCTCATTGGTCTGCATGACCCAGGCGGAGGTGCGGCTGCCGGGCTTGGTGAGGCACGGCCCGCCGGCAAGGTTTGCCGGCTGATCCAGCTCGATCCCGAGCCAGGCCGCGTCCTGGCACACGCGCCGGCGGACCGTGGCGCTGTGTTCGCCGATGCCGCCCGTGAAGATCAACGCATCGAGCCCGCCGAGCGTCGCAGCCAGCCCACCCAGCTCGCGCGCGATGCGGTTGACATAGAGGTCGATCGCGGCGGCGGCATCGGGATGGCTGCTGGCCTCGAGGGTGCGCATGTCCGGTGAAATGCCGGACACCCCGAGCAGCCCGGACTGCTGGTACAGGACCGCCTCGACCTCGTCGACCGACATCCCTTGCTCGGCCATCAGGTACAGCACGACACCGGGGTCGAGGCTGCCGCAGCGGGTGCCCATCATCAGCCCGTCGAGGGCAGTAAAGCCCATGCTGCTGGCCACGCTGCGCCGCCCGTTCATGGCGCACATGCTGGCGCCGTTGCCCAGGTGCGCGACCACCACCCGACCCTCGGCGACCGGCCCGAGAACGGCGGGCAACTCGCTGGCGATGTACTCGTAGGACAGGCCGTGAAATCCGTAGCGCTTCACGCCCGCCCGGCTGATGCGCTGCGGCAGCGCATAGGCCTGCATCACCCAGGCTTGGCCGGCGTGGAAGGCCGTGTCGAAGCAGGCGAACTGGGGCAGCCCGGGCTGCACCGCCCTGATCGCCCGGATCGCGGCCAGGTTGTGCGGCTGGTGCAGCGGCGCGAGGCGTTCCAGGCGTGCCAGGTCTGTCGCCACGTCCGGTGTCACCAGCACCGGTTGCAAGAACTGCTCACCCCCGTGCACCACCCGGTGGACCGCCGCGAGCGGCTGGCTTTGTGACGGGTGACGGTCCAGCCATGCCATCAAGGTGCCCAGGGCGGCTTGATGGCCAGCGGCGTGGTCCGCGGACAGCGCAAGCGGCAATTCTTCGAGCGGCGCGCCCTCATGCGCCCAGGCCAGCAGGCGCGGCGCGCTGCCGATGCCGTCAACCCTGCCGTGCAGGATGCGCACCGGCAGCGCGCCGGCGGCAATGTCGTAGGACGCGAACTTGACGCTCGACGAGCCCGAGTTGATGACCAGGATGTTGCCTTTCACGCCAACAACTGCCTTCGGTACTTCAACCACAGCAGCGCCATGGCGCACGAGGCGATGCGCGAGTGGGCCGAGTCCGCCCGGCTGGTCAGCACGATGGGCACCCGTGCGCCCATCACCAGGCCGGCGGCCTGGGCGTCGCCCAGGTACTCCAGCTGTTTGGCCAAGGTGTTGCCCGACTCCAGGTCGGGCACGACCAGGATGTCGGCATCGCCGGCCACCCGTGACTCGATGCCCTTGGTCCGCGCTGCGGCCATCGACACCGCATTGTCAAACGCCAGCGGGCCATCGACCAGCGCGCCGGTGATCTGGCCGCGGTCCGCCATCTTCGACAGCGCGGCAGCGTCCATGGCCGACCTGAGCTTGGACGTGACCGTCTCGACCGCCGACAGGACCGCCACCTTCGGCTCCGGGATGCCCAGCGCATGCGCGAGGTCGATCGCGTTCTTGACGATGTCGACCTTGGTGTCGAAGTCCGGCGCGACGTTGATCGCCGCGTCGGTGATCAGCAGCGGCTTGGGGTAGCGCGGCACGTCGAGCACAAACACATGGCTGATGCGGCGCGCCGTCCGCAGGCCGCCGTTGGCCTGAACCACCTCGGCCAGCAACTCGTCACTGTGCAGACTGCCTTTCATCAAGGCCTCGACCTCGCCGCTGCGGGCCATCTCGACACCTTTGACGGCCGCGGCATGGCTGTGGGCGACATCGACCAGGCAAATGCCGGTCAGGTCGAGCTGGTGCTGCTCGGCCAGGCTGCGCATCTTCGCCAGTGGCCCGATCAGCACCGCTTCGATCAGCCCGAGCCTGTGGGCATCCAGCGCACCCTCCAGCGCCTCGCGGCTGCAGGCATGCACCACGCCCATGCGGATGCGCGGGCAATCCCGGGCGGCTGCCAGCAACTGGTCGTAGCGGAGGTTCTTGTCCGCCATCAAGGGCTCGGGCAGCTCGGTCCGCAGGATGCGCAGCTTCTCCCTGGGCGCCAGAACCTCCGCCTCACCTTCGATGACCACGTCGCCCTCCTGGTCAACACAGCGTGTGTCGAGGACCAGGCTGTGCTTGACCGGGTCCAGCGACTTGACCGTGACGGTGACGGTCAGGGTGTCGCCGATATGCACCGGCTTGAGAAACTTCAGGCTCTGGCCGAGGTAGATCGTGCCCGGGCCGGGGAAGCGCGTGCCGAGCACGGTCGAGATCAAGGACGCGCCCAACATGCCGTGCGCGATGATCTCGTGAAAGTGGCTGCTCTTGGCGTAGAGCGCGTCGACGTGTGCCGGATTCACGTCGCCCGATACGGCGGCGAACAGCTGGATGTCGCGGTTGCTGACGCTGCGGATGAGGCTGGCGCTGTCGCCCACGCGGATACCCCCGAACGGGTGGTTCTCCAGATAGTCCGAAGCCGGGTCGATGTGAAACACCTTGGTGTCCATGGTTCAGCCCATCACGTGGTAGCCAGCGTCGACGAAGACGACGTTGCCGGTCAGGGCCCGGGCCGCGTCGCTGCACAGCAGGGCGGTCACGGCACCGACGTCGGCGATCGTGACCAGCTGGTGCGCGGGTGCACGAGCGGCCGTGTTGTCCAGCAGCTTCTCGAACTCGCCGATGCCGGACGCGGCGCGCGTCCTGATCGGGCCTGGCGACACGGCGTGCACCCGGATGCCGGCCGGGCCGAGCTCGGCCGCCAGGTAGCGCACGGTGGCCTCCAGCGCGGCCTTGACCGGGCCCATGATCCCGTAGTTCGCGACCACTTTCTGGGCGCCGTAGTAGCTCATGGTCACCAGCGCACCACCACCGCCCATCAGCGGCTCGGCCAGGCGTGCCAGGCGCACAAACGAATGGCACGAGATGTCCATCGCGCGGGCAAAGCCCGCAGCACTGCTGTCGACCACCCGGCCGTGCAGGTCGGCGGCCGGCGCAAAGGCAATCGCATGCAGGACAAAGTCCAGCCGGCCCCAGTGCTGCTCGATCTGGTCAAAAACGGCCGCCATCTGTCCGGGTTGTTCCACATCGAGCGGGGCGATGATCTCCGCGCCGAGCTGGTCGGCGAGCGGTCTGACATACGGCTCCGCCTTGGCGTTCATGTAGGTCACGGCGATGGCGCCGCCCAGCTGGCGAATCACCTGGGCGCAGCCGTAGGCGATGCTCTGGTCGTTGGCGATGCCGACGATCAGGCCCTTCTTGCCGATCAGGCTGGGTAGCGAGGCCGATGCGGCGGGTTTGATGTGGGGGGTCATGGTGAGTTTTTCAGGGGATAAGGACGTAGAGGCCGGGCGCGTCGTCCAGCGGTGCAAAACCGGCCGGCCCGTTGCCCATCGTCGGCGGCGCAACACGCGGGCCGGCGTGCTGCTGCAGCCAGGCCTCCCAGGCGGGCCACCATGAGCCGTCGTGGGCCGGCGCGGTGGCGAGCCAGGTGTCGGGATCGACGTAGTTCGCCTGCGCGCCGCAGCTGGCGAGCTGGTAGCTTCGCGACACGCCCGGCCCCGGCGGGTTGACGACGCCCACGTTGTGGCCGCCGCTGCTGAGGCAGAAGGTCACCTCGCTGCGGGTCAGCAGGTGGATCTTGAAGACCGATCGCCAGGGCGCGACCGTGTCGCGCTGCAGGCCCAGCGAGAAGACAGGCACACGGATGTCCCGCAGCGCGACGGGCTTGCCATCGACCAAGTAGCGGCCTTGCGCCAGGTCGTTGTCGCGGTAGAGCCCGCGCAGGTACTCACTGTGCTGACGGTAGGGCATGCGGGTGGCGTCGGCGTTCCAGGCGCCCAGATCGCTGACGGGCGGGCTGCGGCCCAGCAAGTAGGCACTGACCCTGCGCGACCACAGCAGGTCCCGCGCGTTCATCAACGCAAACGCGCCGGCCATCTGCGCGCCATCGAGATAACCCTTGTCCGCCATCGTGTCGTCGAGCACCTGCAACTGGCTCTCGTCGATGAACAGCGACAGGTCTCCCGGCTCGGTGAAATCCACTTCAGAGGCCAACAGCGTCAGCGAGTTCAGTCGGGTGTCATCCGCACGGGCCATGGAGGCTGCGGCGATGGACAGCAAGGTGCCGCCCAGGCAGTAGCCGAGGGCCTGGACCTTTTGACTGGGCACGATGCTGCTCACCGCGTCGATGGCCGCCATCACGCCGGACTTCAGGTAGTCGTCCATGCCCAGGTTGCGGTCCTCAGTGCCCGGGTTCAGCCAGGAGACGATGAAAACGGTGTGGCCCTGTTCGACGAGGTAGCGCACCAGCGAGCTGGCCGGCGACAGGTCGAGGATGTAGAACTTCATGATCCAGGGCGGCACCAGCAGCACCGGGGCCGCAAAGACGGTCTGGGTCTGCGGCGTGTACTGGATCAGCTCTATCAGGTGGTTGCGCAACACCACCTTGCCGGGCGTGATGGCAACGTCCTGGCCCGGCTGGAACGGCGCCGATCCGGCCGCAGGCCTGCTCTTGAGCAGCTGCGCCGTGTCCTGCCAGTGGTTGCGTGCACCCTGCAGCAGGTTGGCGCCGCCGCTCGTCACCGTGGCATTCAGCACTTCCGGGTTGGTCAACAGGAAGTTCGACGGCGACCACATGTCCAGCACCTGCCGCGCCAGAAAGGACGCCTGCTGTTCGTGGTGCGGGCTGACGCCGCGCACGCCGGTTGTCGCCTCCAGCCACCAACGCTCTTGCTGCTGGAACTTGCCGGCGATCTGGTCGAAGGGCCAGCGCTGCCATTCAGCGGCCGAGAACCGGTGGTCGTGGGGCTGCGGCTCTGCTTTTGGCGGCGCCCCGACGCCTGCCAACGCCTGCATCGCCAGCGCCTGTTGCTTGCCGGGAGACACCGCCAAATGGGTGAGCCAGTCCACACAGGCCGCAGCCATGGACGCCGGCGACAGCCCCAGGGTGAGCCGGGCCAGTTGGGTGTGAACGAGGCTGTCCAGGTCGCAGGGCGGCGCTGTTTCTGCAGCTGGCGTGGTCGGCGAAGGCGGGTGCGTGGTGATGGCAGTCTGGGTCATGTTGTGCGCTCAGGGGGCAAGGGGCTGGGTGGGGTCACGGCGTTGCCGGGGTGGGCCCGCAAGCGTGCGAGCCGGTGCTGCAGGTCCAGCAGCGGCAAGGTGGTGGTGTGCACAGCGCCGGCATAAACGGCGCCGTCGTTGCCGTCCAGGGTCAACAAGTCGCCCTCGTGCAGCGTCAGCTCGCCGATCCGGAGCGTGCGTGCCGCCTCGTCGATCTGCATCGCGCCGCAGCCGACCAGGCAGACCTTGCCCAGTTGGCGCGCGACCACGGCGGCGTGCGAGGTGCGCGCGCCGCGCTGCGTCAGCAGACCGGCCGCCAGTTCAAGTGCCGCGATGTCGCCGGTTTCCGCATCTCTGCGGACCAGCACCACGGCGGCACCCGCAGCATGGCGCGCCCGGGCTGCCGTCTCGTCAAATGCAATCTCGCCGACCGCCACGCCGCTGCTGGCACTCGCGGCATGCGCCAGCGGCGTCAAGGGTTGGCCGTCGGACGACAGGGTTTGTGTGCTCACCAGATCCTTCGGCGTCAACGCCGCCGTGCGTTGCCGCGCAACATCGGCTGAAATCACGCCGGCGTCGCACAGGTCGAGCGCAATGCGCGCCAATGCTCGTGCCGAGCATTTGCCGGTCCGGGTCTGCAACAGGTAGAGCTGGCCGTCCTGCACCGTGAACTCGAAGTCCTGCATGTCGCCAAATTCGGCTTCCAGCTGGGCCGCCGTGTCGCCCAGGGCCTGCCAGACCGCCGGCATCACGGCGGCCAGTTCGTCGTGGCCATAGGCGCTGCGCCGGCCCGAGACCACATCTTCGCCCTGGGCGTTGAACAAAAAGTCGATCCACAAGGCCGGCTCGCCGCTGACCGGGTCGCGGCTGAAGCCCACGCCCGAGCCCGAGCGACCACCGGCGTTGCCGTAGACCATCGTCTGCACCGTCACCGCGGTGCCGACGGTGTCGGCGATGTCGCGCTGGCGCCGGTATTCGCAGGCCTTGCTCGACTGCCAGCTGGCGAACACGGCAGCCATGGCGCCGGCGAGCTGGGCCCGGGGGTCCTGCGGAAACGGCAAGCCTGCGGCCTGCGCATAGGCGTCGAGGTAGCGCCGGGTCAGTGTGCGCAACTCGGCGAAGTCGAGTTCGCGCTCGTCGCGGGTGCCGGCCAGGGCCGTGTTCTGGGCATCGAACACCGCCACCGGCACGCCAGCCACCACCTCGCCGTAACTGGCGACCAGCCGCCGGTAGGTGTCCCAGACCAGCCGCGGGTTGCCGGTCTGGCGCAGGAAGCCCGGCAGCGTGGCGTCGCACAGGCCGATGTTGAGCAGCGTCTCCATCATGCCGGGCATCGACACCGGCGCGCCCGAGCGCACCGACAGCAGCAAGGGCAGCCGGGCGTCGCCAAAGTGCAGGCCG
Source organism: Burkholderiales bacterium (assembly GCA_038316145.1). Taxonomy (GTDB): domain Bacteria; phylum Pseudomonadota; class Gammaproteobacteria; order Burkholderiales; family Burkholderiaceae_C; genus Pseudaquabacterium. The sequence goes on from JBBQAH010000009.1 coordinate 20,188, forward strand.
GTGGCGCGCTCCAGCGCGTCCAGGCCCGGCTGCCAGGTCGCCGCTTCGGTGGCCGCAGCGCGGGCTGTAGCGCCTCCGCAGTAGGCCGTGCCGATCACAAACGCCGGCGGCACGGGCAGGCCCAGGCCCGCCATGCGCAACAGGTTGTAGGCCTTGAAGCCCATGGCCTGTGCGCCAGGCCCGGCCTCAGCCGGTGCACCGCCAGCCGGCGCCTCGCAGCCGATCAGGAAAAGTGCGTCCGGCCAGGCCGGCGTGGTGAGGGGTCGGCGCGGTTTCATGCCCGTGCCCCGGCCTGGTCGAAGGCAAGATCGCGCAGCGCATAGCCCGCAACCAACAGCCGGTCCGACGCCAGCTCGAGCGCAATCGCCAAGTCGTTGGCCAGCATCAGCGCCGCAGCGTCCTGGACGGCGGCCAGGATCGCGCGGCGGGCGGCGCGCAGCAACTCATCGCATTTGCGCTCGGACCGCAGCACGTTCCACGACGCGGCGAGGAATGCGTCGCTGTCGGCGGCGTCGCTGCCGCTGTCATTTCTGGACGCGAGCCGGCGTGCGATGGCCAGCGCCTTGATGTGTTCCTGCGTCGCCGACAGCACGGCCTGCGCCAGCGTGCAGAGGATCTGGTGGACGTCGCTTGTCCAGCCCTGCCGGTGGTCCTCGGCGATCAGGCTCATCAGGAAAGCAGCCTCCTCAAGCGCATCGGCGATGTCATCGGACACCTCAAGCAGGCGCACCACGGGTTGCCAGCGCGGCTGGCGCTGGGCCTGGTCCCGCGCCTGCATCACCAGGTGATCGGCCTTGCGCTCCCAGGCTTTGGCCCGTTCCGCCAAAGTGCGTGCAGCCTGGTGGTCAACCTTTCCGGCGGACGCAGTGATGTCGTGCGCCAGACCATCGCTGACGGCTTGTGCCAGGGCGTGGCAGTAGGCGGCATGCTCTTCGAGCAGGTCGAACTCGCTGCTGCGCTGGCGCATGCGCCGGGCCAGCAGCATCCGGGTCTCGTCGGCCACCAGCGCGGTCGGCAGGCCAGCCAGCAGCGCCTTGCTCGCGAGGCACATCACCTCGACCAGGAGGTCATGGGCATCGGCCTGGCCCAGCACGGTGTCGAGTCGGTCGCCGATGCGGAACGCGCCGTTGCCAACCGCCTGCATGGCGTCGAAGAGGGTTTGCTCGCCGCCGGCCTTGAGCCAGGCCATGTGGCCGACGTCGCGCCGCGCAGCTTCTCGCAGGACGTCGATCGCGCAGGCCTTGCCAACGAAGGGCAGCAGGCGCTTGCGCGCGCGGTTCCAGTCGATCAAAAAGACAATGCGCGAGGCGATGCCTTCGAGGGCCTTGTCGAGGGCTGCGTCATCGACGCATTCGAAGCGCGCGGTGCCGAAGGTGTAGGCCTGGCCGGCGTTGAGCAATGTGTCGACTTTGGACTGTGTGCCGGCCCATGTCGCGCCGAACGGCGCCAGCAGCGCCTGGAAGAACTCGAAGCGCGCGCGGTGCAGGTCCGAGTAGTTCAGCGTGATCGTGCTGTCCTCGACCTGCAGCACCAGCACGTGGGCGTCGTTGGTGCCGATGTCGTTCTGCAGCAGCAGCCGGTTGCCGTCTCGGGTGGCGGCGGTGTCGAGGCCGGGGTGCTCGAACTTCAAGGGCGCGGTACGGTTGAGGCCCCGCATGAACGCCTCCACCCGCGCATGGTCGGCCGGCAACAGTTGCCATACATGCGCGCCGGCCAGCCGTTCGTCGGACAAGGTACCGGCCAGTCGGTTGAGCTGCTTGTGCAGGTCCATCACCAGCAGGTGCAGGCTGTCGCCATCGGGGTCGGCTGCGTCGCCGCCGTGCCCGTGCTGTACTTCTGGCTGGCCCGGACGCGTGCCGGCCGGTTTGTCGTCTCGCTTGTCGTCCGGTTTGCTGGCCCGTTTGCTGTCGCGTTTGCCACTCGTCAACGCCCGAAGTTGTTCACCGCTGAGCGTCTCGCCGCCGCTGTGCCCAACGGCGAGCGCGCCCAGCCACTCGACCCAGTGCTTCACGCGTTTGTGGAGCGCGTGTTCGGCCGGCTGCCCCTGGATCACGGGGCGCGCCATGAGGCCCAGGTCCACGGCCAGTTGCTGAACCAGCCGACCCAGTTCAGGGATGAGCAGCGTGCCGCCCGCCTGCGACGACGCGGCCGCCAGCTGACCCAGCCAGCGCCCCTCGATGCCCGCCGCAGCCGCCTCCCGGCCCAGGTCCAGCGGCTCGGCGTCGGGGTGGGCTGCATGCGCTGCCGCCGCCTGCAAGACCGTCAGGTACAGCTTCAGGCGGTCATTGGCAGCCAGGGCCGCCTTGATCCACACGGGGAGGAGCAAGGCGCTTTGCCCCAGGGCAGCAACGGCGTCGGACTTGTGCATTCGGTTCTGATTCAGATCGGACAGGCCTGCCAGTCTGCGCACTGCACGTGACCGTTTCGCGGCAGCAGGCGCTCGGGACGGGGCAACTTGAGACAGATCAAATTGCAGCAGCAGCGCGCCCGCCGACTGTCTCGAAAACGGTGCGTCGGCGCGTTGGCGCACAGACCCCGCTGGCGCTTTGGCGTGTCTGGGCCGTGCTCGGCAACCGGGTTGGCCGGTACGCCGGACCGTGTGCTGCCGAGTCTTGTCGGGCGGCGCCGCATGTCCCCGTGCACAATCCTGCACCATGCCGATCGCCGCCGAGCCGGACCCTGCCCACGGCCTGTCGCCGACGACGGCTTGCCGTTGCGGCGGTCGATCCGTCCCGGCCGCTGGCCCGACACGCCGGTCCCCCTGTGTCCTGGCCCTGGCGGTGGCGGCTTGGCTCGCCGGCTGCGCCACCTCGTCGGTCAACATCGTGCCCAAGCCCGGTGACCCCGCGGCCTATGCCAGCTGGGACTGCGAGCGGATCTTCGATGCGTCTGACGTGGTGCGGCACCAGGCTGTCGACGTGGCGTATGCGGTGGATTCGCAGGTGGGCAGCAACCTGGTGGCGCTGAGCCTGGGCGTCACGATGTTCTGGCCGGCCTTGCTGGCGATGCGCCCGGATGGGCCGGAGGCGGCCGAGCTGGCCGACCTGAAGGGCCGCGACGCGGCCTTGCGCGCCGCCGCGGCGCTGCGCCCCTGTGGACCAGCACCGGACGCCATGGCCGCAAGCCGTTTGGCGACCTTGCCGATATCGCTGGGTGAACGGCTGGTGTTCGACGAGCGTGCTGGCGACGCGGGGCCCGCGCAGACGCTGACCATGACCGTCACTGCCCTGCGCCGCGACCAGATCGAGTTTGGCGTGCAACTCGATGGTCGGGCGATGGGCCAGCCCTGGCGGCAAGACCTGGCTGGCAACCCGGTTCTGGACATGCCGGTTCCGCTGATCGGCTGGCGCCGGCTGCTCAAGCAGGATCTGGTGCTGGGCCAGGTGCTGGCGGGCGAGTTGGCCGCGGCCGGCGACCTGCAGCCCGGGGCCCGGGTGCGTGGGCAGGTGGTGGCCATCGGCCCGCAGACGGTGGCCGGCCGGGCCTTCGATGTGGCGGTGATCGAGCTTTTTGGTGAAGCGCCCACCGCCGGCGCAGGCCCTGGGCAAGGCACCAATGGCAGTACCCGGCTCGACGGCGTGATGGCGGTGGACCGCCGCAGTGGCGTCCTGCTGCGGCTTGAATTGCGCTGCGCCAACCCCGACTTTGCGATCCGGCGCCGCTTGCTTCGGGTCGAGCGGCCGTTGAGTTGATCGGGCCGGCCGACGCGCTCGCTGTTTACCGATCTTTACGGTGTGAACAAGGCGGCGAAAAGGGGCCGGCGAAGAATGCAGTCTCCCACTTTCTCCATGAGGCGAACGCCATGACATCCCAGCATTCCATCAAGGTCTCTTCAACCGTCCCGGCGCTGCCCGGCCGAGGCACTGTGCGGCATCTGGCCGCCGCCACGCTGCTGTTTGCGCTGACCGGCGCGGCGCTATCGGTGGCCCATGCCCAGCCTGCCGGTCCGATGGCTGCCGCTCCGGCCATGAGCCCGGGCGCCGTGCATGCTGCCGCACACCCGGGCATGGGGCACGGCATGGGGCACGGCATGGGCCACGGCATGGGCGGCTCGCCGGTGATGTCGGAACGCATGTTGGACGGCGTCGGCGCCACTGCCGAGCAAAAGACCAAGGTGCGCGACCTGCTCAAGGCTGCCCAGGACGACATGCGCAAGCAGCACGACGGTGACCGCGAGCTGCACCAGAAGATGATGGCCCTGCTGGCCGCCCCGCAAGTGGATGCCACGGCGGCCGAGGCCCTGCGCCAGCAGTTGCAAGGCCGGCGCGACGTGGCCAGCAAGCGCCAGTTGCAGGCCATGCTGGACGTCGGTGCCGTGTTGACACCCGAGCAGCGCCAGAAGCTGGCTGACCGCATGAAGACCCGTCAGGACATGATGCAACGCCACCAGCGTGAGCGTCAGGCCGTCGAGCCGCGCAGCTGACATGCCGGCCATCGGCTGGGTTTGCAGCCCGACAGGACCGGAGACGCGCCGGGTGGTGGGCCGGTTGGCATGCCGGGTGATCGGCCGGATGGTGGCCGGGGTGGGCAGCCCACGATGAGCGCCCATCTGCTGCTGATCGACGACGACGCCCGTCTCACAGCCATGGTCAGCGACTACCTGCGCTCCAACGGCCACCAGGTGGACGTGGCCGGCACGCTGGCCGCCGGCCGTGAGCGGCTGCGTCTGGGCCACTACGACGCGCTGGTGCTCGACCTGATGCTGCCGGACGGTGACGGCCTGGACCTGACACGCGAGTTGCGTGCCGATGCCCGCCTGCGCCGCCTGCCGCTGCTGATGCTCACCGCCCGAGGTGAGCCGTTGGACCGGGTGCTGGGGCTGGAGCTTGGCGCCGACGACTACCTTGCCAAGCCGTTTGAGCCGCGTGAACTGCTGGCCCGCATCAAGGCCTTGCTGCGGCGCGCCCCGCCGGAGCCGCTGGGTGACGAGGTGCTGCGGTTCGGCCGGCTGGAGATCGATCTCGGTGCCCGCCAGGCCCGCATCGACGGCCGCGCCTGCGACCTGACCGGACACCAGTTCGACCTGTTGGTGGTGCTGGCCCAGGGGGCCGGCCGGGTGCTCAGCCGCGACCAGATCATGGACTCGCTCAAGGGCCACCCGATGGAGGCCTTTGATCGCAGCATCGACGTGCATGTTTCCCGCATCCGTGCCTGCATCGAAGACGACCCCAAGCTGCCCAAGCGGGTGCTGACGGTGCGCGGCTCGGGCTATGTGTTTGCCCGCAAGCAAGACGCCGACGAATGAGTTTTCGCCTTTGAAATCCCTCTACCTGCGCATCTGGCTGACGGTGGTGGCTGCGCTGGCGCTGTTTGCGCTGGTCTCGGGCTGGATGTGGCAGCGCCACCTCGATCAGGAGCGCAGCCGGTTCGAGACCGCAGCCAGCGAGCGCGTGACGGCCTGGGCCGAACTGGTGCAGCGTGCCCTGCCCACCGCCGACGCACCGGCAAACGAGCAGGCCGAGGCGCTGCGCGAGTGGTCCAACCGGCTGCGGGTGCCGCTGGCGCTGGACGATCGCCGCGGGATGCGCATCGGTGCGTCTGCCAGTTTTTTGCTGCGTGAGGCCGAGGGCGGTCCACCCGCGGCCGCGGTGCGGCTGGACGACGGCCGAACCCTGTGGCTGGCGCGCCGCATGATGCGGCGCCCCGGCGCTGGCGGCCCGCCGTACGACGAAATGATGGGGCGCGACATGGCGGGGCGCGACGTGACGGGGCGTGACGTGACGGGGCGCGACGTGACAGGGCGTGACGGCCACGAGCGTGCCGACCGCGGCACAGCCGCGTTGCGTGCGCCACGCGGGCCGCTGCTGGGCGATCAGCCGCCCGGCCCAGCGCTGGGCGACCGTGCGCGCACCTTGTCGCCCGGCGCGATGCTGCCGTTTCCGCCGCCGCTGTTTGTCATGCCCTTCGGCCTGCCGCAGGCGGTTGCGCCGTTGATCCTGGTCGCGATGCTGTTTGTCGCTGTGGCGGCCGGTGCCTACCCGGTGGTGCGCCGCCTGACACGCCGGCTGGAGCAGCTGAGACACGGCGTCGAGGCCTTTGGTGCCGGCGATCTAGCGCAGCGGGTGGACGCCTCGGGCCGGGACGAGGTGGCTGCCGTGGCCGCCACCTTCAACCAGGCGGCCGGGCGGATCGAGTCGCTGGTGCGCAGCCACCAGACCTTGCTGGCCAACGCCAGCCATGAGCTGCGCTCGCCGCTGGCACGGCTGAAGATGGCGGTGGCCCTGTTTGCCGACGCGCCGTCCGGCCCGGCCGACGACCGGCTGGGCCGGTTGCGGCGCGAGATCGACACCAACGTGGCCGAACTGGACGCACTGGTCGAGGAGGTGCTGCTGGCCAGCCGGCTGGACGCCGGACCGGCGCTGGGCGCCGGCGACCCGATCGACCTGCTGGGCCTGGCGGCCGAAGAAGCCGCGCGGGTGGATGCCGAGGTCGAAGCGCCTGGCGAGCCCGCCGACTGGCGCGTGGCCGGCAGTGACCGTTTGCTGCGCCGTGCGCTGCGCAACCTGCTGGAAAACGCCCGCCGTTACGGCGCTGGCGAGATCAGCGTGCAAATGGCGCGGCCGTCAGCCGGCCAACTGCAACTGCGGGTCTGCGACCGCGGGGCGGGCGTGCCGGCCGACTTGCGCGAGCGCATCTTCGAGCCTTACTTTCGGCTGCCCGGCCATGCCGAGCGCGAAGGCGGTGTCGGCCTGGGCCTGAGCCTGGTGCGCCAGATTGCGCAGCGCCACGGCGGCAGCGTGCACTGCGAGGCCCGCGAGGGTGGCGGCAGCTGCTTTGTGCTGCGGCTGCCGGTGTGGCTACCCGCCGACGCGCCCATCGACGGCGTGCTGGTCAAGGCCGCCGTCAAGCCGCCAGCGGCTTGACACTGCTGGTGCGCTGCTGCGCCAGCACCCAGGCCAGCAAGGCGGTGAGCAGCACCGCGGCCACCGTCAGGCCGGCGGTCGAGGCGATCCAGAACCCCTGCGCACCCTGCCAACTGGCGGGCAGCCGGTCACCCAGGCGGAACGCCAGTGTGTAACCCCCACCCAGGCCCACACCCCACAACGCACCGACGAAGATCAGCATCGGCACAGTGGCGATGCGCCAGGCCCGCAACACAAAAGCGGCCATGGTCTGCGCCGCATCGGCGGCGTGGAACAACGCCACCCAGGCCAGCAGCGGCATCGCCGCTGCCAGCACCGTCGGGTTGTCGGTGTAGAGCTGCAGCACCTGCAGCCGCGCCGCAAACACCGCGGTGCCCACCACCAGCGCCAGGCCCAGCGCAAACTGCATGCCGTGCCAGCCCAGCCGGCGGGCGTCGCGCAAGTCACCCGCACCGATGCGTTGGGCCACCAGCGTGCCGGTGGCATTGGACAAGCCCAGCGGCAGCATGAACAACAGCGACACCAGGTTGGTCGCGATCTGGTGCCCGGCCACCGCGGTTTCACCCAGCCGCGAGATGAAGATCGCCATGAAGGCAAAACCCGTCACCTCGACCAGGATCGTCAGCCCCATCGGCAGGCCCAGGCGCAGCATTGCCAAGATCGCGGCGCGGTGGGGCGCACGCTGGCCGGGTGCGGTCAGGGCAAAGCGGTCGTAAAACGGATCGCGCCACAGCACCAGTGCGGCAATCAGCAGCTGCAGCCACATCGCCACCAGCGTGGAGATGCCGCAGCCCACCACACCCATCTCCGGCAGGCCCAGGGCCGGCAGTCCGGACACCAGGGCCATCGACAGCGGCACCTTGATCGCCAGCCCGAGCAGTTGCAGCACCATCACCGCCTTGGGCCGCGACACCGCCACGTTGAAGCCGCGGAACACCGTGAACACCAGCGAGGCCGGCAGCGCAAAGGCCAGGCCCAGCAAAAAGCCGCGCACCTTCTCGGCCACCGCCGGGCTGACCTGCGCCAGCGCCAGGAACGGCCCCGGAAACGCCAGCAGCACGCTGCCCAGCAGTGACAGCGCCAGCGCCACCCACAGCGCCTGCCAGGCCTGGTGGCCGGCCTCGTGAAGACGTTTGGCGCCAAACAACTGGCCAACGATCGGGCTGACCGCCAGCACCATGCCCATCAGGCCGATGAACACGGTGATGTAGGTGGCGCCACCCACCGCCAGCGCCGCCAGGTCGGTGGGGGAGTGGCGTGCAACCAGCACGGTATCGACCGTACCGAACCCCAGCACCGCCACCTGGCCGACAAACACCGGCCAGGCCAGTGGCACGATGCGGCGCACGCTGGCGCGCAGGCCAGCCATCATCGGCGCCCGGCGTCGGCCTCTGCGCCGGCACGCAGCGGCAGCGCCGCCCCGGCCGGTGCATCGGCACGGTGCGCATCGGCACCACCGCGTGCACGCTCGGCGTAGCGGTTGAAGCGCCAGGCCGTGCCCTCGTGGGTGATGCGCCGCCAGACCACACGCTTTTCGGCCGGGCTCAGGCGCGGCCAGTGCTGCACCTCGTCCTCGGTGCGGCCGCAGCCTTTGCACAAGGCATCGCCCTGGGCGGTGGAACAAATCGCGATGCACGGCGCGTCGGGGGTCTGGGCGTACCAGGCCAGCCAGGCGGCACGGGCAGCCGCGGGCAATGTCGCCTCGTCGGCCAGCGGCTCCCGGTAGTAAACCAGCAAGGCGTACACCTCTGCCAGCGCCAGCACCTCGGCACAGGCGGTGATGCCGTCGGGTGACGGTGAGCGATCACGCCACCAGTTGACGGCCGATTCGATATCGACGATGTGGATGCCGGCCATGGGCAATGCTTTCGGGCGGAGGGGGCGGGGGGGGCGGAGGGGGCGGAGGCAGGGCCGGGCAGCAAGGCGCAGGCCGTGGCGCAAACGGGCGGCCAGCATAGCGTCTCCGTGTCAGCGGGCCAGCGCGCCGGCCATGCATACTTTGCCCATGGACTTTTCTCGATCACCGCCTGCGCTGCCGCCCGCGGCCTTTGCCCCGTGGATGCGCCCGCTGAAGCGGACGCTGCGGGTGCTGGCGCTGAGCGCCGGGCTGTTGTTGCCGATGACCGCGCCGCCGGCGCGCGCCGGTGCATTCAGCGACGAGTTCGACCGCCAGCGGTACAAGGACGGCCTGGTCCACGAGATTGCGTTCCGCGAGGCGGCGCTGCATGTGGCCTGGGGTGCCGAGCCGCTCTGCGACGACACCACCGAGATCGAGCCGCTGGTGCTGTGGTCGGTGCGCTCGATGCTGAAGTCGCTCTCGGCGCACGAGCAGGGCTTGTTCAAGCAGGCCACCGGCATGGACGAGCACTGGCGTATCGCCTGGCTCGACGAGGGCGCACCCGACGAGCTCAAGCTGGGTCAGCGGGTGCTGGCGGTCAACAAGCGGCTGCTGCCGGCGCCCGGCACGAAGATCGAGATCACCGCGGTGCTGCGCGGCGGGTCGGCGATGTCGGTCGATGACCAGGCTTTCTGGACCGTGATGCACCAGGCCCGTGACGAGGCCAACGCCAATTCGGCGATGACGATCACGCTGGAGGATGGCCGTGACATCAAGGTCAGCACCCAGACCGGCTGCGCCGGCACGGTGACGGCGACGGCCTTCGACAACGAGCCGCAGAACTTCCTGCGCCAGGACGGCCGGCGCAGCAAGATCCCGGGCAACGCAATGCTGGAGGCGCGCAGCGCGGACGAGCGCCGCTGGCTGGCGGCCTTCGGCACTTACTTCCTGGCCAGCGAGGGGTCGATCCTGCGCCAGCGCTCGTCCGACAGCACCGCCAGTGCCTTTTTGATCGGCAAGGTGTTGTCGGTGGCGGTGCCGGGTGCCGGCACGTTGTTGGCAGCGATGGAAGCGACCACCCAGCGCACGATCCAGGTCGACGGGCTGGTGGGTGGCGCGGACCTGTTCGCCAACGAGGTGGTGATGGCGATGGGCGGCGACCCGTCGGTCGGGCTCAAGCTGTCGGACCGGCTGCGCGCCAAGGGCATTGCCGCCGATGTGCTGGTGATGAGCGAGTTCCGCCGCTCCAGCGTCGAGTTCCACCTGCGCCAGTTGCAGGAGATCGCCCAGGCCCGGCGCAAGGCCGACCTGGCAGCCGAAGCGGCCGAGGCCGACAAGGGCGCAGCGGTGGTGGTGCCGCCAGCCCAGCGCTGACATGCCGCCGGGCTGGCCGCTGGGCGGCGTGCGGGGTGCCGGATGGCGGTCGGGCGTAAGGCTTGAGCGACAGGTCCGACCAATCCGTCATGACTACCCGACCCAACCTGCCTTTGCCCGATACCGTGTCGCACCACGGCGCTTCGACTCGTGCCCGACTCTGCAGCGCAGCCCCGACGGCCGTGCGAAAGCGGGCGCGCAGCGGTTTGCCGCGGCGCTGCGCCGCAGTACTGGCACCGGTGGTGGGCCTGGTGGTGGGGCTGATGGTGGCGCTGCCCACCTGGGCACAAGCCGGACCGACGGTGTCCGCCTGCCAGGCCAGGTCCGCTGCCCGCCAATTGCAGTTGGTCGAGCTCTACACCTCGGAGGGCTGCAATTCCTGCCCACCGGCCGACCGCTGGCTGTCGGGCCTCAAGGGCCGACCCGATGTGCTGGCCGCGGCCTTCCATGTCGACTACTGGGACCGGCTGGGCTGGGTCGACCGCTTCGGCAGCGCGCGCCATACCGAACGGCAAGCCGAGCAGCAACGCAGCTCGGGCGCCCGGTTCAGCTACACGCCCCAGGTCCTGGTCAATGGCCGCGACTGGCGGGGTTGGCCTACGCTGCCCTTGCTGGACAGCCCGGCGCTGGTTCAGATCACGCTGCAGCGCCTGGATGGCCGCCAGGTCGGCGTGGGCGTGGTGGCGCAACGCGGCTCACCGGCCCGCCTGGCTCTTTGGTGGGCGATGCTGGAGGACCAGCACAGCTCGGCAGTGGCAGCGGGTGAAAACCACGGCGTGACCCTGCGCCACGACCATGTGGTGCGGCAGTACACACCGGTCGCTGCCTGGGGCGCGTTGGACAGCCCGTCCCGGTCGATCCGCGTTGATGCCCCCCACAACGGCGAAGCCGGGCGCAAGGCCCGGCTTCTGGTGGTGGTGACGGATGCCGCCACCGGTGCGCCGCTGCAGGCGGTTCAGCTGGATTGCTGAACCGCCGCCGCGGTCACAGACTTAGCGCGGACCGCGCTTGGGGCCGAAGCCAGGCTTGGCGCCAAAGGCTGGACGGGCCGGGCGGTCACCGCCGCCAAAGCCGTCACGCGCCGGACGGTCCCCACCGCCAAAACTGCCGGGGCCGCCCGCACCGCCAGCACCACGCGGGGCCTGGCTGCGGCTGTCGTTGCGAAAACCACCTTCACGGAAGCCGCCTTGCGGTGCGCCGTCACGCGGGGCGTCACGGAAGCCACCTTGCGGCCGGCCGGCGTCACGGAAGCCGCCTTGCGCGTGGCCCTCGTCACGGTGACCACCAGCCTGCGGCCGTGAGTCGTCGGGGCGGAACGAGCCGCCACCGAAGTTGCCCCGGTCGCCGCCGCTGAAGTTGCCACGGTCACCGCCGCCGAAGCTGGGGCGATCCCCACCGCCGAAGCTGGGACGGTCACCGCCACCAAAGCCGCCGGCCGGACGGCGATCACCGCCGTGGCCGCCGCCAAACCCACCAGCACCGCCGCCACCAAAGCTGGCGCGGTCGCCACCACGGTCGGCACGCGGGCCGCCAAAGCTCGGCCGACCGCGGCTGCCAAAGCCCGGCTTGCCGCCAAAACCGCTGCCGCTCGGGCCGCTCATGGTCGGTGCGGTGTACTTGGGCTCCAGACCGGCCACCACTGCCACGGCGATGGGCTGGGTGGTGAAGCGCTCGATGCGGCGGATCATGCCCACGTCGCGGCGCTCGGCCAGGGTGATCGCCAGACCGTTTTTGCCGGCACGGCCAGTGCGGCCGATGCGGTGGATGTAGTCCTCCGGCTTCATCGGCAGGCCGTGGTTGATGACGTGGCTGATGGTCGGCACGTCGATGCCGCGGGCCGCGACGTCGGTGGCCACCAGCACCCGCAGGTGGCGGTTGCGCAGGTCTTGCAGCACGCGGTTGCGGCGGCCTTGCGGCATGCCGCCGTGCAGCGCGGCCACGGCATGGCCGATCTGCGCCAGCTTGTGCGCCACTTCGTCGGCATCGCGCTGGGTGCTGGTGAAGACCAGGCACTGGTCCATGTCCTTGTCGGTCAGCAGCTGCTCGAGCAGGGCATGCTTGTGGTGCATGCTGTCGGCCCAGTGCAGGCGCTGCTCGATGGCGGCGTGGGTGTCGGTGTGGTTGTCCACGCTGATGCGCTTGGGCTCACGGGTGAGCTGCTGCGCCAGATGGCCGACGTTGCCGGCAAAGGTGGCCGAGAACATCAGGGTCTGGCGCGCTTGGGGCAGGCTCTGCGCGATGGTGGTGATGTCGTCGATGAAGCCCATGTCGAGCATGCGGTCGGCTTCGTCGAGCACCAGCATTTCAACCTGCGCCAGCACCGCAGCGCCGGAGTTCATCAGGTCGAGCAGGCGGCCCGGGGTGGCGATCAGCACGTCCAGCGGGGCACGCAGCGCCTTGAGCTGGGCCTGGTACGGCACACCGCCCACCACGTGCGCAACCTTCAGGCCCGACACGCCGTAACCGTAGACCGAGCAGGCCTTGGAGACTTGCTGGGCCAGCTCGCGGGTGGGTGCCAGCACCAAGATGCGCGGGCCTTGGGCTTGGCCCTTGGCGCGCTTCTTGGCGGGGTCGTTGCGGGCATCGAGGATGCGCTGCAGCGCCGGCCAGACAAAGGCGGCGGTCTTGCCGCTGCCGGTCTGCGACGACACCAGCAGGTCGCTGCCGGTCAGGGCGGCGGGCACGGCGCGGGCTTGCACGTCGGTCGGGCTGGGGTAGCCGGCGTGGGTGATCGCCTTGACGATCTCGTGCGCCAAGCCCAGGGCGGTGAAGGCAGCGCCGGTTGGGACGTGGGGCGCCTTGGCGCTGGTCTCGGTGGTGGGGGTCAGAACCTCGGCGGCCTCGTCAATCGCAAGGGTGGATTCGAGCGTGGGTTCGTTAACAAGATCAAAACTCATGGGAGCAACTTTCAGTCAGGCAAGGCTCGCCTCGGTGGCTTTTGGCCACAGCAAGGCGCAGCCACGGCGCCGCGACAAAAGTCACGGACGACCGCAGTGGGGTCGCACTTCTTTGGAAGGGTGGGGCAACCCAAGCGACCCGGCTGTGCCGAAAGTGCCTGCGGTTTTGTGCCCAAAACGTCCTGAAGCGACGGCATC
>JBBQAH010000337.1:0-1764 GCA_038316145.1 Burkholderiales bacterium
TTTTACAATAAATCGCGCTGTACAAAGAATCGCATTCATTTTATGACCTTTAGTCACGTTTAGTGTACAATGGCAAAAAACATTATAATTATTCCTTTTTCTTATTAACTTTATGTTATTCGAGAAAAGGTCCAAACACCAAAAAATGTAAGTATATTATATTGACTATACATAAAGATATTTGTAATAGAAAAAAGTTCTTATGCACAGATACAATTGCTGCTGACTGTCTGTCGGACAATTAGTATATACGGCGCTAAATAATTAACATACGTGTATATTTTCCGACTTGAATCCATCGATATGATGGCGTGCCATCGGTATGGTTGGAGTAACGATGCAGGTTCATGATGGTGTAGCGGGGTTGACCGTCCGTCCCGTCGTGAAAGCGAAACGTAGATCCATCCGGTTCTGCTTTTGGGCGAAATCAAGGGAGACGCATTTAATAGTCGACGTTAACGACATTAAAATAGAGACGCACAATTTGTCAACTTAAAAATTGATCAATCCACCCAAAGGTCATCTTCATTAATTACCCGTGAAACTGACGTTGGTCAGGAAGTGCTTCAACTCGGATCTCTTGACGATTCGCATGCCGTCACACAGGCCGGAAGTTGCTCCACATTTTGCTGCATGCATATTCTAGAGATGTGAAAAAAGCAAGAAAAACGGAATCGAGGGGCTCCTTTGAAAGAGAGAGTTCATATATACGGAGAGTTGTGTCTAATTTTGAACGAAGTGTTTTTTGTGTCTAAATTTGGACAGTTTTGTTTTGCAAAATTATTCACTCATTCTCCAGGCGATTCATGCCCAGATGGTCTCATTCGATCAAGCAAGTCTTGCAGAAAATGCAGCAAGTCAAAAACGTAATGCTTGCAAACTATGAACAGGTAGATAGTTTGTCTCAGGAACCCATCTCAAAAACCTGGATATTTGAAATGGTTTTTCTTTACCGAACTATTTCATGTTTTAAAGTCTAGAAACTTAACTTTTCAAGGTCTGTCCATTTTTTACAACATTTTCTCAATTGTAGGAGAGGATTTTAGCTCGAATCGGACGAAAAATGACAGAGTTGTTTGCAAAACAAAACTGTCCAAAATTATACACAAAAAACGCTTTGTCCAAAATCAGACACAACTTCTTGTACAAAGTAAACGGGGCGAATTGAGACAGGGTTTGAATTGAGACAGGGGCGTGTCATGGAACGCCCGGGATGGCAGACAGGTGCGATGTTTTCTTCACAGGTGAGCTTACTCAATCAAGCTGACACGGGCCTTGCACACTGTTGTACTTGACTGACTAGGGCAATGCGCATCTTGCTGGAAACAGCTGATGTTTTCATCGGAGTCTTGAAATATTTTTACAAACATGGCTTCCTCCTCTGCCGTATATTTCAACTGTCCTCGGCGCGGTCTGGTTACATGATTTCTCAATCGGCGCGATAAAGTGGCATGAAAAACTCCGAATTCTTTGGCCGCTACGCGTGCAGATATTCCACGCTCCCTTACAGCACCAATGGCATTAAGCATTTTATTTTCATCAGTACTTGGAGATGCCATTAAAATCCATAAACATGAAAAGCATAAAAATATTTCAAGAACTCCGAAGAAAACGTCAGCTGTCTCCAGCAAGGTGCGCATTGCCCCAGTCAGTCAAGTACAACAGTGTGCAAGGCCCGTGTCGGCTTGATTGAGTAAGCTTACCTGTGAAAAAAACATCGCACCTGTCTGCCATCCCGGGCGTGCCATGACACGCCCCCTGTCT
>JBBQAH010000189.1:0-4963 GCA_038316145.1 Burkholderiales bacterium
TACCCGTACCCGTACCCGTACCCGTACCCGTACCCGTACCCGTACCCGTACCCGTACCCGTACCCGTACCCGTACCCGTACCCGTACCCGTACCCGTACCCGTACCGGTGCCGGTGCCGGTTTCAATTCCGGCTCCGACCATGGCGGCAGCGCCTGTTGCACCGCAGGTGTTGCCACGAACCGTGCCGATGGCCCCGCCGATCGAGCCGATCCCGGCGCTTTCGGCCCCCGCTTTGCAGCCAGCGCCGGTCGAGGCGGTGCCGTTGCCGACGTTCTCCACCCAGGCGGCAACCGCGCCAGCGCTGCCATCGCGTGCGCCGCCGCCGGTTGCAGTCCCCCCGGTTACGAATCCGGTAGCCACCGCCACCGCCACCGCCACCGCCACCGCCACCGCCACCGCCACCGCCACCGCCGCCGCCGCCACCGCCGCCGCCGCCACCGCCGCCGCGCCGCAACGCCCGGCGGTAGCGGCCGCCCGTGACACACCGGCCAACCCGGTGTCCGGCAGCGCCTTGCCCACCTTGATCGGCCCGAGCACGCCGCCATCGGCCGGCGCCCGTGACGCCGGCGCGCGGCTGGGCCAGGACGTGGCGACCCCGGCGGCGCTGCCTGCCAGCGCGCCCCGGCTCAATCTGGAACTGGTGCGCCCCCGCGGCGGGGCGATCTCTGCCCAGGGCAGCCGCGGCCTGCTGCAGATGCTGCCGCACCCACCCGAGGACACCAGCAAGCTGGCCGACGACATTGCCAAGGCCGCCAAGGCCGATTGCCGCAAGGCCTACAGCAGCCTGGGCCTGGCCGCCGTCGTGCCGCTGGCGGTGGATGCGCTGCGTGAAAAGGGTTGCCGCTGGTAGTCCGGTACCTGGGCGCCTGGGCGCCGTCACGGGCGGCTCAGCAGTGCGTAACGGTTGATATCGGCCCCGTGAGCCTGCGCCGCATGCCGGGTAATCCCGTAGGCTTGAGTTACTCGCTGCGGGGCACACTCGCGGTGAATTGGCCTGACCAGTTGGCCGCATTGGGCCAGCGGCCGCGTTTCAACCCCTGCCGCCCCGCCGCGTCCGCCCGTGCCGATCCAGCCCCTTGCCCCCCGCCGCCTGTACCGCCAGATCGCCGACCAGTTGCGTGGCTTGATCCGCGCCGGCGAGTTCAGCCTGGGCAGCCGGCTGCCGCCCGAGCGCGACCTGGCGCTGCAACTCGGGGTGTCGCGGCCATCGGTGCGCGAGGCACTGATCGCGCTGGAGGTCGAGGGCCTGGTGGCGGTGCGCCCGGGCTCGGGCATCGTCGTGATCGCGCAGGACCCGGCGGCCAGCGCGCCGCAGGTGGACGCCGCCTTCGGCCCGTTCGAGATCATCCGTGCGCGTCAGGTGGTGGAGTGCGAGCTTGCAGCGCTGGCCGCCCGGCAGATGGACGCGGCTGGCGTCGATGGCCTGCACGAGGCGTTGGCGCTGATGACCGAGGACGTGGCCGCCGGCCGGCCGGCCACCCGCGGTGACCGGCTGTTTCACCTGCGCATTGCCGAGGCGGCCGACAACGGCCCGCTGCTGCGCACCGTCACCGAGCTGTTCGACGAGCGCAACAACCCCTTGTTCGAGCAGCTCGGCCAGCATTTCGAGACCGCACCCACCTGGCGCCTGGCCCTGGCCGAGCATGCTGTGGTGATCAGCGCCATCGCCCGCGCCGACGCCGACGGCGCCCGCGCCGCGATGTTTGCCCATCTTCAACACTCGCACGACCGGTTTGCCGGCACCTGGCCACAGGCCGCGGCCGATCAGTCCGGCGCAGTGGGAGCCGCCAGCAACAAGCCCTCGCCCGCCCCCACCGACGCGTCCCCCAAAGCGCCCCCCAAGCGCCCCCAAACCCGATCAAACCCGCTCAGCCCCTGACACCATGACCCCAAGACTGCAAGGCAAGACCGCTTTCATCACCGCCGCTGGCCAGGGCATAGGCCGCGCCATCGTCGAGGCGTTTGTGCGCGAGGGCGCCGCCGTTATCGCCACCGACATCAACCCCGCGCTGCTGCAGGCCGTGGCCCAGGCCACCGGCTGCCAGACGCGGGTGCTCGACGTCACCGACGCCGCCGCCGTGCGCGCCGCCGCGGCCGAGGCCGGCCCGGTCAACGTGCTGGTCAATGCGGCCGGTTATGTGCACGCGGGCACGGTGCTCGATTGCACCGAGGCCGAGTGGGACTTCGGCTTCAACCTCAACGTGCGTGCGCAGTTCCGCACCATCCAGGCCTTCCTGCCGGGCATGTTGTCGGCGGCCGGTGGCGGCTCGATCATCAACGTGGCGTCGGTGGCGGGCAGCATCAAGGGTGCGCCCAACCGGTTTGTCTACGGCGCCACCAAGGCGGCGGTGATCGGCCTGACCAAGTCGGTGGCGGCCGACTTCATCACCCGCGGCGTGCGCTGCAACGCGATCTGCCCGGGCACGGTCGAATCGCCCTCGCTGCGCGACCGCATCGTGGCGCAGGCCCTGGCCAGCGGCCAGACGGTTGAGCAGGTCGAGGCGGCGTTTGTCGCGCGCCAGCCCATGGGCCGGCTGGGCCGCACCAGCGAGATCGCCGCGTTGGCCGTCTACCTGGCCAGTGACGAGAGCGGCTTCACCACCGGCACCGCGCAAGTCATCGATGGCGGCTGGAGTAATTGACCCCCCCGATGCGGCCGGGTGGCCGCCTCCCCCCAGGGGGCGCCGCCATCGGCCCGGCAAAGCCGGTTCCGCGGCGTCTGCTTGGTTAGGCTGCCACAGTGCCGCCACCAATGAGCATGGTTGTACTTGATGAGATCCTTTTGACTTTTTATGGAGACTGACGATGAAACTGCTGCGCTACGGCCCCAAGGGCCAGGAAAAACCCGCCATGCTGGACGCCCAGGGCCAGGTCCGTGACCTGTTCGGCGTGATTGCCGACCTGCGGGCCGACATGCTCACCCCCGAAGGCCTGGCGCCGCTGCGCGCAATCGACCCCAACAGCCTGCCGCTGGTGGCCAGCCCCGGCCGTTTGGCGCCGCCCTGGAGCGGCATGGGCAAATTCATCTGCGTTGGCCTGAACTACGCCGACCACGCTGCCGAGTCCGGCATGCCGGTGCCGGCCGAGCCGGTGCTGTTTACCAAGCACACCAGCACGGTGGTCGGCTGCAACGATCCGGTGGTGCTGCCCAAGGGCTCGGTCAAGACCGACTGGGAGGTGGAGCTGGGCGTGGTGATCGGCCGCCAGGCGCGTTATGTCAGCGAGGCCGAGGCGCTCGGTTGTGTTGCCGGGTATTGCGTGGTCAACGACGTGTCCGAGCGTGAATACCAGCTCGAGCGCGGCGGCACCTGGGACAAGGGCAAGGGCTGCGATACCTTCGGCCCGATCGGCCCCTGGCTGGTCACCACCGACGAAGTGGCCGACCCGCAGCAGCTCGGCATGTGGCTGGAGGTCAACGGCCACCGCTACCAGAACGGCAGCACCCGCACGATGGTGTTTGGTGTGGCCCAGCTGGTGAGCTACATCAGCCGCTTCATGACGCTGTATCCGGGCGACCTGATCACCACAGGAACTCCGCCCGGAGTGGGAATGGGTCACAAACCGCAGGCTGTGTTTCTGTGTGCGGGCGATAAGATGAAGCTCGGCATCGATGGGCTGGGTGAGCAAAACCAGACCGTGTACGCGTGGGATCCGGCACTGATCGACGGTTGATCGGCGGCGGGTTTACCGTGCGACAGGATGCCACGACAAGAATGCGTCGCCGGGACCGCTCACCGGCGGCTTCAGGGGGGGGGAACCCTTTGAAGGCCACATGGTCATGCAGACAAGAACCGTCACCATCTACAGCGGCGCCCGCATCCGCGTGCCCGAGCACATCCAGCGCATCGACACCCACAGCACCCACGGCTGGCAGATGCGCTATGGCCAGCCCACGCTGTTTTATTCCGACGGGCAAGGCGAGGGCAATGGCCCGCGGCCGGCGCTCAAACGGGCGATCGAGTCGTTGCGCCAGCGCATCGCCGACCTGCCCGCGCCCACCGGCCTGCAGCGCGAGACCAGCCCCAGCAAGCAAAACGACTTGCCGGTGGGCATCAGCGGCCCGATCCTGCGCCAGCGGCCAGGCCGTTCGGTGCCGGAATGCCATTTTTCGGTCAACCTGCCGCGTTTTGGCGGCAAGCCGCTGCGCCGCAGCGTCTACATCGCCAACCAGAACACCTACACGCCCGAACGCTACACCGACGCCCTCAACGCCGCGCTGGAGATGCGCCGCGCGGCCGAGGCCCAGTACCAGATCGACGCCACCGACGCCAAACGGCGCGCTGCAGCCAAGCTGTAACGCGATTGCGGCGGGTGTGGCCAGGAGCCGCTCCCGATGACCGCAAACCCGAACCTGCCCCTGTCCGCACCCACGATCCGCATCCATGCCGCGGACAACGTTGTCATCGCGCGGCGCCAGTTGCTGGGCGGCACGCTGCTGGCCGACGAAGGCGGCTTGTCGGTTGCCGGGCTGGTGCCACCCGGCCACAAGCTGGCCACCCGGGCGATCGCGCTGGGCGAGGCGGTGCGCCGCTATGACCAGGTCATCGGCCATGCCACCCAGCCGATCGCGCCGGGCCAGCATGTGCACAGCCACAACCTGGCGTTCAGCCATTTCGAGCGGGCGCATGAGGTCGGCGCCGGCGCGCAGCCCACGGCTTTTGTCGCCGAGCCGGCCACCTTCATGGGCATCGTGCGGCCGGACGGCAGGGTGGCCACCCGCAACTACATCGGTGTGCTGACCTCGGTCAACTGCTCGGCCACGGCGGCGCGGGCGATTGCCGACCAGTTCCGGCGCGACATCCGACCCGAGATGCTGGCCGACTACCCCAACATCGACGGCGTGGTGGCGCTGACCCACGGCATGGGCTGCGCCACCGACAGCGACGGCGAGGAGCTGCAGGTGCTGCGCCGCACCCTGGGTGGCTACGCCCGCCACCCCAACTTTGCCGCCGTGCTGGTGGT
>JBBQAH010000060.1:0-15732 GCA_038316145.1 Burkholderiales bacterium
CGGCTTGAAACCGACCTCGATCAGCGCCGAGGCGCTGTTCGAAGCCCACCGCGAACTGCTGCGCTGGGAGTGGATTGCCGGCCATGCCCACCCGGAGCGCCGCTTCGACGACGCCGCCGTACTCGATGCGCGCTCGGCCGCCGATCTGGTCGGCTACCTCAATTACATCCATCCCTACCGCGTGCAGATCGTCGGCCGCCGCGAGGTGGCCTACTTGTCAGCCTCGGCGCCCGAGGACCAGGAGCGCCGCATCTCGCGCATCGTCGCGCTTGAGCCGCCGGTGCTGATCGCCGCCGATGGCGTGTCGCCGCCGAGCCGGCTGGTGGCGATGTGTGACCGTGCCGAGATTCCCTTGTTCGTCACCGCCGAATCGGCCGGACAGGTGATCGACATCGTGCGCACCTACCTGGCGCAGCTGTTTGCCGAGCGCATCACCCGCCATGGTGTCTTCATGGACATCCTGGGCCTGGGCGTGTTGCTCACCGGCGAGTCGGGCTTGGGCAAGAGCGAGTTGGGGCTTGAGTTGATCTCGCGCGGCCACGGCCTGGTAGCCGATGACGCGGTCGACTTCTACAAGATCTCGCAGAGCGGGCTCGATGGTCGCTGCCCCGACCTGCTGATGAACCTGCTTGAGGTGCGCGGCATCGGCCTGCTCGACATCAAGGCGATCTTTGGCGAGACTGCGGTGCGGCGCAAGATGCGGCTCAAGCTCATCGTGCACCTGGTGCGCAAAGAGACGATGGAGCGTGAATTTGAGCGCCTGCCCTATGAGCCGCTGTACGAGGACATTCTGGGCATTCCGGTGCTCAAGGTGGTGATCACGGTGGATGCCGGCCGCAACTTGGCGGTGCTGGTCGAGGCCGCGGTGCGCAACACCATCCTGCAGCTGCGCGGCATCGACACCTACCAAGAGTTCATTGAGCGTCACCAGAAGGCGATGCAGCTGCCCGGAGGCTGAGCGCCTGTGAAGCGTTGGGCGGCGGCGCTACTTGCTGCGGTGCGGACAGTCCGGCTTGATGCACTCGGCGTACAGCGACAGCGCATGGTCTTGCAGCTTGAAGCCGTGCGCCGTGGCCACCGCGCGCTGGCGCTGCTCGATCTCGGCGTCGTAGAACTCCTCGACGCGGCCGCAACTCAGGCAGACCAGGTGATCATGGTGCTGGCCTTCGTTGAGCTCAAACACCGATTTGCCCGACTCAAAATGGCTGCGCGTCAGCAGCCCGGCTTGCTCAAACTGCATCAGCACGCGGTAGACCGTGGCCAGCCCGATGTCCGCGCCCGCCATCAACAAGGTCTTGAAAACATCCTCGGCGGTCATGTGGCGCTGCGTGGCGCTCTGGAAGATCTCGAGGATCTTGATGCGAGGCAGCGTGGCCTTCAAGCCGCTGCTCTTGAGCTCGTCGGCATGGGTCATGGGCGGGTTATCGCGGTCGGTCACGGTGGATGGCCAGTGTCGGGTTGCACAAGTCTTGCTGCATTCGCGTCTCTTGGCATCCCGATCACAGCGTTGCAAATCCGCGCGATGCCATTGGGCATCGCTTTGGTTTGCGCCTTGCGCTCGGGGCGCCAAGTGCCTCTCGGTGCTAACGCAGACCTATGCAACTAGACACTAGAATCGTCGGATCATATCCAGCCCAGCGGCTGCGCCCGCGCAGTGCCAGGCCCTTACCTTGTATGGCACGACCATTGACCCCTTCAAACCTTGTCCGTCACCTTGCCCGCTTTGGCGTGCTGGCCCCGCTGCTGGCCGCCGGCGGTTGCTCGATGTTGCCGTCCATGCCCGCGATGCCCACGCTGATCAGCGGCGAGAGCGTTCTCGGCGTGATCACGCCCTACCGCATGGACATCGTGCAGGGCAACGTCGTCACCCGCGAGCAGGCGGCCCTGCTCAAGCCCGGCATGAGCCGGGCCCAGGTGCGCGACATCCTGGGCTCGCCGATGCTCACCGATGTTTTCCACAGCGACCGCTGGGACTACATCTTCACCATCCGGCGCCAAGGCACCGAGCCGCAGCGCCGCGAGGTGGTGGCGCACTTCAAGGGTGATCAGTTCGAGCGGCTGGACGCCACCGACCTGCCCTCCGAGCGCGAGTTTGTCGCCGCCATCAGCCGCCCGATCAAGCGTGATGGCAAGCCGCTGATGGAACTCAGCGAGCAACAGATCAAGGCCCTGCCCAAGCCGCCCAAGACCGAGCCAGAGGCCACCGTGCCAATGGGTGCGGTGCGCAGCTACCCGCCGCTGGAACCTTCGTGAGCGCGGCGCCGCTGCGCATCGCGGTTGCGGGCGCGTCGGGCCGCATGGGTCGCATGCTGGTTGAGGCGGTGCTGGCCGCGCCGGATTGCAAGCTGAGCGGCGCGCTCGACATCGCCGGCAGCGCGGCGCTGGGACAGGATGCCGGCGCCTTTGCCGGCCAAATCACCGGCGTGACCATCAGCAGCGACCTTGCCGCCGCACTGGCCAACGCCCAGGTGCTGATCGACTTCACCCGCCCCGAGGGATCGCTGGCGCATCTGACGGTCTGCCGCGATCTTGGTATCAAGGCGGTGATCGGCACCACCGGTTTCAGCGCGTCACAGAAATCCGAGATTGCCGGCCATGCCGATCACATCGCGCTGGTGATGGCGCCAAACATGAGCGTGGGCGTCAACGTGGTGCTCAAGCTGCTCGATCAAGCCGCACGCGCGTTGGCCCAGGGCTATGACATCGAGGTCATCGAGGCCCACCACCGCCACAAGGTGGATGCCCCCAGCGGCACGGCCTTGCAGATGGGCGAGGTGCTGGCCAAGGCACTCGGCCGCGACCTGAAGGACTGCGCCGTCTATGCCCGCGAGGGTGTCACCGGCGAGCGCGATCCGTCGAGCATCGGCTTTGCCACCATCCGCGGTGGCGACATCGTCGGCGACCACACGGTGCTGTTCGCCGGCACCGGCGAGCGCATCGAGATCAGCCACAAGAGCAGCAGCCGCGCCGGTTATGCCCAGGGCAGCCTGCGCGCCGCGCGTTTCCTGGCTAGCCGATCCAGCGGCCTGTTCAGCATGAACGACGTGCTCGGCTTGAATTGAGGCCCTCTGTATGCAAGGCCTGATGCAGTTCTGGAACGAGACCGACGCCGTTGGCGCCACGGTGGTGGTACTGCTGCTGACGATGTCGGTCAGCGCCTGGGTGCTGATCCTCTGGAAGTCATGGGTGCTGGTACGCGCCCGCCATGACATCGAGCGCGCGGTGGCTGCCTTCTGGGCCGCCGATACGCTGGAAGCCGGCAGCCTGCGGCTGGGCTCACTTGATCGTGAGCGGGTGCTGCTGCCTTTGCTGCAGGCCGGCACCGAGCTTGAGGTCGGCGGCGCGCTGGCCAGCAAGGCCGCACTGGGCTCACAACTGACACGCCGGCTGCGCGACGCGCTGCACCGCAGCCTGGCGCACCTGCAATTTGGCCAGGTGCTGCTGGCCTCGATCGGCAGCACGGCGCCCTTCATCGGCTTGTTTGGCACCGTCTGGGGCATCTACCACGCGCTGATCAGCATCGCCGCCGCCGGCTCGCTGACCATCGACAAGGTGGCCGGCCCGGTCGGCGAGGCGCTGGTGATGACCGCCGCCGGCCTGGCGGTAGCGATTCCGGCGGTGCTGGCCTTCAACCTGTTTGGCAAGTGGGTCGCCAGTTGCGAAGCCGGGCTGGAGGGCTTTGCGCACGACCTGCGTGAGCTGGCGCTGGACGGCGTGGCCGGTTCGGCGCGCTAAGGGCAAGCCATGGCTTTCGGCCGGCTCGAGCGCAGCAGCGCCTCGCAACCGATGAGCGACATCAACATGACGCCGCTGATCGACGTCATGCTGGTGCTGCTGGTGATCTTCATCATCACCGCGCCGCTGATGAGCAGCAGCCTGCGGCTGGACCTGCCCAAGAGCAGCGCCGCCAAGCCCAGCGATGCGCCGACCTATGTCACGGTGGCGGTGGACGCGCAGGGCGCGCTGTTCTGGGGCGACGAGGCCGTCAACGCCGAGCAGCTGAGCGCGCGCATCCGTGAGGCCGCGCAGCGCAACCCGGCCACCGAGGTGCAGTTGCGCGCCGACCAGCAAGTGCCCTACGGCCGCATCGCCGAGTTGATCGGCCTGGTGCAGACCGGCGGCCTGGCCCGCATCGGCTTTGTTACCGAGAGCCCGGCCAAGTAGCGGCGGCGGCGCTGCGCAGGCGCGCTTGGGGGCGCACCCCCCTCCTACAATCGCCGCCATGAACGAGAAATACGCCCCCACCGAGGTCGAAGCCGCTGCCCATGCCCATTGGGCACAGCCGCTGTGGAACGGCCACAACGCCTACCGCGTGACGGAAGAAGAGAGCCGGCCCAAGTTCTACGCCTGCTCGATGCTGCCCTACCCCAGCGGCAAGCTGCACATGGGCCATGTGCGCAACTACACCATCAACGACATGCTCGCGCGCCAGCTGCGCATGAAGGGCATGAACGTGCTGATGCCGATGGGCTGGGACGCGTTCGGCCTGCCGGCCGAAAACGCGGCGATGAAAAACAAGGTGCCGCCGGCCGCGTGGACCCACTCCAACATCGCACAAATGAAGGCCCAGATGCAGGCCATGGGCCTGGCGATCGACTGGACGCGGGAGGTCACCACCTGCTCGCCGGCCTACTACAAATGGAACCAGTGGCTGTTCCTGCGCATGCTGGAGGCGGGCATTTGCGAGCGCCGCACCCAGGTCGTCAATTGGGACCCGGTCGACCTGACCGTGCTGGCCAACGAGCAGGTGATCGACGGCCATGGCTGGCGCTCGGGCGCGCCGATCGAAAAGCGCGAGATTCCGGGCTACTACCTCAAGATCACCCGTTACGCCGACGAGCTTCTGTCGGCCGTGAACAACCCCGACGACCCGAACTACCTGTCCGGCTGGCCCGACCGGGTGCGCTTGATGCAGGAGAACTGGATCGGCAAGAGCGAGGGTGTGCGCTTTGCCTTCCCGCACGAGATCCGCGGCGCAGGCGGCGCCTTGATCGGCGACGGCCGGCTGTGGGTCTTCACCACCCGCGCCGATACCATCATGGGCGTGACCTTCTGCGCCGTGGCGGCCGAGCACCCGCTGGCGCTGCACGCCGCCGCGACGCAGCCCGCGGTGGCAGCCTTCATCGCCGACTGCCAGGGCGGTGGCACGACCGAGGCCGAACTGGCGACGCAGGAGAAAAAGGGCGTGTGCACCGGCCTCGCCGTGCAACACCCGCTGACCGGCGAGGCGGTCGAAGTCTGGGTCGGCAACTATGTGCTGATGGGCTACGGTGACGGCGCGGTGATGGGCGTGCCGGCGCACGACGAGCGTGACTTTGAATTTGCCAAGAAGTACGGGCTGGCGATCAAGCCGGTGGTGGCGGTGGATGGCGAGACCTTCTCGACCGACGCCTGGGCCGAGTCCTATGCCGACAAGCAGCGTGGGCGCTGCGTCAACTCAGGTGCGGGTTTCGAGTTTCTCGACGGCCTGGCCTTCAAACCAGCGGTGGCGAGGGTGGCCGAGCTGCTGGCGGCCAGGCTGCACAACGGCGTCAGTCTGGGTGAGAAGAAGACGACCTGGCGCCTGCGCGACTGGGGCGTCAGCCGCCAGCGCTACTGGGGCACGCCGATCCCGATCATCCATTGCGGCAGCGAGTCCCAGCCCGGCTGCGGCGTGGTGCCGGTGCCCGACGCCGACCTGCCGGTGGTGCTGCCGGAGGATTGCATCCCCGACGGCAGCGGCAACCCGCTGAACAAGCGCGCCGACTTTCTGAACGTGGCCTGCCCGCGCTGCGGCCAACCGGCGCGCCGCGAGACCGACACGATGGATACCTTCGTGGACAGCTCGTGGTACTTCATGCGCTATTGCGACCCGGCCAACACCGAGGCGATGGTGGGCGACGGCACGAAGTACTGGATGCCGATGGACCAGTACATCGGCGGCATCGAGCACGCCATCCTGCATTTGCTCTACGCCCGCTTCTGGACCAAGGTGATGCGCGACCTGGGCCTGGTCACCGTCAGCGAGCCCTTCACCAAGCTGCTGACCCAGGGCATGGTGCTCAACCACATCTACAGCCGGCGCGCCGCGTCCGGCGGCATCGACTACTTCTGGCCGCAGGACGTGGTCGATGTGCGCGACGAGACCGGCAAGGTCGTCAGCGCCCGCCTCAAGAGCGACGGCTCGGCGGTGGACTACGAGGGCGTGGGCACGATGTCGAAGTCCAAGAACAACGGGGTTGATCCGCAGGCCCTGATCGACCAGTACGGCGCGGACACGGCCCGGCTGTTTGTGATGTTCGCCTCGCCGCCCGAGCAGACACTGGAATGGAACGACGCCGGCGTCGAAGGTGCGCACCGCTTTTTGAAGCGGGTGTGGGCTTTTGGTGCCAGGCACGCGGCGCGTATCAAGGCCGCCGGGCCGGTGCCGGCCGAGCTGCGCGCCCCGGCCAAGGCGTTGCGCCGCGAGGTGCACAGCGTGCTGCGCCAGATCAGCTACGACTACGAGCGCATGCAGTACAACACCGTGGTCTCGGGCTCGATGAAGCTGCTGAACGCGCTGGACGGCTTCAAGCTCGATGACGGTGTGCCTGCCGCCAGGGGTGCTGCCGGTGATGCCGCAGGTGATGCTGCCGGTGATGCCGCCGTATTGCGCGAGGGCTTTTCGGTGCTGCTGCGCGGGCTCTACCCGGCCTGCCCGCACATCACCCACCACCTGTGGGCCGAGCTGGGCTTTGCGGCGGCGTCGGGCGACCTGCTCGATGCGCCCTGGCCGGTGGTGGACGAGGCCGCATTGCAGCAAGACGTGATCGAGCTGGTGCTGCAGATCAGCGGCAAGATGCGCGGCGCGATCAAGGTGCCGGCCGGCGCCGACAAGGCGATGATCGAGGCGGCGGCGCTGGCCTCGCCCGAGTTTGCCAAGTTCGCCGACGGCCTGCCCGCCAAGAAGGTCATCGTCGTACCGGGCCGGCTGGTCAACGTGGTGGTTTGATCGTCTGCATGACAGCACACCCGCTACCGCTGCGGCGCGCCCGGCCCAGCCTCGACCCGCGCCGCCGTTGGCCGGTGCTGGCCGTGGTGGCGGGCCTGGCGGGCCTGGCAGTTGCCGCCGGCCTGGCTGGCTGTGGTTTTGAGTTGCGGCAGACGCCGCCCCTGCCGTTTTCACTTATCGCGCTGACCGGGTTTCCGGCCAAGTCGCCGATGGCGGCCGAGTTGCGCGAGCGGCTGTCTGCCAGCGTGCAAGTGGTGGACACCCCAGGCCAGGCCGAGGTGGTGTTGCAGGCGCGCACCGAGGCCCGGTCCAAGAGCGTGGTGGCGTCCACCGCGGCGGGCCAGGTGCGTGAGCTGACACTGCGTTTGAGGTTCGAGTTCCGCCTGGTCACGCCCGGTGGCCGCGAACTGGTGCCGCCCACCGAGCTGCTGCAGTCCCGCGACATGAGCTACAGCGAGACCTTTGCGCTGGGCAAGGCCCAGGAAGAGGCCGAGATCTACGCCGCGATGCAGGCCGACACCGTGCAGCAGGTGCTGCGCCGGCTGTCGCGGGCCAGGTTTGCCCCCGGCGCACCGGCTGCGGCACCGCCACCGGCACCGGCACCGACGCCGGCACCGACGCCGGCACCGACGCCGGCCACCACCGCCAGCGCCGTCCCCGGCTGACCCGCCCCAGCCCAACACGCCGCACCGCCATGCAACTGCGCGCCGAGCAACTGTCCGCCCACCTCAGCCGCGGCCTGCAGCGGATCTACACCATCCACGGCGACGAGCCGCTGTTGGCGCAAGAGGCGGGCGACACCATCCGCGCTGCAGCGCGCGCCGCCGGCTACACCGAGCGCAAGGTGTTTGCGGTGAGCGGCGCGCATTTCGACTGGTCGGGTCTGCTGGGTGCAGCGCAGGCGATGAGCCTGTTTGCCGAGCGCCAGCTGATCGAGATTCGCATCCCGGGCGGCAAGCCCGGCAAGGACGGCTCCGAGGCCTTGCAGCGCTACTGCGCTCACCTGTCGGACGACGTGCTGACCCTCGTGCACCTGCCCAAGCTGGAGCGCCAGCAGCAGCAGGGCGCGTGGTTTGCTGCGCTCGACCAGGCCGGCGTGATGCTGCAGGTGCTGCCGGTGGATCGGCGTGTGTTGCCGGCCTGGATCGCCCAGCGTCTGGCCACCCAGAACCAGCGTGTGGCCGAGGGCGAAGCCGGCCAGCAGACCCTGGCATTTTTTGCCGACCGGGTCGAGGGCAACCTGCTGGCCGCGCACCAGGAGTTGCAGAAGCTGGCGCTGCTGTTTCCAGCCGGTGAATTGGCGTTCGAGCAGGTCGAGTCGGCCGTGCTCGATGTCGCCCGCTACGACGTCTTCAAGCTTGGCGAGGCGGTGCTGGCCGGCCAGACCGCCCGGGTGCTGCGCATGCTGGACGGCCTGCGCGCCGAGGGCGAGGCGGCCGTACTGGTGCACTGGAGCCTGGCCGAGGACATCCGCGGCCTTAAGCGCGCCAAAGATGCGCTGGACCAGGGCCGGCCGCTGCCGATGGCGCTGCGCGAGGCCCGGGCCTGGGGCCAGAAGGAGCGGCTGTTCGAGCGTGTGCTGCCGCTGTTGGCGGCGCATCAGCTCGACCACCTGGTCGAAGCCGCGAGTGTGTGCGACGGCATCATCAAGGGCCTGAAACACCCGCAGTGGCCCTTGGACCCCTGGGCCGCGCTGACCCGGCTGGCACTGCTGCTGGTGCAGGCGGTGGCGCTGCCACCGGTGCAGCGTGGCAAGACCCAGCCGCTGCGCACCGCGCCGCGATTGGCGCTGGAAGCGCCGTAACGCGCCCTGTCGCCATGCGCCGGCGCCGGCCAGGGTCCGTGCCGGGTCAATAGCCCGTGCTGCGGGCCACCAGATCGGCCAGCGGCAGGCCGGCGGCCAGTGCCTCGATGTTGCGTGCCACGACCGCGGCGGCACTGCGCGCATCGGTCGCTGCGGCGGCGTGCGGCAGCACCGTCACCCGGGCATGCTGCCAGAAAGGGTGCGCTGGTGGCAGCGGTTCGGCATGGAACACATCCAGCACGGCCTGGCCGATCTGCCCGCTGTCCAGCGCTTCCAGCAGATCGGCATCCACCACATGCGCACCGCGCGCCAGGTTCACCAGGCCGGCGCCGTGGGGCAGCGCGCCCAGCAAGCGGGCGTCGATCAGGCCGCGGGTGTCTGGCGTCAACGGCAACAGGTTGATGACGATACGGGCGCCGGACAGGGCTTGGGCCAGCGCCGCCGGGCCGACCGCCAGCCGAACACCGGCGCCGGTACTGGCATCGGCATCGGCACGGTCCAGCGCCGTCGTGCCGCGCCGCCAGGCGGTCACCGGGTAACCTTGTTGGGCCAGGCGCTGTGCCACGGCGCGGCCCATCTGGCCATGGCCCAGCACCAGCACAGGCACCTCGTCGGCACGCTGCTGAGGCTGGCGCCGCCACAGCCCTACCCGCTGCTGCTGCGCGTAGCTGAAAAAGCCGCGGTGCAGCGACAGCGTGGCCCACAGCGCGCTCTCGGCCATCGCGGCCGTCATGGCCGGGTCCACCATGCGGGCGATCGGCACGCCGGCCGGCAGGGTCGGGTCGGCCAGCAAGCGGTCCACGCCGGCCCAAAGCGACTGGATCAGGCGCAGCCCGGGCAGGCCGGACAGGCTGCCAGCGGGCGGGTTGGCGACGATGGCGGCGGCCACGCTGTTGCGGTCGATGCCAGGGCTGCTGCCCGACGCGTCCTGTGCCGACCGGACCGTGTGCCCCGGCAACGCTGCACGCAGTGCCTGCAGCCACTCGGCCTCTTCGCCGTCGCCAAACTCGCCCGCCAACAGCAGGTTCACGCTGCGCCCGGCGGGCCGTCCAGGCGGTCGATCAGGCCCTGCAGCGCGCAGCCCACAGTGGCCAGGCGCACCGCGGCACGGTCGCCGTCGAAGCGCTGAACCGAGGTGATGCAATCGATCTGGCCGGCGGCGCTGCGCCAGGCCCAGGCCAGCCAGACCGTGCCCACCGGCTTGGCCGCGCTGCCGCCGGCCGGGCCGGCCACACCGGTCACTGCCACCGACAAATCTGCCGGTGAGCGCTGCAGCGCACCGGTGGCCATCAACCGCGCCACCGCCTCGCTGACGGCGCCGTCGGCGGCGATCAGCCCGGCCGGCACACCCAGCATCTCGGTCTTGGCGGCGTTGCTGTAGGTCACGAAGCCGCGCTCGAACCAGTCGCTGGACCCGGCCAGGTCAGTGCAGAAGCCGGCGATTTGCCCGCCGGTGCAGCTCTCGGCGGTGGCGATCCGCCAGCCGCGGGCGCGCAGCCCATC
The DNA here is from genome assembly GCA_038316145.1 of Burkholderiales bacterium. Classification (GTDB taxonomy): domain Bacteria; phylum Pseudomonadota; class Gammaproteobacteria; order Burkholderiales; family Burkholderiaceae_C; genus Pseudaquabacterium. The sequence goes on from JBBQAH010000060.1 coordinate 10,278, forward strand.
GGCCAGGATGGCCACATCGGCATGCACCAGGTTGATCATCAGCGTGGTCGGGTTCATGCCATCGTCCTTTGCCAGACTGCGATCACCAACAGCGTGCACAGCGCGGCCACCAGATCATCGAACAGGATGCCCCAGCCCTGGCGCCAGCCGATGGCCTGGCCGGGTTGCAGCTTGTAGCGCCGGTCGGCCCAACCCACCGGACCGGGCTTGGCGGCGTCGAAATAGCGGAACAGGCCAAACGCCACGGCCTGGCCCCAAAACCCGGTGGGCATGATCAGCCACAGGATCAGCCAGAAAGCCAGCACCTCGTCCCAGACGATGGCGCCGGGGTCGGCGATACCCAGGTGCTGCGCCGTGCGGGTGCAGGCCCACCAGCCCAGCGGCAGCGACCCCAGGATCACCCAGCCCCAGTGCGCCGGGCTCAGCCAGGCACTGGCCACCAGAAACGCGGCCCAGGCCCACAAGGTGCCCACGGTGCCGGGCGCACGCGGCGACAAACCGCTGCCAAAACCCAGCGCCAGCCAGTGCGCCGGATGGCCGAGCATGAAACGCACACCGGGCCTGCGCGCGCCGCGGTTCGGCTCGGTGTCACCCCGGACCACGGCGTCCTCGGTGGACTGGACAATGGGTTTCACCGCTGATCCTCAGCCCGTGAAATGGTCGAACCCCAGCGGCGCCAGGCCCGCTGCCGTGCCCTGGCTGTCCTGCAGGCGCAGCCCGGTGCCTGTGTCGATCCAGCCGATGCGGCGCACCGCCACGCCGGCGGCGGCTGCCGCAGCCAGCACCCGGGCCTCGGCGTTGGCCGGGGCGGTGAACAGCAACTCGTAATCGTCGCCGCCGGCCAGCGCGCAGTCGCGCTGTACGGCCAGCGGCTGGCGCGCCAGCACCGGGCTGACCGGCAGGGTGTGCACATCGATCACGGCGCCGACGCCGGAGCGGCGCAGCACATGAGCCAGGTCACCGGCCAGGCCGTCGCTCAGGTCGATCGCCGCGCTGGCCACACCGCGCAGCCCCAGGCCCAAGGCTACCCGCGGTTGAGGCAACTCCATCGCCCGCCGGACCGCCTCGAAGTCGTCCCCGGACAGCGCGATACGGCCGCGAAACGCCTCCAGTGCCAGCCGGGCGTCGCCGATGCCACCGCCCACCGGGTGGCTGACCCACAGCGCATCACCCGGCCGGGCGCCATCACGCCGCAAGGCCTGGCCGGGTGGCAGGTCGCCAAACACGGTGATGCACAGGTTCAGCGGCCCGGCAGTGGTGTCGCCCCCGACCAGCTCGATGCCGTGGGTGTCGGCCAGTGCAAACAGGCCTTGTGCCAGACCGGCCAGAAAGGTCTCGTCCACCCGTGGCAAGGCCAGCGCCAGCGTGAACGCCACCGGCTTGGCGCCGCAGGCCGCCAGGTCGCTCAGGTTCACCGCCAGCGCCTTGTGGCCCAGCCGCTCGGGCGGCACGGTGGCCAGAAAATGCCGGCCCTCGACCAGCATGTCGCTGGAGATGGCCCACTGCATGCCGGGTGTGGGTTGCAGCAGGGCACAGTCGTCACCGATGCCCAGCACCGCCTGCCGGGTCGGGCGGGTGAAGTACTTTTGGATCAGGTCGAACTCGCCCAGGGCCATGCCCGGGATTGTCGCCGAGCGGGTCGGGCTCGCGCCCGAGCCACCCTTGGGGGGCGACGCCAAAGGCGCCTCGGGGCTATCGGTTCAGGGGGGGTCGCGCAGCAGGTTGGCCAGTTCCACCGCCGAGCGCACGTTCATTTTCTCGAACATGCGGGCGCGGTGCACCTCCACCGTGCGCACGCTGATGTCCAGTTCGTCGGCAATCAGCTTGTTGGCCAGGCCGGCGATCACCCGGTCCATCACCTCGCGCTCACGGTCGGTCAGGTCGGCCAGAGAACGCACCAGCACCTTTTGGGCACGCCGGCGCAGGATGGCCCGAGCGCTCTGGGCCAGCGCCTGCTCAACCCGGTCCACCAGCGCGTTGTCCGAGAATGGCTTTTCGACAAAGTCGAAGGCGCCGCGCTTGACACTGGCCACCGCGGTGGGCACGTCACCGTGGCCGGTCAGAAAGATCACCGGCAGCGCCTGCGTCAGACCGCGCTCGACCAGCCGCTCGAACAGCACCAGCCCACTGGTGCCTGGCATGCGCACGTCCAGCAGCAGGCAGGACGGCGAATCGGGCCAGCCCGAGACCAGGTCGCGGGTGGCCAGAAAGGCCTCGAAGGCTTCGGCCTGGGGGTAGCCCTCGGACAGCAGGCGGCGCGAGCGCAGCAACCAGGCCAGCGCATCACGCACCACGGCCTCGTCGTCGACCAGGTAAACCACCGGGATGCCCAGGGGCGGGCTTGCATGGCTAGGCGTCATGGGCGAAGTATGGTGCAAGCTGCTGTCCGGCTGGTGATCGTGCGCTGTGGCCGCGGGGTCGTGCCGGCATAGCGCCGACCGGTCATGGCGTGCTGCCGCGCGGCAGGCTCAACGGCAGCGTGAAGGCAAACTCGCAGCCGGCCGGCCGCTCGGCCACAGCCGTCCCCGGCGGCGTCAGCGGCCGCGCCGGCAGGTTCTGGAAGTCCATCGCCCCGCCGTGTTGCTCGATCACGGTGCGGCACAGCGACAGGCCCAGGCCCATGCCCTCGACCTTGGTCGTGAAAAACGGCGTGAACAAGCGCTGCGCAACATCGGCGGGGATGCCCGGGCCGGCGTCGACCACCGAGAACACCACCCAGCGCCCTTGCGCGCCCGCCGCCAGCCGCACCCGCAGCGTCAACACCCGCTCTGCCAGCGGTGTGTCGCCCTCCATTGCCTGCAGCGCGTTGCGCGCCAGGTTCAGCAGCACCTGCTCGACCATCGTGCGGTCCACCTTGACACGTGGCACGGGCTGCATCACATCCAGCTCGATGCGGGCGCCGCTTTTGCGGGCCTGCATGCGCACCAGCGGCAGCACCGATTCGATCAACAGGTCGGCGGCGATCACCTCGTGCGCCTGGTGGCGTCGGCGCACGAAGTCGTGCACGCTCTTGATCACCCGGCCAGCGCGCTCGGCCTGCTCGGCGATGCGGCCCATCGCCTGTTGCATCAGTGCCAGCGTCTGCGCGGGGGGCTCGGGCTGCGGGTCGGCCAGCAGGTTGAGCGAGCCGGTGGCGTAGCTGGCGATGGCCGACAGCGGCTGGTTCAGCTCGTGGCTCAGCAGCGACGCCATCTCGCCCACACTGGCCAGCCGGGCGGTGGCCTGCAGCCGCTCCTGCTGCTGGCGCGACAGGTCTTCGGCCCGGCGCTGGGCCGAGATGTCGAGCACCGCGCTCATCCAGCCGCTGTGCTTGCCGGTGCCGGTGACCAGCGGCGCCTCGTAGATCATGACCGGAAAGCGCTCGCCGTTGCGGCGCAGAAACACCGTCTCGTAGCCCTCGTGGCGGGCCTCGATCACCGCGCCTGGGGCCAGCCGATCGGCCTGGCGACGCTGGTACTCGGGCACCTGCTCGGGCGGCCAGTACGGCGGCAGGGTGGCGCGCTGCAACTCGTCGGTCGAATAGCCCACCATCGCGCAAAAGGCCGGGTTGGCATAGACGATGCGGCCGTTGCGGTCGCGGGCGCGCAGGCCCGTCAGCAGCGAGTCCTCCATCGCCTTGCGGAAGGCCAGCGCCTCGGCCAGCCGGTCTTCGGCGCTGGCGCGGCGGCGGCCGTCACGCACCAGCAGCAGCACCAGCACAAACAAGCCTATCGAGAGGCCCAGCACCAGCGCGGTGGCCAGGTTGGGGATCAGGCTGGGCGCTCGCTGTACCGCATCGACCCGCACCTGCAAGGTGGTGCCCGGCAGATCGACCACCCGGTCGGCGATGAACACCCCTCCGCCCCGAACCGCGCCGCTGCGCGCCAGCCGGGTGCCGTCGGCCTCGACAAACGACAGCTCGTGGCTGCGGCCCACCTCGGCCACCCGCACCTCGTCGAGCAGCAGCGGCAACACGATGCTGGCCACCGTGAAGCCCACCAGCCGGCCGGCCAGTTGCACCGGCACGCAGACGTCCAGCACTTCGGCGCCCTGGCCGCCGGCCATCGGCACAAACTGGCTGCGCGAGAAGACGGGCGACATCACGCGGCGTGCCGTACTGCAGGCGACCTCGGTCTCCAGGTCCATCTCGGCCCGCGGCCAGCGCAGAAAAAGCGGCTCGTGGAACGGGGACTCCGCCGCCTCCAGGATCTTCAGCGCCTCGTCGCGCCGCTCGATGCGGCCCAGCTCACGCTGGTTGCGCAGCAGGGCATCGGCGTCGTGCCGCCACGCCAGCGGGTCGGTGCTGTACGCCTGCAGACCTTGCAGGGCCTGCAACACCATTTGCGTGCGGCGCCGCAGCTCGCCCACGACAGCGGCGGCCACGTCGTCGTTGCGCTCCTGGGCGCGGGCCTCTTCATAACGCAGCGTCAGCACCACCAGCAGGGTTTGCGCCACCCCCAACAGCGCCACCAGTGCCACCCACAGCAGCGCCCGCGGGGTGCGGCGCACACTGCGGGCCCGCGCCAGCCAGCGCCACGGCGCGGCCCGTGTCTGGGTCGGGGCCGGCGCCGGGGCGGGCTGGGTTGAGGAAGGATCGGGCGCGGCCATGGTGGAGCCCAGTATTCAGCGGTCCGGGGTTAAAACCGCTACGCAGTTTCGCGCATGAACACCCGGGGCAACTGGCCTCACACTGCCGACAGGCCGGATGCGCTGCGCTGCGCAGGCCCGGTCACTGACTTGCAGTGCGGCCTGCCCGCCGTCAGCCATTGCCGCCGTCGCCCGCTCTGCCGACCTACCCGACGCCTAAAATCGATCTCCCCCCGCCCAGGACCGATCCATGCCCAACCAAGACGAAAAGCGCGCTGAACTGCGCCGTGCTGCACTCGAATACCACGAGTTCCCGACCCCGGGCAAGGTGGCCATCCATGCCACCAAGCAAATGGTCAACCAGCACGACCTGGCGCTGGCCTACTCGCCCGGCGTGGCGGCGGCCTGCGAGGAGATCGTGGCCGACCCGGCCAACGCCTGGCGCTACACCTCGCGCGGCAACCTGGTGGCGGTGGTCACCAACGGCACGGCGGTGCTGGGCCTGGGCAACATCGGCCCGCTGGCGTCCAAGCCGGTGATGGAGGGCAAGGGCGTGTTGTTCAAGAAGTTCGCCGGCATCGATGTCTTCGACCTGGAGATCAACGAGCTCAACGTCGACAAGCTGGTCGACATCATCGCCGCGCTGGAGCCCACCTTCGGCGGCATCAACCTCGAAGACATCAAGGCGCCCGACTGCTTCTACGTCGAGCGCAAGCTGCGTGAGCGCATGAAAATCCCCGTCTTCCACGACGACCAGCACGGCACCGCCATCGTCGTCGGCGCGGCGCTGCTGAACGGCCTCAAAGTGGTGGGCAAGAAGATCGACGAGGTCAAGCTCGTCACCTCGGGCGCGGGTGCGGCGGCACTGGCCTGCCTGAACCTGCTGGTC
>JBBQAH010000284.1:0-2314 GCA_038316145.1 Burkholderiales bacterium
GATTGAATGGTTGTTAATTTGATTGATTGATTGATTGATTGATCTAATCGGTGTTATAACTTAACTGTCTCGTTTCCATTTCCCTCGTCTGGTTTGTAGCAGGAAGGGGACGCAGTGGAAACTCATTTGGAAGATCGATCAAACCACATTCGACCTGTAACTCCGCTGTTCAAGGTATGCAGTTCGATTGCAGCATCAGTGAAAGTATCAGCCCGTTCTGTTCTTCAGTAAACTGCAGCCTATTCCATTTGTGTTTTTAGGATTCTTCCTCGTCTCTGCCCGCCCGCAACAAAGAGGAACTTCATGTCTCTGTAACTGTTGCAAAAGTATACATTGCCTCGACGTCCAGGGTGGATTCGGATTCCCTCATCAGTTCGGCCACGTCTCCGGTGCCGGAGACTGTTATTTCGGTGTGCAAGAAAACTGCCGAAGTGTCCTTCACGACGGACCATCAGCAACTTTCAACGCCTCAGCGAGGAAGCGAGGATGGCAAGAGTCCGCGCACTGAACCGTCTTCGCCGGAAATAATCGTAAGGCATTTCCTAGTTTTATTTGTTGTGAATCGTTTGTTGACGGGATTGTACGAACTTTGAGCGCCCGACGTCGAAAGACTTTGTGCTTCTACCGAAAGCTTTGTTCTACTCTACATTTCAAATTATGAATAATAATACAATTATTATTGAAAATTTAGCTGTTTCTACATTTTTTTTGTTATTTGCGTCGTTTGCAGCAAAGGAATCCAACATCAGAGGGCAGCGCTCATCGCCACCACATGATCACACCAGAATGCACGGCCAAAGTGAAGTCGAGGACGGCGAGTATCGGCCGATCAGCAAGCGCGAAAATTACCAGCTTTTTCGCCACCCGGAAAAGCACGCGCAATGCAGGTGTCGTCAAGAAGAAACAGGAGGAAGACGATCTCCATCGGCGTATCCTTGACGGCAAGGATGATCCGAGAATCGAAGTAGGTTTTGCTTTTTCGAGAATCGAAATAGGTTTAGCTTTTTGTTTCATGTTCTTTTTCCATCATTTCATACAATTTGAAACTGATTTTTGTGACTTTATTTTTGACAGGTCCGAGAGTTTGCCGTAAAGGGACGGGGCATCGTGGCCCGGGAGGATTTCACGGTCGACGAGTTTGTCGTGGAGTACAACGGAGAGCTGATTACATCGTATGCCGCGGCCAAGGAGCAGGAAGCCTTTTACGCTCAACACCCGGACCAGTACGGATCCTACATGTATTTCTTCAAGCATCGCGAGAAGACTTTGTGGTGAGTACCAACAACGGACGTTTTTGAGATTTCAAAATCAATTCATTTGAAACTTCTCGCATAAATACAATGATATACGGTATGATTTTTTAACGTAGTTCGGTTACTATTGGACGTTTTTAAGAATGTCGAAAATAGTAAGAGACGCGAGAATGTTTTAGCAGTTTATGCTTCTCGGGGATGATTGATTTCTTGATTAGTGAGTATTACCACGAAAAAGCACAGCAAAAGTCTGATACCATCCAAAGATACAGCACAATCCTAACTTAGGACTTGACAGCTCCTATCCGGGATGCATTAATAATAATCTGGCGAAGCCACTGAATTGAAGACTTGAAAAGTGCCTCTAGGATCGTGTCGTTGAATGGAGCGATTTTGCTGTGAATGTTTTTTGTCATTATAATCGCTAATCAAGCAATCAATCATGCTTGAGTAGGATAAGCTGCTAAAAAAAATCGCGTTTTTACATATTTAAAAGCTTCCACTGGTAACCGAGTAAATTTGCAAATCATACCGTATGGTTCAGTATTTATGCTAGAAGTTTCAGATCAGTCTGATTTTGAAAACTCAACAACGCCCCTTTAAAGTCATGTTCATTGCTTTTTGATTTACATTATTTTATTTTTTATTTTTACAGCGTTGACGCTACCGAAGAAACCGGCCGGTACGGGCGCTTGCTCAATCACAGCCGTTCTGCGCCGAACCTCCGCCCGGAAGTCGTGGAAATCAACAAGAAACCGTATATCGTTTTGCGGGCAGCTCGTCACATCAAGGCCGGCGAAGAACTGCTCTACGACTATGGGGACCGCCAGCCCGAAAGCCTGGCTTCCTTCCCCTGGTTGAAGGACTAAAAATCGAAATCTTGCCAGGTAAATTGGCTGGCGTATCCGGGGATCTCAGGGAATCACGGACGTGTTATCATTCGCAGTTCCTCGGATTTTCTCTCTCTTGTATTTGTGTAAATTTACATTGTCGACTGTTGTTGGGGCTATCTCACTGTTGCTCAAGCAGTGCTTCTTCGTCCTATCGGACCTATCCGTCCT
>JBBQAH010000207.1:0-4033 GCA_038316145.1 Burkholderiales bacterium
CTGCCGCCGGCCATCGTGCAAAGCCTGTACGACGCGTTTGAAGAAGCCGCCAAAGACCCGGCCTTGCAGCAACTGCTGGACCGCTACATCCAGGTGCCCTGGAAGAAAAACCCCAGCGAGTACAAAGCCTTTGCCGAGCAGTACTTCAACAGCGTGCGACCGATGCTGGTGAAGGCGGGCCTGGTCAAGGCCTGAGAGACTGAGGCCGGGCTCGCTTCAGCGCACCACCCGGATGGCCGGGGTTCGTGGTGCAGACAGGTACAAACCGGTGCGGCGGGCTGGTCGGCAGGGTGCCGGTTGCCAGGGCTTTGGCCGCACCTCCGGTCCCGTTCGAGAGGTAATCCCGATGCGACAGGCAGTCATCGTTTCCTATGCACGCACCGGCTTGGCCAGGGCCGGGCGCGGCGGTTTCAACAGTACCCCCAACATGACCATCCTGGGCCATGCCATCGAGCATGCGGTGCAGCGCTCGGGCGTTGATCCGGCCGAGGTCGAGGACGTCATTGCCGGTTGTGTCGCCGCGTCGGGCAATGTGGCCCGCGCCGCGGCCATGCCGGCCGGTCTGCCGGTGACGACCTCGGGCATGACGATGAACCGGGCCTGCTCGTCGGGGCTCAACGCCATCGCCGCGGCGGCCCACCATATCGTCGAAGAGGGCGCGAGCATCATGGTCGGCTGCGGTGTCGACCCGATCAGCTAACAGGGTGGCGGCGGTGGCGGGCGCGACAGCCGGCTGACCGATCTGCTGCCCGCGTTCTGGATGGCGATGATAGCCACCGCCGACATCGTCGCCGAGCGCTACAAGATCAGCCGCGAATACCCGCCGCCCGCGCCGATCAAGGCTTGACCACCGTGGCAAATACCTTCTGCACCACGGTCCAGCGGCCATCGGACTTCAGCAGGCTGAGGTAGTCGGTGAAGTAGCGCGGCGGGATCTGGCAGCGCACCTTGACAAAGGCGGTGGTCGGGCCCGACTGGTCGATCAGCAGGACCTGGTCATCGCGCGCCAGGCCCCGGGCCTTGGGCGCCGGCCGTTCACGTACCACCTTCAGCCACTGCGCCAGTGGCAGCACGGTGACCTGGCCGTCTTGCTCGAAGGTCAGCGCAGCGGCCTCGTGAAAGATGCCGGCGAGCTTGTCGGCATCGCCGTCGTAGAGCCCGTCGAAGTAGCTCTGGATGGTCTGCTCGATCGCCGCACGCTCGTCATGGTCCATGGGGGTTCTCCCCGGTTGGCACCATCCTACGGCAGGGGCTCAGGCCGCTTCGGCAAACACCCGGTCCAGCGCAGCCATCCAGCCAGCTTTGGCTTCGGCTGAGGCAAAACTGGCCTCGAAGCTGTTGTGCATCAGCTGCCAGGCCTGGCGCACACCCAACTGCGGCAGGGCGTCGAAAGTGGCGATGAAGTTGTCGTTCACGTAGCCGCCAAAGTAGGCCGGGTCGTCGCTGTTGACAGTGGCGCACAGGCCGGCGTCCAGCAATGCCGGCAACTGGTGTGCGTCCATCGTCGGGTAGACACAGAGCTTGACATTGGACAGCGGGCAGACGGTGAGCGGCAAACGCGACGCCGCCAGACGTGCCACCAACGCCGGGCTTTCGACGCAGCGCACGCCGTGGTCGATGCGCTCGACCTTGAGCACGTCGAGTGCGCTCTCGATGTAGGCCGGCGGGCCTTCTTCGCCGGCATGGGCCACCAGGTGCAGGCCGAGTGCGCGGGCGCGGGCAAACACCTGGGCGAACTTCTCGGGTGGATGGCCACGCTCGCTGCTGTCCAGGCCGACGCCGATGAGGTGCTGGCGGTACGGCAGTGCCGCTTGCAGCGTGGCCAATGCCGCTTCTTCCGACAAATGGCGCAAGAAGCACAGGATCAGCGACGCATCGATGGCGTACTGGCTGCGGGCGTCGGCACAGGCCCGTGCCAGGCCGTTGATCACATGGGCCATCGGCACACCCCGGTCGGTGTGGGTCTGCGGATCGAAAAACAGCTCGGCGTGCACCACGTTGTCGGCAACAGCCCGCGCAAAGTAGGCCATCGCCATCGCGTGAAAGTCGTCTTCTTGCAGCAGCACGCTGGCGCCGGCGTAGTAGATGTCGAGAAAGCTCTGCAGGTCGCTGAAGGCATAGGCCGCCCGCAGCGCCTCCACGTTGGGGTAGGCCAGCGCCACGCCGTTTCGCTGGGCCAGCGCAAAGATCAGCTCGGGCTCCAGCGAGCCCTCGATGTGGATGTGCAGCTCGGCCTTGGGCGCGCGGCGCAGCAGGTCGGGCAGGCGGCTGCGCGGGATGCTGTCGAGCTTGGCTTTGAAATCGGGGGTGAGATAAGCGGTCATGGTCAGCAGGTTCCGAAAGTGATGCCGCGCTCGCGCAGGTAGCGGCGGTAGGCGGTGGCGCTGCGGTCGGCAGCGCTGTGCAGTTCACGCACCGGGGCGTGGTCGCTGATCGGCAGGCAGTGTGGCCGTTGCGACTCCAGCACCGGCTGGTCCTGGGTGAAGATGGTGTGCTGGAAGGCCTGCAGCTTGACGTCGGGCGACTCGAAGTCGTTCATGGCCAGCCGGAACCAGACCTGGCTGGTCTCGGGCGTGAGCGGGCAGATGAACAGCGCGATGGATTCGCGGAAGTCTTGAAGCGCGACGCTGCTGGATTCGGGAATCTTCGTGAGCACTGCGGTGTACGGGGCGTTGACCTCGTAGGTGTACTCCACCTCGGCGCCGCCCTCGGCATGCACGCTGGACCGGGGTTGCCAGGCCTTGCAGCCGGTGGCCAGCAGGCCGGTAGGCGTGGCGACCACCGTGTAGTCGGCAATCACGGTGTGCTCGCGGCTGCCCAGCCAATGCTCGTGCACAAAGCCGAAGTGCGCCATGTCGAGAAAGTTCTCGACGATGCGTGGTGCGCTGGTGGCGACGAGGTAAGGGCCGCAGTTGACCTTGCGCAGCCGGGCGTCTTGCTCGGCGGCAAAGGCGGGGATGCTGGCAGTGGCCTCGGCGGCATCGGCAACGTCAGGCTGCAAACACACCCACAGCAGGCCGTACGACTCCGCCACGGCGTGGGCGGTGGCGCGGTGCGTGGCCGGTGGCACAAAGCCCGGCAATGCCGGCACGCTGACGACCCCGCCACCCGCGCCGAAGCGCCAGCCGTGGTAGGCGCATTCCAGCTGCGCGCCGTCTGGCCCCGACCGCACGCAGCCCAAGGACAGGCTGGCGCCGCGGTGCGGGCAGCGGTCGTCCCAGGCCTGCGCCAGGCCATCGTCGCCACGCCACAGCACCAGGCGCTGGCCCAGTAAGGTCACGGCCAGCGGCGCGGCACCCAGATCACCGACCTGGGCCACCGGATGCCAACAACTTTGCTCGATCATCACGGCCCTTGTTTGACTGGGCTGTCAGCACGCCAAAGCGATGCACGCACCCTGCGCCATGAAAACGAGCCGTTCAGGTGCCCCCGAACGGCTCGCCAGTTACCCGGCCCGGGGTCTAGCCCCAGGCCAGTGCGGTCACTTGCCGGCGGGCGGCTTGCCCTCGACACCCTTCAGGAAGAAGTTGACCTTGCTGTTCCAGGCGTCGTCGGCGACCACGTCCTTGGCCAGCACTTCCTTGCCGGTGTTGTCCACCAGCGGGCCCTTGAAGACCGCAAGCGTTCCGTCCTTGATGCCGGCCTTGGCGGTCTCGACCAGCTTCTTGACGTCATCGGGCACCACGTCGGCGATCTTGACAAAGTCGTTCATGCCCTCTTTGGTGCCCCACTTGGTGTCCGCGGTGGCCCAGGTCTTGTTCATCACGTCGTTGACGACCTTCTCGTAGTACGGCGCCCAGTTCAGCACCGCCGAGCCCAGGTGCGCCTTGGGCGCGTAGGCGCTCATGTCGCTGTCCCAGCCGAAGGCGTACTTGCCGGCTTTCTCGGCCGCCTGCAGCACGGCCGACGAGTCGGTGTTTTGCAGCAGCACGTCGGCGCCGCCGTTGAGCAGCGTGGTGGCGGCTTCGGTCTCCTTCGGCGGGTCGAACCAGCTGCTGACCCAGACGATCTTGAGCTTGACCTTGGGGTTGAC
>JBBQAH010000413.1:0-2306 GCA_038316145.1 Burkholderiales bacterium
GCCACCACCACCGTAGCCACCGCCGCTTGAGCCGCCGTAACCCCCGGAAGTGCCACCGTACGAACCGATACCGCCACCGCCACCGATTGGAGTACCCTGAATGATACCACCGCCGTAGCCACCGGAACTGCCACCGCCGTACCCACCGGATGACCCATAAGACGTGCCCAAACCCCCGCCGATCGACGAGCCTCCATATCCGCCACCTAAGCCGGATGAGCCGTATCCTGAGGTCAGACCGCCGCCATAGCCCCCGCCGAGACCACCACCGATCGGGGTACCTTGGATTACAGCCCCGCCTCCACCGCCATAACTGGACCCAATACCACCGCCACCGTAGCTGGACCCAATCCCACTGCCGGCGCCACCGTACGAGGAGCTTCCTCCATAACCAAGACCCGATGAAAGTCCGCCGAGGCCACCACCCATACCGTAGGATGAGCCGGAGGACCCATAGCCGGTGGAACCGTAACTGGTCAAGCCCTGGGTGCCGTAGCCACTGCCCAGGCCGGAGGTGCCGTAGTTGCTCATGCCTGAGTAGATTTGCCGGTTTCCTCCGCCGTAGCCACCGCCGAGGCCGGACTGGACGCCGCCGTAGCCGCTTTGCATCTGGCCGTAGCCTCCGCCACCGCCGCCACCCAAGCCACCGTAGAGACTGCCACCTGTTGATCCGTATCCACCCGTCTGGCCGCCGCCGGATAGTCCGCCGTATACACTGCCGCCGGTGCTGCCGTAACTGTAATGTTAATAAGGAACACATTACAAACAGGGTCAGAACATACAGTGTGACTAATATTACAGTATACTAATTTTTACTATAATACAATACAGTAAAAGAGTCCTTTGAGACAGAATATAAAGTGTGGCTAAGTTACTGTATATATCAATGTAATACAATATATTATAGAATGTTATACTGCAATACAGTAGACTAATTTTTATATAGTACAGTAAAGTATGCAGAGTAAATATATTGTAATTATATTATAATGTAATTACAATATATTACAGTTTATTATAAGAGACATATTGTGTATTACCATTACCTACTATACATATAGTATACGTATAGTATACATTATTTATATTACGATATATGACGGTATAATAGATTACTTTTTGCAGTATTCAAGTTTAAATTCAGAGTATGATGATTTAAATTACAAAATTATTGTACATTACATTTATAAGTGAAAAAATATACTCAAAATATATTAATTCGAGCTATTCCACCTTACCCTGAACCACCGAGTAATCCGGTTGATTGGCCATAAATCTGGCCCACAACGACATGCCGCATGATTTGGACCAGGCACAAGGTGTAGAGATAGAGTTCCGACCCCATGGTGTGGTGCGGGATAACACCACCCAGTTACCGCAACAATATTTTTGTATACGGTTATAAGCAAAACGCCAGTAAACCAAAATCTATACCGTAGTGCGTTGTGAAAGAAAAAAATTTAAATAAAGTAGGAATTGAAAATGGAAAGCGGATCTTTAACTAACTGACATATCTTATGTACATGGCCGGTTACATTTATGGCTTTTTTTCTAATCGTCCAAAAAAATTGCATTGTACTCCATTTTTCCCCCCTCATGCAGTCAGCCTCTGGCCGACTGAGAACTGACATGATGGTTGGACGAGAGCAAAGGACAATCTGTATGCTCAACAACGGGGGGTACCTGTTTTTGGCGCGGTGTATTTTCGGGTATGGTGTTGTGTGGGTGCAAGGAGTGGACAAGAGCCAGTCTAGATACAGCACGTATAGGTAAATTGCTTTCGTGTTTGCCCCGTCCCAACAAACAAACCCGGGCTTCAAAACCGTAGACGGCTCTGTACCATACTCGTACGGTATGCAATGGAAGAGCGCGCTAATCGTGTGCCGATCATTGTCATATTGCTGGCGGGAGTCACCCTTAGCTGGTCTCCCAGCGCAGGGTGATGCGGAAAACTGTCAGTTTAATAATAATTTTCTCTTTTTTCCTCCTCTGTCGGGTAGTTTTTTTGTAGAGCTCCGGGTTGAGACAGGGCGCACTACCGAGACACAGTCTGACTGTTTGGTACTCTTTGTTTACCATAGCAGCGGCGGCGGCAGCAATGAGAAAGGGCTACTAAACAAAACCTCAATGGTAAAAAAAAAACCGTCGCCGAACGTCATTGTTTCAGGGCGCCCGGCGTTGATTTCGCTATTTTTAAAATCGAAACAAACACGCACGCGGACGATTACGGGGAGGGAAATCTGGGTTGTCTTTTTGTGTATTCATCATTATTGCCCATTATTATTAAGCTCACATACTACAGTTGG
>JBBQAH010000297.1:0-2425 GCA_038316145.1 Burkholderiales bacterium
CAACACCATGCCTTTTTCATTGGCGTACAAAGCGGGTTCGGCTTCGAGCGCTTCGCGTACGTGAATCATCCGCCTTTTGATCTGCGCACGATCATGGGTGGACGCGATGCTGCGATCGGCCAGGTCGGCAATCCACTGCACCTGTTCCTTGAGTGCTCGCCTGTGGTCCGGACTGACCGTCAGGCTGGCGAGGGTATCGATAGCGCCGAGCATACGCGCCATGATGGCGACATTGCCTTCGGCGCTACGCCGAATCTGGTCGAACGCTTCGGCCAGCAGGCCTGCAAAGGTCGGAACGATGGTGATTACACGCAGCGCTTTGCCATCGTAGCGGTGCGATGGCGGGAATTGCCGACTGACCAGCCGAGCCAGAATTACCGACAGATAATCTATGCATATTACGGCCGTCGAAGTGTCGTTGACACCGGGCGAAAGGGCTTTCAATGCAATATCCACAATCTGTCTGATACCGAAAGCGGGATCCTGTTCCACTGTGCGATGACGGCTGATGCTGTAGGCCTTATTCAGGGCTGCAATCATTTCCCGATCCGGCGGGTAGGTCAGGGCGAGCGAAGCCAACGCAGTGTTCTGCACAACGAACGCACCGACGCCGCGTTCCATCCGCACGATGGTCTTCCTGTCCCGCGCCAGGCGCAGCAGCGCATCATTGCCCACGCTTTGTATGTAACCACTCACCTCTGCCGGCACTGTGTACCAGGTCCGCTCATCCATGGACCGAATCACCGGGTCTTGGTCCTCATCATCATCGGGTCCGTGTAGCTTTTTTTCCGGAAAAATCCGGTCGATGGCCGCGATGGTTTCATGAGCAATCGAGGCGATGATGCTGGAAGCCTGGATCGACGAGGCGATGTGATGAATAAAGAAAATAAGGGCAATTACGCCACCGAGCGCCAGAAAAAATGCGAAGAGTACTGCCAGGCTCGGCACAAACTCTGCTTCACCTCCACGAATGGTGCGCAACACAATCAGGCAATAGGCAAAAATGCCGGCGAAGGTACCGAACGTGACCTGCGTGATGCGACTGCGCATGAAGTTCCGCAGGATGCGCGAGGTGTATTGACTCGAAGCCAGCGCCAGCGCCACCAGAGTCATGGAAAACGTGACGCCCATGACTGTCATCATCGAACCGGCAAGCGTGGACAACATCAGGCGTGCGCCTTCCGCCCCGGCCCCAAACAGCCGTGGCCACTGGGTCAGCCAGCGGTCGCTCCAGGCAGAGTCTGCTTCGATCATCACTGTCGCCAAGACAACGCTGCCCAAAACCATCAGTGAAGGCAAAAACCAGAAGCTCGACCGCAGATTGATCAAGAGTTGACGTAATTTATTCATGGATCAGGCTTTTGGTGCGGCGGTCATGTGTTTGTCCCCTTTCCATCGCCAGTTGCGAACCTCCGGCATATCCTGGCCGTGCTTGTTGATGTACTGCTTGTGCTCAATCAGCTTGTCCTTGAGCTGCTGCTTCAGGTAGATGCCCTTGTCACCGGTCTGCGGCAGCCTGTCGATCGTGTCCATCACGAGATGGAAGCGATCCAGATCGTTCAGCACCGTCATATCGAACGGCGTGGTGATGGTGCCTTCTTCCTTGTAACCCCGGACGTGGATGTTGTCGTGATTGGTGCGACGGTAGATCAGCCGGTGAATCAACCACGGGTAGGCGTGGTAGGCGAAGATAACTGGCTTGTCCCTGGTGAAAAGTTCGTCGAAATCCGTATCGCTCAAGCCATGCGGGTGCTCGCTGGGCGGCTGCAGCTTCATGAGGTCGACGACATTGACCACGCGGATTTTCAGCTCGGGCAGATGCTCGCGCAGGATGGAGACGGCAGCCAGCGTCTCCAGCGTGGGCACGTCGCCACAGCAGGCCATGACCACATCGGGCGCAACGGCCTGATCGTTGCTGGCCCACTGCCAGATGCCTATGCCCTCGCTGCAGTGCTTGACGGCGGCGTCCATCGTCAGCCATTGCGGCGCCGGGTGTTTGCCCGCGACCACCACGTTGACGTAATGACGGCTGCGCAGGCAGTGGTCCATCACCGATAGCAGGCAGTTGGCATCCGGCGGAAAGTAAACCCGCACGACCTCGGCCTTCTTGTTCACGACGTGGTCGATAAAGCCGGGGTCCTGATGGGTGAAGCCGTTGTGATCCTGACGCCAGACATGCGAGGTCAGCAGATAGTTGAGCGAAGCGATCTTGCGCCGCCACGGCAGGTGCGCGGTGACCTTCAGCCACTTGGCATGCTGGTTGAACATCGAATCGATGATGTGGATGAAGGCCTCGTAGCAATTGAAAAGTCCGTGCCGCCCGGTGAGCAGATAGCCTTCGAGCCAGCCCTCGCACTGGTGCTCGCTGAGCATTTCCATCACGCGCCCGGCGGGCGCGAGAAATTCGTCGTTCGGCACGGTCGCG
>JBBQAH010000330.1:0-2692 GCA_038316145.1 Burkholderiales bacterium
GCCGGAGGCGGTGTAAAACATACTTTTCACTTTCGCCGCACATTGTCGAGTCCGCTTGCTGTTAATGTGTATGTGTACGGAAGTATGGAAACGCGATCTTTTTGTTGTCGTCCACGTGTGGCAAATAATTATACTGCCGGAAACACCGTATATCTTTTTCTACGAAGTTGTGAGCATAGCAAAAGGTTGTGCAAACTTTTGCCGATAGCCTTTACCTAATACATTTTTACTAGCGAAAATTTATACGGTTTTTAGGGAATCCTGAGCGCGAGCGAAATTTGTTTTTGCCTCAGACTGAGAAAATGACCGAGGCATGATAAGCCTTCGAAGGCCTGATGGATGCATCAGTAGCAAACTTAGGATATCTTGAGCTTTACTCCGGCATTCACTTCAAACATAGTTTGTGCAATGGATATTCAACGGATTTCATTTTCATCGGTTAAAACAACAGAGAATTTCCATAATACAGTCAAAAATATAATACAAAATAAGTTACCGTTTACATACTCAGGCAAAATTCTTGTACTGTGTATATACTGTGCAGTGTGTGCAGTGTGCGCACTGAAACAGGAACCAAGCAGCTCTTTTCATGAGAAAGCCAAAGCAGTTCTCTGGTTAAACTCATACAGCAATGACAGTCTTTCTGTGCCTCTCGCTAAGTAAGGCTACTTGCTCAATGCCGCTCATTTAAAAATGCTACTCTCCACCGCGCACGCACTCGCTATATCGTTTTGAAAGGCAGATTTTGTTACAAATAATCTTTAAATTTCCAGATACCCGACATAAAATCAAAGCTCTCTTTGCATCCAACCGTGTTTTGGAGTACCCAAACTGGTTGACTATAAGTTGACTGCATTACATTCTCCGGAACTACTGTCACAATTTTCCAGCCTGCAAAAAGGTATTTTAATCGTAATGGTCCATAGATTCGGTGTGCGTTCCATTTTAGTGCGTCAACACAGCATGGCACAGCTAGGAAAAAAAATCCACCGGGTTTAATCACGTGCAGCATTCGAGCCATGGTCTCCAGATCCCCTGCCGGATTGAGCACATCACCATAACGACCGAGACCATCGTGTTCGATACTGGAAAAGGAAAAGCCGAAGTCGAACGGCGCGATTTCGCCCTGGAGGAATTTAATTGTGAAATCCTGTGGGGTGAAAGTTGAAATCTGGGGATGTGTCGATTTTATCGCTCCAAATTCTAGCGTCGTAACCTGTGAGGCACCGAACTCCAGTAGGAAAGCTTCCAGCCAAGGCGTCTCCGAACCGATGACAATACCCCGGCGTTTGAGAACAGTGCGCCGTGCAAACTTATCCAAAACCTGGTAGACGTCCATGTTGTCGTACGTGAAACTTCCATTCTTTAAACGGATCTCATAGCGAAGGTTGTCTATCGCCTTTTTCGTCCAGTTGGCATCCAGCGCAGACCCACCAAGATACGCCTACATTTGTGATACATAACAAGTTAATTCGCGTTTAATATAACAACAACTTGGTCGACGTTACTTCGACCGTAAAATTACAAAATAAAAGTACCGAACTTGAGGCAAGGATTAACGTCCATGAGACTGACATAAGGTCTTAAGCGAGATACAGATATCCACTACTGTTACTTCATTACACCCGGGCGAGCATTCTCGATTCCAGCCTTACATGCGCAGCAGTGCGTGCTGCCGTCGATGATGTACATCGCAACCATGGCGAACCAATGTTTCATTTTACTTTTTGAACACAGCACGTTGGTTATGCATTAAAGGCGACGGTTTGCCAGTTACTTTCAAACTGTTAGGAAAGTGTTTCATTTCAACTCTTCGGTTTTTGTTTTTTTGTTAAAGGCTAAAGTAGACAAGTTCCATTCGGAAAAAAGCGCGAAAGTCACACGGTACATGTTACTGTGAGAGAATCCACACTTCCCCATGCATGCGTGTCGTCTTTCTACACGCTTAGTCACATGCTCTCCCGGGATTCACCAGTGCTAGCCTACAATGGCCATGGCGAATTACTGACCAGCACTACTGATTATTATTTATAAATTCCCATGTTTCTGATTTTTTGTTCCTCTCCTGGTTGATTCTCGTTAATTTTCTGGTTCACAGTCCACAATAATGTTAAATAATATGTAAGACCCACGCACGTTTCTGGCAAACATGGCAAAAATCGCAAAATACAATCTGTTTTTACCATATTTTTAAATGTTGTTTCCGTCCAAGAAAAGGTCAGGCTAAATGACTCAAAATATAGGTTAAAGATCCTGGCAAGTATTTAATTACGAGATGTCAATTTAGTGCAGTTCTTTCGAAGCCGCAAAGAAAAGATACACCCTCTCTATGGTTACCAGACGATCCAACACATGTTCAAAGAAGGAGACATGTTTGCCGGCATGTTTATGAGCCGCGACAAAATTCCAACCAAACAATTTTGAAGTTTTTTTTGCACCAGCATAATAAATCGATGAAATTCAAAATATTTCAAAATGTTTTTCTGACAAATATTTTTGCAAAAATCACTTTTCATCTTTGAAGTTGTAAAATTTAATGCGACCAATTTTTTCATCAACACAGCAGCTACAGTCTGTCTGACGTAATTCTGGAAGAAAGTTTGAAACTTATTGATGTTTTGGATTTATTAGTATGGTGCAAATAACCAGACTTTAAAAATCCTAAAGTTGGTGAATTTTTTACTTTCTTTCT
>JBBQAH010000126.1:0-9170 GCA_038316145.1 Burkholderiales bacterium
CCTCGACCACCCGGACAGTCAGGCCCATTGCCCGCGCGCTGGCAGCCACCTCCAGCCCGATGAAGCCACCACCCAGCACCGTCAGGCTGGCGGCGCTGGCCAGTTGCGTGCGCAGCGCGGTGGCGTCAGTCGCGTTGCGCAACACCGCGATATTGGCCATGCCCGCCGGCAACTGCGGCAGGCGCCGGGCGCGTGCGCCGGTGGCCAGCACCAGTTGGCCGTAGGCCAGCTCGGTGCCCGACTGCAGGCGCACGGTTTGCGCGGCGCGGTTGATGGCCAGCGCTGGGTCGTTGCGGTGCACGGTGATGCCAGCGGTTGCAAACCAGGCGTCGGCACGCATCGGCTGCAACGGCTCGGCCGGGTTTTTCAGATAAGCCTTGGACAGCGGCGGCCGCTGGTATGGCAGCTCGGCCTCGGCGCAGACCAGGTGCACCCGTGGCCCCAAGCCGGCCTCGGCCAAGGAGCTGCACAACTGGGCGGCGGCATGGCCGCCGCCAACGATCACGATAGGGGTCATGCGGCTGATTATCCGCATCGACAGCGGCGCGTCGGCGGCTGTTCGAGTAGCCTCAGAGCCCCTTCAGCCAATCCAGCAACAAGGCCGTCACCCGCTCGGGCGCCTCTTGCTGGGTCCAGTGGCCGATGCCGGGCAACACATGCGCGCCGCGCAGCCCCGGCAGGTGCTGGGCCATGTGGTCGAGCGGGTTCACACCCGGCGTCATCCTGAGCGCCAGATCGCGGTCACCACCGATGAACAACGACGGCTGTGTTATCACGCGGCCCTTGAAGCCTTGCTGCCAGGCGAAATCTTGGGTGGGGTTGCGGTAGCGGTTGAGCGGCCCGTAAAAGCCCGAGGCGGTGAATTCGGCCACGAAGTGGTCCTCGTCTTCGCGGCTCAGCCAGGCCGGGAAGGGCTGCGGGTCGGGCAGGCGGTCCAGCAGGGCTGCGCCGTGCGGCTTGTCCCGGGGCCAGGTGCCGTCGGGCGCGTCACCGCTGAGGGCGTAACAGAACTTGCGCAAGCTGCTGCGCACATCCGCCTGCAGCTCGGCCTCGGCCACGCCGACATCCTGAAAATAAACCTGGTAGAAAAACCGCCCCTTGTCGGTGAAGGCTCGCTTGATCCCGTCCAGAAAGGGTGTTGCCGGCACGCCGGTCCAGGGCACCGACAGCCCCGCCACCGCCCGCACCCGGTCGGGCCGGCTGAGCGCCGTGTTCCAGACGATGGGTGCGCCCCAGTCATGGCCGATCAGCACGGCCGGGGCGTGTGGCGACAACTGCTCGACCACACCCGCCACATCGGCGGTGATCTGGGCCAGGCTGTAGTCGGCCACCGCGGGCGGCTTGTCCGACCCGCCGTAGCCGCGCACGTCGATGGCGCAGGCGGTGAAGCCGGCCTGGGCGATCGGGCCGATCTGGTGGCGCCAGCTGTACCAGCCCTCCGGAAAGCCGTGCAGCAGCACCACCAGCGGACCGCTGCCCTGGACGGCGGCACGCAGCCGGATACCGTTGCTGGGGACGGTGATGAAGTGGGGGGTCATCGCGTTCAGTCGGGGGTGCTCAAGGTTCAGGGGTTTCGCTCGTCGGGGCGCGTGCGGCAAGGGGTAAGGGGCGGCGCTGACAACCGCTCACAGCGTCAGCCCGCCGTCCACCACCAGGGTCTGGCCAAAGATGTACGCCGCCAGTGGCGACGCCAGAAACAAGGCGGCGCCCGCCATGTCTGCGGGCATGCCGATGCGGCCGGCCGGGATGGACGCCAGCGCGCCGGCCAGGCGCTGCGGGTGTTGGGTGGTTACTGCCGTCAGCTTGGTCGCGACCAGGCCCGGCGCCAGGCCATTGACGCGGATGCCGTCGGGCGCCCAGGCCTGGCCCAGCGTGCGGGTCAGGCTGATCGCGCCGGCCTTGGACGCGGCATAGGCCGGGTTGCCCTTGTTGGCGCCCAGCCCGGCGACCGAACTGACGATGATGATGCGCCCGCCCTGGCTTTGCCCGCCGACCTGCCCGCCGTCACGTGGCAACAGCAACGGCTTGAAGCGCCGGCAGCAGTGCATCAGGCTGTCGAGGTTGATGGCCATCACCCGGTCCCAGCCGGCGCGCTCGAACTCACCGCGCTGGTAGACAACCGTGCCCTGGCACAGCACCAGCACGTCCAGCGTGTCGCCCGGTGCGGGCGCGGCGGCGATGGCGTCCGGGTCGGCCACGTCCACGCCCTGGTAGTGCAGCCCCGTCAGGTCCGAGCCGTCGAGGCCGGCGTAGTCCTCAGCACTTGCGCGCGTGCCCCACACATGGACCTCGGCACCCCGCACCCGGAAGGCTTGCGCCATGCCGTTGCCGATGCCGCTGGAGCCGCCAACCACCAGCACGCGCTGGCCACTGAAATCGGTATCGTTCATCGCATGGGAGGCCGCTGCAGCGCATCACGCTGGCGGTCAGGCATTGAGACGGTGGGATAGTGGTCTGGCCACCCTGCTGCCGCAGTCGCCTGCAAGACACCCTGAGCCCAGACCGCGCCGGCCGGTGCGCTAGGCGCCCGCTGCGCCCTCGGCCTCCAGTTGCCGGCGCAGCTCGGCCTTGGCGATCTTCTCCAGCGTCGAGCGTGGCAGCTCGCTCACCAGCCGCACCTCGTGCGGCCGCTTGAAGTCGGCCAGCTGCAGCGCGCAGGCGGCGGCCACCCGGTCGGCCAAGCCGGCCGCCGCGCCCGGCACCGGCAGCACAAACACCACCGGCACCTCGTCGAGCATGCGGTGCTTGCGGGCCACCACCGCGCACTCGTGCACGCCGGGCACGCCGGCGATCACCCGCTCGATCTCGGACGCGGCGACGTTTTCACCGCCCACCTTCAGCATGTCCTTGGTGCGGTCGCCAAAGCGGATCGAGCCGTCCTGCAGCAAGTCAACCCTGTCCCCGGTGCGGAACCAGCCGTCGGCGGTAAAACTGGCCTCGGTGGCGGCGGCATTGCCCAGGTATTCCTGGAACAAACTCAACCCCCGGATGCCGCGCACCAGCAACTGGCCCGAGCCGCCGGGCTCGATCGCCCGCGCCTCGGCCACCGGCCGCTCGTCGTCGTCCACCACCGCAATGCCGTACTCCGGCGCCGGCCGGCCAATCGACAAGCTGGGGCTGGGCAGGTGGCGGCAGCTGACGATGCCGTGGCTGATGGTCTCGGTCATGCCCCACCAGCCGATCGTCTGCACCCGGAAGTGCGGGTCGGTGGGCAGGTCGCAGGCGGCAGCGCCCCACAGCCGGTAGTGGTGCGCCGCGGGTACCTCGTGCGCCATCAGCGCCTTGATGCAGAACGGGATCATCGAGACCCAGGTGCAGCGGTGCTTGAGCGAGACCGGCCAGAACCGGCTGGCTGAGAACCGCGGCAGCACCACCGCGGTGGCGCCGGCCCACAGGCAGGCCAGCACCGAATAGGCCTGGGCGTTGGTGTGGAACAGCGGCAAATGCACCAGGTGCACGTCGCTGCCCTGCAAGTCCTCATGCACCGCGTTGATGCGCGCGCCCCACAGCGCGTTGGCGTGGGTCCAGAGCACCGCCTTGGGCCGCGAGGTGGTGCCCGAGGTGTACTGCACGCTGCACGGCGCCAGCGGGTCGGGCGTGCGGCGCGGTGGCGGGTCGGCGTCCAGCGTCTCGAAGCGCTGGCCGGGCTCGACCGGCTGCGCCGGCGCCGCGCCGTTGTCGGTGGCAGTCACCACGGTCCAGCGCAGGTGTTTGCAGTGCGCCGCCACACGCTCGGCAAACCTGGGCTGGGTGATCGCGGCCACCGCGCCGCAATGCTCGGCGTAATAACCCAGCTCGTCGTCGGCGGCGCGGGCGTTGGTGGTCACGGCCACTGCGCCCAGCCAGCCGCAGGCGTACCAGGCCAGCAAGGTCTCGGGGCAGTTGTCGAGGTGGATCAGCACCCGGTCGCCCGCCACCACACCGCGGCGCGCCAGGCCGCCGGCGATGCGGCCGACCTGTTGGTGAAACTCACCGAAGGTCCAGGTCTGGGGCGGGCCCTCGAACGGCTCCCAGGCGATGAACACATGGTCGCGCCGGCTCGCCGCCCGCTGCGCCAGCAGCGTGGGCACGTCGAAACGGTTGAACGGGTGCAGGGCGGTCGGCTGGAGCGCGGGTGGCAAGGTCATGGCGTGGGCTCAGAGGTTGTCGATGTACATCCGGTTCCAGGTCGGGCTGATGATCAGCTGGTTGATGCAGGCGTGGGCCGGCAGCTCGGCGACGAAGCGGATGGTCGCGCCCAGGTCCTCGGGCTGCAGCATGCGCGAGCGGTCGAGCGCGCTGGGTGGCACCGGTCGGCGGTCCATGATCGGCGTGGCCACCTCGGCCGGGCAGATCGCGCAGGCCCGGATGCCGTTGCCGCACTCCTCCATGTTGATGGTCTCGGTCAGCGCGGTGACCGCATGTTTGCTGCCGTTGTAGGCCGCGCCGGTCAGCTTGGGGTGGTGTACCCCGGCCCAGGACGAGATGTTGATCACCAGCCCGTCCCGCTGCGCCCGCATCGCCGGCAGCACCGCGTTGACGGTGTAGAAGATGCCGTCCAGATTGGCGCCGATCACCGTGCGCCAGCCTTCGACGGTCTGGTTTTTCCAGAACCGGTTGGGCGTGTTCAGCCCGGCGCTGTTGACCAGGATGTCGATGCGGCCATGGCGCGCCAGGATGCGTGCGGCCACTGCGGCCACCGCGTCGGCGTCCGCCACATCCAGCACCTCGACCTCGGCGCGGCCGCCGGCGGCGCGGATCTTGTCGGCCTCGGCCGCCAGCACCGGTTCGCGCCGGCCCGACATCACCACCAGCGCGCCGGCCTGCGCCAAAGCCACGGCGCCCGCCAACCCGATGCCGGTGCCCGCGCCGGTGATCCAGGCGATCTTGTGGTTGAGCTGGTTCATGGTCTTGTCTTTCGTTGAATCGGTTGTGGTCGAGGGGAAAAGGCGGCTGGCTACTCGAAGCCCACCACTGCATGCGGCAGGTAGGGCGCTTCCAGCGCAGCGGCTTCCGTCTCGCTCAGCGTGACGCCCAGCGCCGCCACCGCATCATCAAAATGCCCAGGCTTGGACGCGCCGATGATCGGTGCCGTCAGCCCCGGCTGGCGCAGCAGCCAGGCCAGTGCCAGTTGCGCGCGCGGCAGGCCGCGCTCGGCGGACAGGCTGGCCAGTGCGTCCGCCACGCCGCGGTCGGCCGCCTCGGTGTGGGCAAACAGGCCGGTGCCAAACACATCGCTGGCAATGCGCGGCGTGTGCTCGCCCCAGGGCCGGGCCAGCCGGCCGCGCGCCAGCGGGCTCCAGGGGATCACGCCCACACCCTGGTCGCGGCACAGCGGCAGCATCTCGCGCTCTTCTTCGCGGTAGAGCAGGCTCCACTCGGGCTGCATGCTGATGAACGGGGTCCAGCTGTTGCTCGTGGCCACCTGCTGGGCCTTGGCAAACTGCCAGGCGTGCATCGACGACGCGCCGATGTAGCGCGCCTTGCCGGCCTTGACCACGTCGTGCAGCGCCTCCATCGTCTCTTCGATAGGGGTGTGCGGGTCGGCGCGGTGGATCTGGTACAGGTCGACATGGTCCATGCCCAGGCGCTGCAGGCTGGCGTCGATCTCGAAGAAGATCGCTTTGCGCGACAGCCCGCCCACGTTGGGCGCCTTGCGGCTGGCATAGCGCACCTTGGTGGCGACCACGATCTCGTCGCGCCGCGCAAAGTCGCGCAACGCGCGGCCGACGATCTCCTCGGACGTGCCGTCCGAGTAGGCATTGGCGGTGTCGAAGAAGTTGATGCCCAGCTCGACCGCACGCTGGATCAGCGGCCGGCTGGCCGCTTCGTCCAGTGTCCAGGGGTGGGCGCCGCGGTCAGGCACGCCGTACGTCATGCAGCCCAGGCAGAGGCGAGAAACGCTCAGGCCGCTGCGGCCCAATCGGGTGTATTGCATCGCGCGGCTCCAGGGCGGCTAGGGCTGGCCAGCGTAGCAGCCGGCGCAGCGCCCCGGTAGCGCGGTGGCGACACCGCCGCACGGTGCGCCGCCGCGGCCTCGGGTCGGGTTGGCAACGGCCGTGCCGATCCACCGCGGCAGGGTCGCGCCATCGTCGTTTTTAGGGATGCGCAAGCAGGGCGGCCCAAGCCATCATGCCCTTGGCCGGCGTCGGGGCGCAGGCGGGACACCAGCATGACCCAAAGTACCGACAACCCGGGTGAAGACCCGGCGGCCGCAGCCCTGCCGAGCGATGACGCGCCGGCGGTTGGCGCCGAGCGTGCTGATCAGGCGCTGCCCGCGGCGCCCGCCGATGCCACGTCGCCTAGCGCGTCGACCGTCGCCACCGCGGCGGCAACCGCCGAGGCCGCTGCGGTGACGGCCGAAGCCGCCGCCGTGACGGCAGCCACTGCAGCCACCGCCGCTATTCCCGTACTGCGGCCCGATCCCGACGACGCCAAGCTGCTCGAGCGCGACAGCCTGACCCATCCCGATCTGGCGCTGGCGGTGATGGCGCTGTTCTTGATCGTCTCGGTGGCCAAGCTGAACCTGTTCGAGTTTGAGTCCGACATCACGGGGCAGCGGGTCAATGGCCTGGCCACCGTTGCCTTGGGGCTGCTCACCGCCATCTGGTTCATCCGCTGCTTCACCGGCGACGCCAGGCACCGCATCGCCGACATTTTTGTGTTTGCGTATGCCTTCACGATTGGCTCTTTTGCCATGTTGGTGCTGCCCTTCGTCTCTGACGAGCCGACGACGGGCGGCGCGCGGACGGCCACGCTCGAGTTGGTGCGTGGCTGCGTGCGCGGCAATGCGATGGGAGGCCTGAGCGGCGTGTCGGCGGTGGTGCTGTGCCCGTCCGATCTGCCCAAAGGCGAGCCGTGGCCGAACCGTCGCCAGCCGAACGGCAAGGACGAGCCGTACGACGGCCCACTGCGCTACACCCTGATGCTGGCCATCGGCGGCGTGACGGCCACCGTGATCGATACCCCGGCGGCCAGTCCCGCCGCAGCCGTCGCGCCAGCGGGTGCGGCGTCGGTGGCGGTGGCGGGCCAACCCATGGATCCGGACCCACGCCGGCGCCATCATGAGGTGATCGGCGGCCTGGCGGTGCCGTTTTTTGTGCTGGTGATGGCCTTCATCGGCGGTGCGGTCAGCCTGTCGCGCCGCATCCCCGAGTACCAGCGCCGGCTGCACCCCAACTACATCCCCACCGACAAGGAAGGGCGCATGCGGCCGTTCGAGGCGCGCGAGGTGGTGGTGTTCCAGATCATGCAGCTGGTCTCGGCACCGTTCCTGGCCGTGGCCACCTGGTTCATCGTCAGCCCGATGAGCCTGACTGCGGCGGCCACGCTGGCCTTCGGCACCGGTTTTGCGTCCGAACCGCTGCTGCTGATGATCCGCGGCCTGGTTGAAGGGATCCGGCCGGCAGGCAACCCGGCCAAGCCGGTCACCGAGCCGAATTTCGGGCTCAAACCTGAACCCAGACCTGGTGCGACGCCCGATCCGACGCCTGCCGACGGCGCCTCACCGGCGGTGGTCAAGCCGCCGCCGGAGGGCGGGTGAGCCCGACGCCCAAGCGCCCAAGCGCTCAGGTCGGGTCGGTCACGCCCATGCCGATCATCCGCAACGCCGTCATGCTGGGGGCGAAGAAGTAGTCGCCGCCGCGGGTCGAGACAAACTGCGGCAAGGCCTGGGCGATGAAGGGCGCCCGGCCGCTGGCAGGGTCGGCGGCGATGACAAAACGTGCGCCGTCGGGGTGGTTGCCCACCAGCGGGCAGCTGTCGTTGCCGGCGTTGAAGTCCAGCCCGAAGTTGAGCCACTGCTGCTGCACAAACTCGAACTGCCGGGCCAGGGCGGTGCAGTGCGACAGCATCACGATGCCATGCTCGCCCTGCGCATCGTCGCGGCCGCCATAGGGCAGGCCGCGGCGCAGGATGCGGCGCCGGTTGTTCAGCGCGCTGCCCATGCGCTCGGCCGGCACCGCGCTGGCACGCGGGTCCAGTGAGTCGCGGGTGTTCATGCGGCGCAGGTGCGACGTGACCGGACAACGGATGCCTTGCGGGTCGTCCTGGAAGCGGAACTCGACCAGCGCCGCTTTACGCTCGGCCGAGCCGGACGCAAAGCGGCGGTTGAACTCATCCCGGGACGCCAGATCCGGCGCCACGCTGAGCGGCACGCCGTCGGTCCAGCGCCCGGCCATCTTGGCCAGCAAGGTCTGGCGCGCGGCACTGGCGTCGTGCAGGCCCCAGGCAGCGCCCAGGCGCTGGCTGGTGTCCGTCACCCAGCGCTCGAACGCCGGCACATGCTGGTGCAGCTTGCGGTAGCTGAAAAAGCTGCCGTTGCGGCTGAAGTCCAGCGGCATCGGCGCGCCGGCCACCTCTTGGGCCTCGTCGGTCCAGCCCAGCAAGAATTCACCCGTGGCCAATGGCCGCCAGCGGCCCTGGCCGTCCACCGCGCCCTGGCCCACCGCCAGCCCGTCCTCGGCGCCACCGGGGTACTGGCCGATAAACACCGGGTCGCCGATCGCGTCCATGAAACCGAAGTGCTCAAACGGCGTGGGCTGGCCATCGGCCATCAAGGCCGACAGATCCTGCCAGCGCGGGTCGGGCCCGCGGTGGCCCGTCAGCAAGGTCAACGCGGCGGTGCCGGCGTTGAGCCGGGCCATCAGTGCCAGGATCGCGGCGGTATCGGTGGCCAGCTCGGGCACCGGACTGCCGCCCGTGCCCAGCTGGGCGTTGAGCGTGATCAGCAGATGCGCCGACGGTGCGCCGGCTTGCCAGACCGGGTCCCAGTGCGCGGGGGTGTTGTCCAGCACGTCGTCGCCCAGGATCGACGCCCGCGCCCGCATGCCGTCCATAAAGTCGTCGGGCAGGCCGCGCAGCGTGCGCGTGGGCAGGCCCAGCGCCACCAGGCCGCGGTAGCTGAAGGCCAGGTTCAGCGCCACCTGCGGACGCTTGACCGGGTTGTTGCCCAGCGGCACACCCTTGCGCGACGAGGGCCAGCGCAGCGCGGTGGTCACGCGCCGGCGCAGTGCCTCGACAAAAGCCCGGCCAGTGGGCGCGTCGGCGATGTGCACCAGCAGGTAGCGCGCCTTCGGGAACCCCAGCCGGCCGTATGCCGACAGGATATTGCCCTGGATGTCGGCCAACTCGAGCAGGTCGGTCATGGTGCGGGCCCCTTGCCGGGCGTGGTGGTCGTGGTTGCGGTCGCG
>JBBQAH010000119.1:0-9646 GCA_038316145.1 Burkholderiales bacterium
CCGACATGCCCAGCATGTTGACCCAGTAGGTCAGCGGCGGCTTGTGGAAAAACGGCACGCCGTTGAGCACCGGCACCAGGCCGTCGCCCAGCCACATCTGGCGCGCCACCTCGCCGTAGCGGCCCTCGTCGGGCAGCAGCAATGGGCGCAGCCAGGCGGTAAACAGCAACCAAAACGCCAGCAATGCCAGCACTTTGGGCGCCGATGCGGCCCAGGCGGGCCAGCCGGCGGCGCCAGCCGGTGATTGGCGAAGTTCGGTCATCGGGCAGGGCGGCAAGGTCGGTGCTGGGCGTTGTCAGGCGGGCAGCGTAGCCCCGCCCGGTGGGGCGAAGGCGTCAGACCGCCAGCAGGTCGACCTCGAACACCAGCGTGGCGTTGGGCGGGATCACGCCACCGGCACCGCGGGCGCCGTAGCCCAGCTCGGACGGGATCAGCAGCACGCGGGTGCCGCCCACCTTCATGCCTTGCACACCCTCGTCCCAGCCGCCGATGACCTGGCCGGCGCCGAGTTGGAACTTGAACGGGTCGCCCCGGTCCTTGCTGGAGTCGAACTTGGCGCCGCGGCCGTTGGCCGCGTCGGGGGCGTGCAGCCAGCCGGTGTAGTGCACCGACACACGCTGGCCGGCAGCGGCCTCGGCGCCGGTGCCGGGGGTGGTGTCTTCGTACTGCAGGCCTGAGGCGGTGGTGATCATCTTGACGGTCCAGTTCAACGGGGTTTGACAAAGGCCCGCATCATGCCACCGCGCCGGCCGTATGCTGGCGCGCCGCCGGCCCTCAGCGCCCACGCCAGGCGGTGCTGGCGGCCGCCAGCCAGTCGGGCACGGTGTCGGCGGCCACCGGCGGCAGGCCCAGGACCTGGCCGGCAGCGGCCATCGCGGTCAGTACGTCTTGCCTGTCTGCGCTGGCAAACGGCATCGCGCCGTTCTGTTTGCTCAGCTTGTGGCCGTCCTCGCCCCGCACCAGCGGGGTGTGCAGGTAGCGCGGTGTGGCCAGGCCCAGCAGGCGCTGCAGGTGGATCTGGCGGGCGGTGTTGTCCACCAGGTCGGCGCCGCGCACCACGTCGGTGATGGCCTGGTCGGCATCGTCCACCACCACCGCCAGCTGGTAGGCCCACAGGCCATCGGCCCGCTGCAACACGAAGTCGCCCACGTCGCACGCCAGGTTCTGCTGCTGCGGCCCCAGGCAGCGGTCGCACCAGTCGATCACAACGGCCTCACCGTCGCACTGCAGCGTGCGCAGCCGCACTGCCCGGGCGGGCAAGCCGTGCAGGCCGTTGCGGCAGGTGCCGGGGTAGATGCGCTCGCCAAAGCGCCGGTGGGCCACGCCTTGCGCGGCGAGTGCGGCGTCGATGTCGCGCCGGCTGCAGCCGCAGGGGTAGGCCCAGCCCGACCCGACCAAGCAGTCCAGCGTGGCGGCATACAGCGCGCCGCGCCGAGATTGCCAGACAGGCGTCTCGTCGGGCAACAGCCCGCAGGCCGCCAGCTGGGCCAGGATGTGCTCGGCTGCGCCGGTTGTGCAGCGCGGGCTGTCCAGGTCCTCGATGCGCACCAGCCAGCGCCCGCCGTGGGCCCGTGCGTCCAGCCAGCTGGCCAGCGCCGCCACCAGGCTGCCGGCATGCAGCGGGCCGGTGGGTGAGGGCGCAAAACGCCCGGTATAAGGCGGCGCCAACCCGCTCAATCGAGTGGCGCCAAAAAGCCGCCATGGCGCTCCAGCAACGCCTGGCGGGTGGTGGGGCTGTCCAGCTGGGTCAGCCACCACTGCAGCGCCAGGCCTTGCGCCGCCTTGCGCGGCTGGGGGGTGGCAGCGCCGCGCCAGGCGTAGCCAAACTGGGCCGGCAAGCGGCAGCGCTGCACCGGCTTGGCCACCAGCCGGCCGGTGCGCAAATGGGCGCGCACCTGCGGCTCGGGCACAAAGCCGCAGCCCAGGCAGCGCAGCAAGGCCTCGATCTTGGCCGACATGGTGGGCACGGTGAACACGTCCTGCCCGGGCAGCAGGTTGATGGTGATGGGCGAGGCCCGATGCGCCGAGTCGGCCACTGCCACTGCCCGGTGCGCCATCATCTGGGCGTCGCTGAGCGGCTCGGTAGCCGAGGCCAGCGGGTGGTGTGGTGCCATCGCGTAGACAAAGGCCACCTCGCCCAGCGGCCGCAACTCGATGCTCGACTGTGGCGGTGTGCTGATCACCGCGCCGATGGCCAGGTCGGCCTGGCCGCTGACCAACGACTCCCAAAGCCCCGCCAGCACCTCGTTGCGCAGCCGCAGCCGGGTGCCCGGCCCGCTGCCGCTGCTGTCGCGCTGGGCAAAAAAGCCCTCGACCAGCTCAAACACCGTCAGGCGCGAGATCACGTCGTCCACCGCCACTGTCAGCTCGCTCTCCCAGCCGGTGGCCACCCGGCGCACCCGGTTGGCCACCGCGTCCATCTCGGCCAGCAAGCGGCGGCCTTCGTCCAGCAGCTCCTGGCCGGCGGCGGTCAGCCGGGCCTGGCGTGAGCTGCGGTCGAACAGCAGTACGTCAAGCGCGTCCTCCAACTGGCGCACGCTGTAGGTCAGCGCCGACGGCACCCGACCCAGCTCACGCGCGGCGGCGGCAAAACTGCCGGTGCGGGCGATGATGTCCATCATCTGCAGCGCGTCGGGGGTCAGGGCATTGCGGCGCGGTTGGGTCATGGTGGCTTCATCTTATTTGAATGCCTGATTCAAGCTCGGCTGGGGCCGGTGGCCGGGCTGCGGTGCGACGATGGAATCCTTCAAAAAGGAGTTCCGCACATGATCACCCTGCGCCGCAGCACCGACCGGGGCTATGCCGACCACGGCTGGCTCAAGAGCTTCCATACCTTCTCGTTTGCCGACTTTCACGACCCGCTGAACATGGGCTTTGGCAACCTTCGGGTGATCAACGAGGACCGGATCGCCCCGGGCACCGGTTTTGGCACCCACGGCCACCATGACATGGAGATCATCAGCTATGTGCTCGACGGCGCGCTGGCGCACCAGGACAGCATGGGTAACGGCGAGGCCATCCGTCCCGGCGAGGTGCAGCGCATGACGGCCGGCAGCGGTGTGCGGCACAGCGAGTTCAACCATGCGCAGGACGCCCCCGCCCACTTCCTGCAGATCTGGCTGCTGCCCAACGCGGCCAACCTCACCCCCGGCTACGAGCAAAAAGCCTTTTCCGAGGCCGACAAGCGTGGCCGGCTGCGCCTGGTGGCCGCAACCGATGGGCGCGATGGCGCGGTGACCCTGCATGCCGATGCGTCGATCCGCGCCGGTTTGTTTGACGCCGACGAGTCGGCCGAGCTGGCGCTGGACCCGGCGCGCCGGACCTGGGTACACCTGGCGCGCGGCGCGCTGACGGTCAACGGCCACGCGCTGCAGGCGGGTGATGCGCTGGGCCTGCTAGGCGAGCCGCAACTCAGCCTGGGCCAGGGCCAGGGGGCCGAGGTGCTGGTGTTCGATCTGGCGGCCTGAGCGCCCCCGAGGCAATCAAGACCCCAACAGCTCGCCAACCGGCTTCAGGTCATCCACCCGGTCGCAGACCGTCTTGACCACCATCAGCAGCGGCACCCCCAGCAACAGGCCCCACAAGCCCCACAGCCAACCCCAGGCCAACATGCCTACAAACACGGCCACGGGGTTGAGCCGGCTGGCGCGGCTGGTCAGCCAGGGTGTGACCAGCTGGCCGGACACCAGGTGGATCGCCAGCGACACGCTGCCGATCAGCACCGCCATGCCGGGTGTGCCGAACTGCAACAAGCCGACCAGTGCCAGCCCGCCGGTGATCACGATCGAGCCCAGGTACGGCACCAGGTTGAGCACCGCGGCCGCCACGCCCCAGACCGCGGCGCGGTCCAGCCCGATCCACAGCAGCGCCAGCCAGGTGACGACGCCCACCCCGACGCTGGTCACCAGCTGCACCATCAAGTAGCGGTGGATCTGGCCGGTGACCTCGTCGAGCGCCTGCACGGTGATCTTTTTCTTGCTGAAGGTGGGCCCGGCGATGCGCACCATCTTGAGCCGGAACTGGTTGCCCGAGGCCATCAGGAAAAAACCGATCAGGAATACCAGCATGGTCTGGCCGGCAAAAGCCACCAGCCCGAGGGTGCCGCTCCAGAGGTACTCCTTGATGTTGAAGTGGCCGCGCTCGATCTGCACCCGGGTCACGCCGCGGCTCGCCACCGGTGCGGCCGAGCCGCTGTCTTCGGCCGCCTGCTCCAGCTGGGTCGCTGCACGTTGCACTTTTTGCATCGCGCTCTCCGGCGCGCCGCGCGTGCCGCGCAAGGCCTGCCCCAGTTTTTGCGCCGCGCTGGGCAACGATTCGACCAGCGCCGCCGCATCGTCGGCCATGGACCAGGCGGTGGCACCCAGACCGCCCAGCACCGCCAACAGCAGCACACCGGCGCCCAGTGCACGCGGCACATGCCAGCGCTGCAGCCGGTCCACCAGCGGTGACAGCGAGTAGCTCAGCAGCAAGCCCAGCAGCAGCGGGATGAACACCGCCGCCGCCCAGTGCAGCGCGTAGACGCTGGCCAGCGCGGCGATCACCGCCAGTGACACGCCGCGCACGTCGATCGGCATGTGCAGGTGCACGCGGGCGGTGTCCGGGTCGGGCGTGGCGGTGGTCGCCGGCGCTTTGGGCTCGGGTTGCACGGCGGGCGCAGTGGGCTCGGTGGGCGCAGTGGGCGCAGTGGGCGCAGTGGTCCCGGCTGTCGGGTTGG
This sequence comes from Burkholderiales bacterium, assembly GCA_038316145.1. Lineage (GTDB taxonomy): Bacteria > Pseudomonadota > Gammaproteobacteria > Burkholderiales > Burkholderiaceae_C > Pseudaquabacterium. Next base: position 4,715 of record JBBQAH010000119.1, read on the forward strand.
TGATGGGGTTCAACAAGGCAGGTCTCCCATGGCGGTGCCCAGCGCTGAGCTTGCCCCGCCGGCCGGCCCGCGGCTGTAGGACAAGCTGCCCCCTGGCGGCAGGGCGGCGCGATGACCTGCCAGGCTGCTGCGCGGCAGGGCCTGCGTCGCTTGGCCGCTACAGTCCGACCCCATGGATACCTTGCTCAAGGCCTTCACGCTGTTGCCCTGGATCGACTGGCTGGCGGTGGCGCTGTTTTTCAGTGGTTGGGTGGCGTATGCCCACTTCTCGCGCCGGTTGGCACAGGTACGGCCGTCGATCCTGTTCACCACCAACCGGTGGCGGCGGCGCTGGATGCTGCAGGCCACCTACCGCGAGAACCGCATGGTCGACTCGGCAGTGACCCAAAGCCTGTCGGCCAGCCCAACGTTTTTTGCCTCGACCAGCATCCTGATCATCGGCGGCCTGCTGGCTGCGCTGGGTGCGACTGAAAAAGCCAGCGAGCTGGTGCGCGAGCTGCCGTTTGCCGCCCGCACCTCGGTGCTGGTATTCGACATGAAGCTCACGCTGCTGGCGGCGATCTTTGTGCACGCGTTTTTCCGCTTCACCTGGAGCCTGCGCCAGTACAGCTTTGGCGCCATCATGGTCGGCGCGGCACCCGAGGCCAGCCAGTTCGAGAACGATGCCCAGCGCCAGGCCTTTGCCGACCGCGCCGGCCGGGTGATGGGGCTGGCGGCCGAGACCTTCAATGACGGGCTGCGCGCCTACTACCTGTCGTTTGCCGCGGTGGCCTGGTTCATCTCGCCTTGGGCCTTGATCGCCGCCACCGCGATGGTGCTGTGGGTGCTGTACCGGCGCGAGTTCCACTCCGAGGTGCTGGTGGCCTTGCGCGACGGGCTGGCGTCCTGAGAGCCTGGGATGCTCTCAGGCTCTGAGTCTGCGGCTTGCGCCGGGCCGGGCGTGGCTCAGGGTGCGGCCAGGCCCAGAAAGGTCTTGACCGCGGCCACCGTGCGCAACGGGTCTTCTTCGTGCGGCACATGGCCCAGGTCGTCGAACACCACCAACTGGCTTCCGGGGATGTCGGCCGCAAAACGCTTGCCGAGGGCCAGCGGGATCAGGTGGTCGCGGCCGCCCCACAGGATCAGCGTGGGCGCCACCACACCACTGACTTTCTCGACCCCCTCGTCCGGTGACCAGGCCTGCAGCCGCTGCACCAGCGCGGCGCGGTTGCCGGCGCGCAGCGTCAGCTCGTAGTAGCGGTCGATCAGCGCCTCGTCGATCTTGGTCGGGTTGCCGTACACGGTGCGCAGGCCTTGCAGCACAAACGGGCGCGGCAAGAAGTGCTCGGTCACTTGGCCCAGCACCGGCAGCCGGGCGATGCGCCAGCCCAGCGGCACGTCCTCGGGCGTGAACCGGTAGCCGGCGGCGTCTACCAGCACCAGCTGGGCAACACGGTCGGGCGCGGCGGCGGCGATGTGCCAGGCCACGTCGCCGCCCAGCGAGTTGCCGGCCACCACAAAACGTTGAACGCCCAGCCGGTCCAGCAGGTCCAGCACAAAGCCGGCGTAGTGGTCGGGGGTGTAGAGCGGCTGGCCGGCCCAGCGGGTGAGGTAGTCGCCGGCAAACGGGCCCGTCAGGCCAAACGCCGGCAGGTCCAGGCTGATGACCCGGCGCTGGCCGCGCAAGGCCTTGCTCCAGCCCTCCCAGGTGTGCAGGCTGGCGGACGTGCCGTGCAGCAGCACGATGGGCGCCGGGTCGGCGCGCGGGCCGACGTCGCGGTAGTGCACCAGCTGGCCGTTCAGGTCGATGAACTCGGACGGCGGTGGTGCCCAGCGTGCCACCAGGGTTTCGACCGGCCGGTCCGGCGCCTGCAGCATCGGCAGCGCCAGCGCGGACACCAGCAGCAACAGGCCAAACAGGCGCAGCAGCAGAGACATGGCGGTGCTCAGGCCGCCAAAGTGGTGTCCAGGCCGGCGCGTTCGTCGAAGACGAAGCAGCGGCCATGCCAGCCCGGCGCCTGGCCGGCGGTGGCCTCGAAGTACTTCAGGATGCCGCCGTCGAGTTGGTAGCTGTGGCCCAGCCCCAGGCCCTGCATCACCAGCGCGGCCTTTTCACAGCGGATACCGCCGGTGCAGTAGCTCACCACGGTGTGGCCGTCGAACTCGGCTTGGTGTGCGGCCAGCGTTGCCGGGAAATCGCTGAACTTTTGCAGCCGCCAGTCCACCGCGCCGTCGAAGGCGCCGGCGTCCACCTCAAAACCGTTGCGGGTGTCCAGCAACTTGAGCGGCCGGCCGGCGTCGCAGCGGCCCTGGCTGATCCAGCGCGCCAGTGTGGCGGCGTCGACCGCCGGTGCCCGGCCGGCGGCGGGCGCGACCGTGGGCAGGTTCATGCGGATGATCTCGCGCTTGATCTTGACCTTCAGGCGCTGGAAGGGCTGGCTGGCGCTGTGGCTGTCCTTGGTGGCCAGGTCGGCAAAACGCGGGTCGGCACGCAGCAGCGCCAGCCAGGCTTTGATGCCGTCGGGCGGACCGGCCAGGCACAGGTTGATGCCCTCCTCGGCCAGCAGCACCGTGCCCCATATGCCCTGGGCCGACGCCATGTCGAAAAGCTGCTGGCGCAAGGCTGGCAAGTTGTCCAGCGGGGTGAACCGGTAGGTGGCGATGTTCAAGAAGGGTGGGCTCACGGGACGGGATTTTAAGGGGCTGCCGGCGAGGTTCCGGCGAAGCGCCGGCAGCCCCTTGTGGCTTCCTACAATCAGCCGCATGCCCTTTGTCCACCTGCGCACCCACACCGAATACTCCGTCGTCGACGGCACCCTGCGCATCGATGACGCCGCCGCCGCGGCCCGCGCCGACGGCCAGCCGGCGCTGGCGATCACCGACCTCGCCAACCTGTTTGGTGCGATCAAGTTCTACAAGGCCTGCAGGGGCAAGGGCATCAAGCCGATCATCGGCGCCGACATCTACCTGGAGCCCGACCCCGAGATCTCCGGCAGTGCGTTGTCACAGGATCGACAGGCCAGCCGGCTGCTGCTGCTGGTGCAAAACCGCCAGGGCTACCTGAATTTGTGTGAGTTGCTGGCCCGCGGCTGGGTCAAGAACGTGCAAAAGGCCCAGGCCTGGACCAAGTGGGACTGGCTGGACGAGCTGGGCGACGGGCTGATTGCGCTCTCGGGCGCCGACTTCGGCGCGGTCGGCCTGGCCCTGCTGGCCGGTGACGCCCCGCGCGCCCGGGTGGCAGCGCAGCGCCTGTCTGCATTGTTCCCGGGCCGTTTTTACCTGGAGCTGCAGCGCGCCGGCCTGCCTACGCATGATGCCCATGTGCGGGCAGCCGTGCCGCTGGCCGCCGAGCTGGGCCTGCCGGTGGTGGCCACCCACCCGATCGAGTTTTTGGTGCCGGATGACTTCGACGCCCACGAAGCAAGGGTCTGTGTGGCCGAGGGCGAGGCGCTGTCCAACCCCAAGCGCATCAAGCGCTTTTCGCGCGAGCAGTACTTCAAGACCCAGGCTCAGATGGCCGAGCTGTTTGCCGATCTGCCTTCCGCGCTGGCCAACAGCGTTCAAATCGCCCAGCGCTGCAATTTGACGCTGGCGATGGGCAAGAACTACCTGCCCGACTTTCCGACGCCGCTGCTGACCGACGGCCCCGACGCCGGCACGCCGATGCCGATGGGCGACTACTTCAGCCAGGTCAGCCACGACGGCCTGGAGCAGCGCCTACAAACGCTCTTCCCGGACCCCGCCAAGCGCGACGCCCAGCGCGCGCGCTACGTTGATCGGCTGGATTTCGAGATCACCACCATCCTGAAGATGGGCTTCCCGGGCTACTTTTTGATCGTGGCCGACTTCATCATCTGGGCCAAGACCCACGGCTGCCCGGTCGGGCCGGGCCGGGGGTCGGGCGCCGGCTCGCTGGTGGCCTATGCGATGAAGATCACCGACCTCGACCCGCTGCAGTACAACCTGCTGTTCGAGCGCTTCCTGAACCCCGAGCGGGTGTCGATGCCCGACTTCGACATCGATTTTTGCCAGGGCAACCGCGACCGGGTGATCGACTACGTCAAGGACAAGTACGGCCGCGAGGCGGTCAGCCAGATCGCCACCTTCGGCACGATGGCGGCCAAGGCGGCGCTGCGCGACGTCGGCCGGGTGCTGGGCATGGGCTACGGCCATGTCGACAGCATCGCCAAATTGATCCCGGCGCCGCCCGGCAAGACGGTGACGCTGGCGCTGGTGCCTGAAAAACCCGATCCGGGCGTCATCTACGCCCGGATGGAGGCGCCTGAACTCGAGCAGCGTGAGGCCGCCGAAGAAGAGGTGGCCGAGCTGCTGAGCCTGGCGATGCGGGTCGAGGGCATCGTGCGCAACATCGGCACCCATGCCGGCGGTGTGCTGATCGCGCCGGGCAAGATCACCGATTTCTGCCCGCTGTATCAGCAGCCGGGCAGCGATTCGGCGGTCAGCCAGTACGACAAGGACGACGTCGAGGCGATCGGCCTGGTCAAGTTCGACTTTCTGGGCCTGGCCACGCTGACCATCCTGGAGCTGGCCAAGGACTTCATCGTCGCCCGCCATCCGGGCCGTGAGAATTTCAGCTTCGAGACCATCCCGCTGGACGACCCCAAGGTCTACAAGCTGTTCTCCGACGGTCTGACCGAGAGCGTTTTCCAGTTTGAATCGCGTGGCATGCAGGCGATGCTGAAAGAAGCGCGGCCGAGCCGGCTGGAGGACCTGATCGCGCTGAACGCGATGTTCCGGCCCGGCCCGATGGAGAACATCCCGAGTTTTTGCGCCCGCAAAAACGGCAAGGAGACCATCGAGTACCCGCACCCGCTGCTGGCGCCGGTGCTGTCCGAGACCTACGGCATCATGGTCTACCAGGAGCAGGTGATGCAGGCCGCGCAGGTGCTGGGCGGTTATTCGCTGGGCGGCGCCGACCTGCTGCGCCGGGCG
>JBBQAH010000375.1:0-10840 GCA_038316145.1 Burkholderiales bacterium
GATATTCTAATACCGAGACCAATATAATTCTCTGTACTGGATTTGGCATAACCAAATGTACTCGCGGCGGCCGATTAACAAAACTAATGCTTGAGACATGATACGATGATTACTATCAACATAATGATATTGTAAAGAAGACTGTTAGATTTTAATACTTCGTATTTGTTTAAAGTTTAATCTACTGTACATATAGATATACAAAAACCCATTTTTTACCCTTAACTGCTGAGACTTCAGATTGCGTTAAGGTGAAAACGTGGCCACTCCACTATAGGCACCTTTGCATACTAGTATGACTTACTTGGGTTAGCCACGACGTTGTTTCCGTTAATGGGGGTGCCAATTTGGACAGTTCCAATGGGATTGGTGCTCTGAATGACTCCGTAACCCCCACCACCACCGCCATATCCTCCACCCCCATATCCTCCCCCTCCGCCACCATATCCACCACCTCCTCCATTATAGCCTCCTCCACCGCCATAGCCACCAAATCCCCCGCCACCACCGCCACCGTAAATTGGAGTCCCCTGAATGACATTACCCCCGTTGATGGGTGTACCCTGGATGACAATCTGATTGGCCTGCAGTTGACTGGCTTGGGCTTGTGCATTGAGTTGAGTGGTGATTTGTGAAGTGAGCTGTTTGGCCAGTGCGGCAATGCTGTCCCGTTGAAGGGATGTCGTGGATGCGCCGGATGAGAATGAGGATGAGGAAGAGGGTTTGGCACTGGGTGAAGGGTCTTCTGATATGAGCGATAGACGTGGATGGAGGTCCTGCTTGGGCCGGACCGCCGTGGGGTAGACATGGTGGAAGGCGTAGGAAATGAGGGCCAGTGACTGCAAAAGTGCATAATATTATACACCAAGATACTGGTTTGAAAAACGGGATTGCAGGCAAGTGCACATGAGACGATCCATGAGTCGGTTGTTCACTCGAGAGTGAGAACGAGAGAGCGAGAGATCGAATTAATATAATACCAAAACATCCATAAACTGCTCAGAAGACATAATCCATTAAAAATAACATTTTTTTGTAGGTTCCCTAGCAGTAGTTACTTTGGATAAAACGCAAGTAATCGTATAATTGACCAACAACTTGATGGAATATATCCAGCGTCTTGGGTGTCATACACCGGTATAACATTTATCGTTTATGAGGCCAGCATTATATTACTAACTACTGCCGCGGCTACCTTCAACCACAGACAGTAGGTTAAAGCTGAATTCCAAAATATCCGACCATGTATACAGGTAATTCATTAGTTAAATTAAAAATGCTTTCGTAAGTAGTAGAAAACAATAGCTGGTTACAGTATCATGATATATATTATTAAGATTAGATTCCATTATATGCCATATCTTACCATTACTAGCCTCAGTTCCATCGCGCAAGGCAGGCCGCCAAAAGCGGGGCCCAAATAGACGCCGGATATCCCTCCTTTTCTCTCTCGTCTTCTTCGTCAAGTATGGTAACTGTTAATCCACACACCAACGAAGAAGTTGATGATGATGATGAGTTTTGGAACAATTAAAGGCAGGAAAATTGAAAATTCCCAGTTTCCGTGTGCTGAAGGAGGCCGCCGGTCAAACTTGGCCGCCCTTTGGCATTCGTTAGCTGCAATATGAGTATTCCACACAAGATGAGACTCTTAACCGCATTGAAAGTGCGCACGTCGGATCAGCAACATTGACCAGCGTAAGCTGGGCTCACAAAATCTATCTCCAGTTAGCTAAGTAAGCTAGGCATGTATGCACCTGACCGCTGGATGGAGATGCAAAATGCGCAATCTGGTTAAAGAGTCCACTGCAAATAAGAGAGACCCTTGATAAGTGCCGTGCTATGGCTGTACTGTGATGGATGGATGGTTGGAATGCTGCTTTGCCTTGCCTTGCCTTGCCTGGGCACGTTGATTGCGTTACTGCGTGGCCCAGTGGTCCAGTGGTAGGCCTAGGCAGGTTTACTGCAACTACACGGTACGATCAAGCTATAACTATATGCATGCATACCCAACGCAACGTCAAACGCCAAACCAACACTGATGTGACCATCCAAGAGCGGGGAGGGTTAAGTTTTATACTTCAATTAAGAGAAATGTGTTCCCACCTTAATGCCCAACTCAAACCTTTGACTTTTGCTTGTGCCGCTCGTCCGTCCACAGTCCACACACACCGGTTATTTCGGCGACAAGTTCCACAACTATGGACGACCTGAGTCCGCCTTTATTCCGGGTACCCTGCGAAAGAAATGATGGTGCCGGTGACCAATCAACGAGACGGCTCTTGTGGTCGTGTCTACCTAGTACCTACAGCCACAGCTAGGACATTTTACACATGTGAGAATTTATAATCCCTCTGTCTCAAATCTCCCTCCCCTCAATGCGCAGTTGAATGGAAAAAATGATATAGCAAAGGAGTGAATATATGGCAGTGTGTGGCGGGTGCGTGATGCGTTTGATCTATGACTTAATCGCAACCTTCAACTTGCTCGTTGGGATGTTGGTACATGAGTACATGAGTACAGAGGTAGATGTAGTGTGGAGCCGAAATAACTGTTGCCGTTCGGCGTCAGTGCCACCAGTCATGCCAGCGACCGGGCTAATGAGCAAACGACGCCCGATCACCAGTTGCAATTTGGGTGTTGACAAAAAGGGCCTGCTTGGTTTGAATTTTTTGTTTTTAAGTTTGAATACATTGCGCATTATTGACACAGGTACTAGGTATATGTACAGGCACATGTGATAGAGGCGGAGGCAGAGACAGAGACAGGATGTGTGTCAATCAATCCGTTCTCCGTACACCGGTGGCGGTACCTGGCAGCTTTATTATTTAATATCAAGAAACCTCAATATTCTAAGCGTCAAGTCCGATCCAAAGAGAGAGATCCGCGATCGTCGAGCGGGATTATTGTCCGCGAACTACACATTTACAATTTGATATTGATATCAGCTTGGTGATGGGGGTGGCTCATATTGCCGAAGCGGCAATCGGTCGCGCAAGTTATCGGACGTGCATTTGTAGGTCGCAGAATGTGTACCGGATACCGTAGGAATGGTCAGTTCAACAGCTAGTACTAATAAGACTAGGAAAAAGAACGCACAATACTACACTACCCTAGGGTATCCGACTGAAAAATGTTCTGCTGAAAAAAATACTTTAGTGATAATGTGGTGAAAAAGAGAAATGTTTGACATATATCAAACAAGACCGACGCGTGTCTACGTAATGTCTATAACCGTGCTCCAAGCGAAGCTCTCAGTGATCCTACCATGTGTGTATTGTGCCGAAAGGAACACGGACCTTCTCGGTCGTGTGACCGTCGTCCAGTTTGTGGGATCTGGCATGCTGTAGCTCCAACCTGGCCCATAACTACTCGATCCCTTCCAGTCCCCATGCATGAAACCCCGACCCGAGGTGGTCACCGCAATGTACTCTGTAGGTATATCTAGCATCTGTCATTTTTCTCCTTGTCTGACTGCGACAGGTCAGTTGATTGAGTATCAAAAGCCGTGATACACACACCGACACTCCGCTAAATGAGAGTGAGAGTGGAGGGATGCAGGGGTTATATTTGAAGCAAGACATCATGTACAAGTACGTGTACTGTAGCACGTTATCAATTTTCACCGCACCCGACATCAAATCATCTGAATCTGGCGGCTACAACAAATAATAATGTCCATGTCGTAACGCCTAATATTAATTGAGGTACTCCGTATAGCGGATCTATAAAGAGCATACAGAGTAGAATTCGAACGAGCCGACATTGATTATGAGTTGAGCTCAGCTGATATGGATTCGGAGCCAGCCAGTCCCAGCCGTATGGAGACATTTAATACAGTACAATGTATAGTACATTAGAGCGGTGTTGATGTTGAGCAAACACGCGGCGCGGTACGGGGTACGCTAAATCAAGTTCAACCTGCTCCCAAGCCACGCGTCTGACACTCATTAATCTCAATCTTTAATTTTACCCAACACTAAGCTTGACAAGAGGTTTCTCTACTCTTACATTCCCGTTGAGGCTGGTCCACGGTTGTCATCAGTATTCATGTCAGACTAGAGCGTACAGTACTACAGATACAGTACAGCACACGATACAGAAAATTAATTATGCACTGGCTATTTTGGGTAATATTTTGTTTAGCATTCTCATTAGCATACTGTACAGTGTAGAAATGACAAAATAATATGTACAGTTGGCGTTCGCGAATTTTTCTATATTATTTAAAAGATTCCGACTTGCAGACAGATGGGATACATATACTGATAGGGACTTAAGTTTCCGAGATATGGATAATTCGCATGTAACGCATTGTCAAAGATAAAAGCCTTTTTTTTTGTTTAGCAGCTTTTTTACCGCCAGGTTAAAGTGAGTAAGTTATGCTGCTTTATCCGGCCGGCATACCAAATGAACCACCTGGGCCAAGAAATCTTTCCAACTTCCGAGTAAACATAGCCTATTGTATCTGGGTATACAGGACTACACAGGTACATCTAGAACTCCTGTTTGACCATTGTATATGGTAGCTTATTTGGACAGAGAAGCTCATTTAATCCCTTCAAGGGGGTTAGATTATTATTACTACGTTGCACATTGTCTCAGTTACGTAGAGTATACAGTTCATGTACGGTACTGTGGTGTATAAACGGCACGATACTTCCGGTGGCCTGACTATTATGGCTGATGTTGCCACGCTTTAGATGAGTCTGATACCCAGTCAGGTGTATTTTGCCTCTTTCATGTAGTTTTCCTTTGAAAGGGATCACCAGGTCGACTAGACAGGTCAAGTTAGGCATTGTGAACGCAGTGATCCAAGTATTGCATACATTGCCATCAGATGGTTTCGTGTGGATGGATACCTTCTGGTAGAAGCAGCAGCAGGAACATACGTATTCCGGCATTGCATTGTACTCTATTGTACCGTACCTATGCGCCTACTACTAAGTAGTACAGTATTCTGTATCAACGTTATGTACATTTTTGAGAGCGGTACCTTCATCACCGTGAAAGATTCACTTTTTTCCCCTGTAGTTGGGACGATTGTTTTGCATGTTAATCACGTAAGGAGGAAAACGGTCGTTCTTGGTTCTTGCATACCCGGTTCCCTCTTTCATCTAGTGGAGTGAGGAACTGGCATCCAAAAAAAGGAATCTATAACTTACTCTTACTAATAACAATGTTCAAGTGCAATATCGCTCATCAAATTGCGAACTAGGAGATAGGGTCCTTTCCTTCTTTTGTAATTGAATCTTGTCTGCTGATCGTGCTGAAAAATATACATGCACAGCCGGTTCAGTTTGCATTTCGCAGGTACTTAATAAGTATCCTGATAAGCCTATTAAACCCATTCACCCAATTTTGGCAATCTGTTTATATTTTTGGCCCCTGGAGTGGAAGACTGCATGCCGTACGGTACAGCTGCATGTTGTCGTGTATATATTGTCCAGAGTATGTACATGCTGCACCATATAAATAATTTGTAATGTGCCGCCTGGTGTACAGTACCTTCATGTCGCCATATGTTTCCGCGGGTCCCAGTCATTGCCAGTCCGCAAGCACCCGTCTCATACGACTACCACTTACGGCTGACAATGGCGTCATCACAATCCGTGAAAGGCAGATTACTGCATTTGTAATAGCATGCGTTAAGTTCTAGTTGCCATGGGAAGATAGACATATTACGTAAGACGAGGCGAGTGTGGCCGTCTGGGCTGGGAGTCTCACAAAATTTCACGTCCATTCTGTACCCATCAAGTCCCCTAGTTGATTGAGTGAATTGTGGTACAAAAGTGGGAGGTCATTTTTAGTCTTATATAATTTGTTGATCTTCTCCGGCGGAATGCAGACGCCTGCAAAGTATGACTATGAAATGTATCTAGAGTCTGCATCTACACAGCAGAACGATTATTTCATGAACTGCTTCCTAGTATTCTTTTTTCAGCGCAGCCGATTTACCCTAGCGCTATTTGGGCCCAATAAACGGATCAATCATATTTGAAGATTATACGGTAACACAGGTATATGGTAATCAAGTAATTAGCTGTAATTAGCACCAGTACAGTACGTGCATTTTAACATGGCACACACGTGACAGTAATTTATCCAACATGCGTACATTACATTCACCATTACACATGGACAATATATATTGTATGTCAATTTGTCAATGTCAGTTAATTAATCTTTTTGTCGCTCTCCGAAACGTCCCATTTGTCCAGTAAGTTGGCGCATTCTAATCTACAGCGTTCAATGAAGTTGGCTTGAGAATGAATCAAGAAAGCCGCTTGATCGTTAATGAAAGCCTCGGCCGTAGCCGAATTCTCCTCCCACAAAACTCTGACTTCTGGTAGGTTAACTTGTGACGAAGATCCAGCATCCAGCTGCAGCCCATCCTTATTTTTGGGGGATGCAGTGGGTATCGGTATTGTCATATGACTGGTCCCTAAGTTTCTCACGGCCTCCTCTTCCAGTCCGGTAAGCCGCACCAGTAAAAGAGATCTCTCGTGGCTCTGTTGGATGTTTTTTGCTTCAGCAGTGTGCAGTCGTTGCCGTGCATCCGCCAACTGCTCCTCACTCAGCTGTAGTCTGGTGGTTAGATGCTTCACCTCCGACTGACCATGCTGTCGTGCACTGCTCATCATCACTTTTTGCTGGACATTGTCGAGCTGGAACTTGGTCTCCGCCAGTTGACTGGTCAAACCATGCAGCGTATGTGAGTGTTGTTCATCTTGTGTGTTAATCTGTTGCCTGACCATTGCCAAGTCGCTGGAGAGGGCCGTTGACTTTGTCCGCTCTTCCGTTAAGGCTACTGTCAGTGCCTGTCCATACATTGTACACGTATACAGAATAATACAGAATACTACAGTATACAAAATACAGTCTGTAGTATACTTTCTTTAAATAAGGGACTGGTTGTTTCAATTACACTCTCAACACAGTACGGATTTTAGTGAAGTACAAATAGCAAAGTAGTTAGAATAAAATAATTCCACGAGGGACTATTGTGCATTCGGTAAATATACTACTTTGGTTGGCAATATGATAATGTAATAACATTTCAATCTATCTGTTAGAAATACAATTATGTAGTTGGCACTACGTAGTAATATTATAGTATATCAATCTAATAGTAGTTTTTTCAAATGTACCTATTCAGTGGTAATGTAAAGTTGCAGTGAGTAGATTTATGGTAATGTATTAATAGTCCTGATTCGATGGACCCATTGGTTGGTGTAATGTGTAGTATTGTGGTAATATCATGATAAAAGTTTAGTATTATAGTCGATCAATCCATTAAAATCCAGTACCATTATAGGCACCAGGCACCCAGTTAAAATGCGACAATATAATTTTAATTATGTCCCTTGTTTACCAAGGAAGAAAGCACAGCCACGAAAGCCCTTCATCTATTTTCTTATTTTACCTTGATCTGTTCAAACTTTTCTTTGGACAGTCTCATTCCCTGCTGCATCTCCAATTGTGCTTGGTTTTGCCTGCTTTTCATTACGTTCTCGTGAAACACCGACATTTGTTTCACAATCTTCTCGTGGTCCATGTTGGTAATCTGCAGTGCTTGTTCGACACGATTCCTCGCGTCTTTCATGCGCTCATTTTCTCCACTAATCCGTGCGTTTTCTTCTTTCAGCGAGGTCATGTCCTCCTCGAGGGTTGTTTGCCGTCTTCGTAGTTGGTCAATCGCCACGCCTTGTGATTCCGCCAGCATTTCCAGTTCCAGACAATAGCTGGGATCTTGCTTCTTTGCACAGGCTCGAAGAAGCTCTTCTAGTCGTTTGGTTTGACGTATAAGTTCGCCCTTCAAGGCCTGCAGTTGTTCCTGCAGTTGCGACTTGTCTTTTTTCCATTGCAGTTGCTCTTTGTCGGGGACCTCGGCAGGCAAACTTGCTTCTTCCCTTTTGACCGATGCTGATACGCCTACTCAAAATATGGGATCATCTGTCAACAGGTTTCGTACAAATTAGATTCTAATACTGTAAGTATTACTGTATTAGATTCTTATTTTAATCAATGCAAAGTGCCATGTTATTTTTGTGCAATGAGTAATTATGGAAACAAACTCTCACCACTTAAAACAAATGGGACTTTGTTAATATAAAGGTACGGTCGGTAAAGTTTGAGTTTTTTAGACAGCTGTTGGTTGGTTGAATTCAAGTCATCCATCATCTAGAGCTCCTTTATACGTACTACAGCTACTATTATTACTTATAGTAACTGGGGTCAGTGAGATGGGCGCTCCAGTCTTCGTCCGTGCGTTGTTGCATTGCCAGAAGCTGATCCATATTGGCGTGTTTAATCTTCATATTCAATGCATGATGCAGTTGATCGTTCTCCTCTGTCAAGGCCTGGACCGTGGCTTGGATACTGCGAAAGCGCCCGTTAAAGTCTCGACTTTCCATATTTAACTGGTCCAACAGGGACTGTTGCATGTCAATGACAATGATCAGATCGGCACCATTCAGATCCCGATACTTTTCTTCATCCGTTCGAGCAGTAGCTGTCGTATCGGTGTTGTGGCCGCCAATACCCACAACGCTGGAGGTAATAATCTCTCCCGGGGAGGCAGGCATGTCTTTGGTGGATGGATAAACAATGGAAGTAACAGGTATGTTAAGGGATAATGGAGTGGGACGTGGTTTACGGGGTCGGGCCATAGGTGATTCGCTAAAGTTGACATTGATTGCTTGATTGGCAACATGATAAGGCGTGGCTTGGCGTCGATGATGCGATTCGAATAGGCTTCTGCCATCGTTGCTGGGCATGTTGCTCACCTTGATTCAAAAAAAGCCTGAGAATGGGAAACTGTTTTGCGAGACGAAGAATAATGCGACCAAAAAACAAGTGAAAGGCAAATGTCTGGTGACAATTTAGGTATAGCAGGATTTTACATACACGCCACCTGCGCATGGACCCATCAAGGGAAGCTATATCCAAAAAGGGTACGAGCAGTGAATATTGATGTAAAACAGATCGATCGGATAGCACAGTGCTCAGTACAGTAAATCCTGATTCAAGCATATTTGCTAGGATATTCCTCGTTATCGTACCAGTGTAGTAACTGAACAAATAGTCAACTATGATCAATCCAACTCTCACTCAACATCAATGGCTACCGGATGGGATGGGATGGGATGGGATGGGATGGGATTGGATGCCGCATAGCTACCCGCGTTGATCACCGGCTAATCGATACTGGATTCCAACACTTGTACAGGTTTAATATTAATGAATGCCTTACCGAGTTATCAACCCGCACACTTCTTCTAGATCTGTACTTGTACCTGTAAGCCCAGATTATACTTTGGCTAATGTTTTAACGTTGTCCCGTCAGAAATGAGCAGGGTACCATGAAATTGTGCTGCCACTCGCCTACACTAGCGAAATGCTCAACGCCGAACCAACAAGCCTTAAATTACAGTACAACAAGATAACAATCACGACACGTAAAAAACATACTGTACGAGATACTGATGTTCTTGGACTGATATTCACACATATTTACGTTCACCATAGTGTCAACAAATGCTCCTTTTTGGTGAAAATCTCAAGTAACAGTAGAATGTGTTCAAGAGTTAACTAAAATGCATCCCGCAGCCGGTATTAGGATTATGTCGATGTCAGAGATCTTTGGAGAACATCTGCAAGTGAAAAATCATTATATTGGCAGTTCTTTCTTTATCCAAACATATTAAATGCATTCCGATATACAGTGCACTTTACATCATTAAAAACGGGATTAGTGTGTCCATCCGTATCATCCGTGTCCCCGATGGTGGCGTCCTCTAGCGTGCCGAAGCTGCGATAGCCCGAAGTGAGCCATTCAACCCCCGGCTGACCGTCAGGCCCTCTCCTCCGTCTCCGCACCACAAGAAACAAGACTATTCCCGCGATGGCCCGTCCAGCCAAAGAGCCAATAACGATACGGACAATAATGTTAATCGTCAAGTATCGGCTTGGTCGAGAGTTCACTAGATGACCACGACACTTCATTGCTCCCGGAAGTGGTCCTGGTGGAAGTGAATAAACTCGACGACTGGCTTCTTTCAGTTGGCGTTTCGTGGGGTTGCAGCATACAGGCCTCGTCAAACGAGATGTCGTCAATGGCCTAGATAAAACACAGCATTACAATCTGTCAAAACTATCAATCAATCAATCAATTGCAAGTCTGACTTACCACATAACAGCTACTACCGCCAATAGCCCACTCTAAACGGGACTGGGCTCCTCAGTGCAATGATTTTCACGAACCAAGAGTCACCCCAATTGCCTGACGGTACCATGTCAATCTTATTGAGTACCGCGGCGGACTGGTTGAGCGTGTATATGACGATAGGACGTGGCACCGTCCGGCCGTGCATGTTCCAGAAGAAACGTAGCTTACACTGACTGCCGGACGTCTGGGGACCCAGAAGGGAACTCATAAGACGACCCATCTTGCGGACATCTGCAGGGTCATTTGAAGATGAAATATAAATAAAGCCACCTCCCCGTAGGCCGCTTGTATGATCCCGCAACGGCCCCGAATACGCTACACAAAATAACAAGCTGATCAATGAATCAATCAATTAATTAACGAACTCGAATAAAACGGCGAATAGAGGTTCCCTTACGATTAGGTGAAGGTTGATTAGTCTGGATCCAATTGACCTCATTGCCCGGTTGATGTGTCCACTGACATAGATCCCACTCAAAGGCACATCGCACTGGCACAGTGGCCTTACAATCCACCTCATCATCGCCGTTTCCGCAGTCGTCAATGAAATCGCAACGCTGGTCAGTCGATAAGCAGAGATGGTTCCCGGGACATTTCCATTGGGTCGCC
>JBBQAH010000418.1:0-3582 GCA_038316145.1 Burkholderiales bacterium
AAAATCGTCGCGGTGGTACAGTGTTGGTCTAGCCTTTAATAATACGTCGGTGGTCAGCCGACATGAACACTTCCGCGATCTCTTCGGCGGTAACCTCAATATCCAGATGGATATTCAAGAGAGCAAGTCCGACCACTCGGTGCTGGACGCAACATGCGCGGAGATAAGTCTTCAGACGTTTTAGAGTAGAGAAAGAACGCTCACAACGAGCAACACTGGCAGGAAGGACAAACAAAATGACCAACAGCTCGAAAATGCTGGGATAATACTCCGCAGTAACATCCGGATGCGCCAGAGTAGCCATGATGGATTTTGGCCTTTCCGACTCTGATTTCCTGGACCACAAGGCCTTCCAGCGCAAGAGCTCAGATTCCCACGACTGACGTTCCTCCAGGTCGGCGGCATAAAATTCAATAATCTCCGAAAAATCACAATCCGTGTCCACGACGAAAGACGGGAGCAAGTGCGCAATGCGAAAGGCTTTCTCAATATTTGATTTCTGAACTGTGGAACTCAAAATTTATAAGATAACACAGGGGGGAGTATTGCCTGGTTTTTCGCCTCTCAGACCGGAAACATTAAGGGAGGAGTACAGGACCAATTTTTCAGAATTTGACGGGTGGGCCATGGCCCCATGGCCCACCCCCTAAATACACCACTGTTTAAATACCCCGTTACTTGGAACGGAATAACGGTAACGGGGTTTCGCGAAAGTAACGGGAACAGAACTGGGTAACGGGCCCGAGTCCGAGTAACTGAACTGAACGCAACTGGCAATTTTATTCGATAATTTTCAGGAACTATTTGAACATATATTGATCGATTGATTGATTGATTGTTTGATTGAGGAAGTGACTGATTGATTGATTAATGAATCGATTGATTGAGGGATTGAGTGATTAACGTAATCCATAAATCGATTGATTTGTTGATTATTCATTTATTGATGAGATGTTAGTTGATCGATATCGCTGTGCTAAGGTACAGAATACAAATAGTCTCTGTGCTGAGGGAGAAAATAGTATCTACTGGCGGGAAAATTGATGGGAAATTTTGTCTCTGTGCAGCAGGTAAAGGTAACTGTGCTGAAAGACAATTGGTTTTGTGATGAGAGGGATGAGTTAATAAATAATTTAGTCTGGCGAATTTATAATAAAAGCAAGGTATTTTACACTTAAATTTAAGATAAACTTAGGTACAGTCATATCTTTAGAACGGTAACGGTAACTGGCAACGGGATATTATTGGGAAAGTAACTGGAACGGAACTGGAGAACTGGCAAAATTTTGGGAACTTAACGGTAACGGAACTTGAACTGAAAAATTTCCCCCGAGAACTGGGTTACGAAACTCAAGAATTGCCCATCTCTGATGTATACTAGCTACTGTATTGCAATCAATGAAACCTCATCGGACTGGATATGTGTAGCGATGGAGGACTTGCAGAGAGATTCGTTGTCAACTTTAAAGGTTTTTTGTTTTTTGAAAACTGTTCTTCGCATGAAAACCTATAAAAACGGTTACTGCTGTCCACACACACAAACTACGTTAAATGTGGTCTTAGACTTTTTAATGCAAACGGAGTGAAGTCTTAAATACCGTTTTTTAAAAATAACGTAATAAATCAGCAAAGATCAATGCAATAACGTAAGAATGCGTATACATACCCGGCGAATGCCTTATAAGAATTTTAATATTCAGGTCTCCAGAGCTTCGTTTGGGTTTGGCTGTGACTGTCAGTGTCAGTGTACATGTAGTACAAGGATCGCCACCCAATTCCGGACAGCTTGTTTTGACACCCAATTCCGGACATGAATAACTGTTTCACTTCTCAACTGATTCAACCCAAACTGAGATAAACCGAACGATAAGAATTTGAAGAAATAGCAGAATTCAATAAAGTGAGAGTTTTCAATCTGAAAATGATAAAATTAATCGCCTTAAAGAAACAAAAAAAAATGGGGCGGATATTTGAGATGGACTTTTTCGCGTTTTCTGTTATTCAAACTTCTTAAACTATACCTTTCTTGATTTCTGAATTTGTATGTAATTATTTCCGTTCGATTAAGGCCAGTGTGGGCTGAATCAGATCAAAAGTGACGAAGCAGGCATACAAAATGTCCGGAATTAGGAGTCAAAACACGCTGTCGGGAATTAGGTGCCAATCCTTGCACTAGTATTTAAAAGAATTCATTCCGGATTCTATAATGCCCGAAACCGAATTAACTGTTTCCAGAGAAAAGCCCGACTTGTATTACATTTTTTTCCGCGCAAGACGTATTGTCAGGTGTATTGATGTAACAAAGGTCAAGTTTAAAAATTAAAGTGGTGATTGCCATTGCAAAAAAAAAGTCGATGAAGTACGTGTACAGCCCCCTCGCCCTTCATTAGTTTTCAACACAACTTGCTCGTTACTATAGTACACAGAGACGATCCAAATTCTTAACTGTTGACAGTTTTGTTTTTGCCGATCGTTTTTCCATTTTCCCAGCCGGTCCGGCTAAAATAATTTTAGTGATTTAAAGATAAGGGAATTCAGACAGAAACCTTTGTGGTTGACAGTATATATAAAACACGGTTAAATTCCTTCCTCGACACCATCTTCCGCCATATACCGAGCAACAGAACCGTCCAGCAATCCATTTCCGCTGTCGGCCACATCCTGCAGCTTACTATCCCTTACTATACTATAGTATAGCTTACTAACCGATACCGCGACTGATTCACACACGGGATCCGCACATCGCAATCCCCGTTGACGCGACACTTGGCCACCTTGGAGTTCACGTCGGACGCCGAATTCAAGGGCGCCTGAAAGCACCACTCTGCGTCCTTATCGAAAAACCCCTCTAAACCAGCCTGAAACTTGCGACACTTTCTCTGGAAGCAGTCACAACCGCTCCCTTCGATACCTATGCACGCATACGATTTCTCTGTAACTCTGGTAACTGGTAACGCCTGTGTGGTGGTAGTTGTAACCGGGTCCGGGACGGTTGTGGTGATGGTAACCAGTGCCGGTCCTCCGCCACCCGTGTAACGGTTGCGATCGCCACAGGTCATCCGCAAGTCACACAGCTCATGGCGGTCGTCTTGGCAGGTGGCCCACCGCGCCAGGGTGTCATTGACGTCCAGCTGCTGCGTGTAACAACACGGTTCGTCGGGCCGAGAAGGGACTTCCAGGAAACGGTAGCAGGTGCCGCGGTAGCAGCCGCATCCGCGAGTGTAACTGCCGTCGCACACGGTCGTGGGGGCGGGACTGGTGTCGCGGATCAGTTGGTCGTTACCATGGTAACGGTCCGCGTTACCGCACGGCATGTCGGTGCTGCACTGATCGTGGTTGTCGTTGCTGCAGGGGTGTTTCATGTAACACCACGGTTCGTTGGCCTACGAAAAAAGTAACCGATATGATTCTTGGACGATTGATTGGTTGATTGCTGAAATGAAACGTCGATGTCATTTTCTACAGTCATTTCCACCAATCAACCAATCAATCATCCAAGAATCATATTGCTTTGCATTGAAAATGGTCAAACTTTAACCTTTTTTTCAAGCATTTAAAAGTGAATGTCTGCCGCTGTCTTGA
>JBBQAH010000354.1:0-2063 GCA_038316145.1 Burkholderiales bacterium
TTATCTTTCCAATCGATGCAAACCATTTTTTTCACCGATTATGGGAACGTTGTATGAATGAAACCGGCTCTTAAGACCAAACACAACGTGCTACATAGCAATATGCTGATAATTTTTTGTCGAAAGGAAGTGTGATTCACTGGATTTAGCTGGGATGGTTACATTTCGTAATGCTGAAAAATAATCAAAAGCAACGCACACAGGTTGCGATGTAAAAAGTATAGAAATCAGGATGGAAACATCTAGAGTGCAGGACAGCATTATGTGCAGTATGGACGGAATAGTGGAAATTGAAGCAAAACTAACGGCTGGTAAATATGGATTATTAATCTAATCACAATGCAAGGCTTCGAAGGTATTTGTATTAAACAGCACGGATGCAATATCATCTAATGTAGTACAACGTGGACGGAACATATATATATCTGTACATAGAGTATCTTGCTCTCTAAAGGTTCAACTTGTTCTCTCGGACAAGATCATTCTCCAGGACGGATCCGAACACAGTCTGTAACGCAAGAACACAATAAGTACTCGGTAGATACAATATATCTGTAACAGTTACGACCATCTACACGTAATGATGGATCCATTTATATTGTGCTACAAATACTGTAGATAGTATTTGCGATATAATAAAGTATAACATACTTGCAATTGATCAAACAGCGTCTCGTAACGATATGCGACACGTATATCAGGTACATTTGTTCGAGTAATGTCATTGCCGGCTACTCCTTCTTCCAAATAATCCAGTCCCAGCCAGTTATATTTCACTTCCGGACTGAATCCGCTTTGGAGGATACTGTTCTTGGCCAGTTCACATAGATCGGTCGAGGATAGTTTCCAAATAGGAGCTGCAATGCTATACTCCTCCACCAATGGCTCCTGTCACGGTGTGAGGACGACAAATAAGTTGTAATAGCAGATGCACATGGCCCATCGTCCACAAGCATTACTTTGGAACTAGGTTACATACAATTATACTCCAATCACATTCAAATACTGTACAGCTAGTACCGGTACAATTACTATTAGAATGAAATTACATCCATCCCCTAACAAAACCTAGCGAACGATATGGTTATATAATATTCTATTTGGAAAACGTGTACCAAATGAATTTGCATAATGATAGATGAACGTACTTTGGTAAAATGAAACTGCAAGGGATCATCTGTGGATAGGGAGATGTTGAGACCTCGGGCAAGGTAGTCGGGTAAGGGATTGCGTGCGTAGGAGAGAAAGAGCGAATTATTGCTTAAGGGACTGCAAGTGAATATCACACGCATTACGCACCGGTATTGGATATGCACTGCCATCTACAAGAATGGCTTCTTTACAGGTTATATAATCTTATGTACTGTTTAATATGTACCTCATGGCAATGCCAATCTGCGTGAGGTAGTAGAGATACTGCAGCACCGGCGCCTACACGTAAGTGACCAACAAAAAGTATAATGATAACGATTTAACATGTATTTCAAAGGCTGTTGCAAATATCGTCATCGCAGCACTTAATTAATTAAATAATATATTATAATGCTATTATAACTATAATACTGAACTATTTTGTCGATCTAACAAGAATAAAATAGACGCTAAACTAATAATATCTTGCCTTGCGTAGTAGAAGACCGTGAGAAATGCTTTCGGCCAGGAGGAAGCCCACCACAAGATGCTGCACCTGACCGGCTTCTCCACAGTGTGGTCGTAAAACAAATCTACATGCAGTAGGTAGTAATTAGCAAGAAACTTTAATACAGTATATAAACAATATGGCCAGATGAACATACGTATTCAAACCACGCTCACGCCGGAAGGCGTTCAAAACGACCATATTAGCATAAATGTAGTAGAGGTAGTAGGAGTAGGAGGGATTCTCGGTCAGTGTCCATTCTTGCTGAACAAACACCAGGGATAATAAAGGATCTTGACATTTTACATTAATACAGTGTACCTTATATACCTGCGTCTAATCGTGTCGTTTCAAACCAACCAACTTGATGATGTTACGTTCATGCACTTTATCGGATCATAATACTTGTAATATCATCCAACTT
>JBBQAH010000139.1:0-8374 GCA_038316145.1 Burkholderiales bacterium
GTCCGGCACGCGGCCGGTCTTGGTGTCTTCCTTCAGGTTGCCGCGCTGGTTCAGGTAGACGCCCATGCCGTTCGACAAGGTCACGCCTTCGAGCAGGTCGCGGTAGGTGCCGAAGGCGCGCTCGTCCAGCATGTCCACACAGGCGGCTACGGCCATACCCCGCCAGTTCACCGGGATGCCCAGCATTGAAATGACGAAGATCTCGCTCAACGCCAGCACGACGCGTTGACGCAGCTGATCGGGCGCGCCCATCGCTTTGCGCCACAGCGTGTTGTCTACGCCGGCAAAGCTGTTTTTGTAGTCCACCGCGCCACAGCCCTTGGCCAGCATCCAGTCGAAGTGCGAGGGCGTGCTGCGTAGGCTGGCTACCTGCCATCGGCCAGTTTTCCGCCGGGTTGAAAGAAAACGCCATCCGGCAGAACAGGCTCTCTGCTCCCAACGAAGTCGGGCCGGTAGACGCCGACCCGGCAAACTCTCGCTTTGCGTTTCTTTACGGCCAGGGCATGCCTACACTGGGCCGTGTCCACGGCGCTGCCCATCATCTGGCCGGCCGGACCAGCTGCCGGCACCAGAAGCGGCTGTCGGACGTTCTCGACGCGTTGTCGGACGAGCGACTGCCGGCCCGGGCCCAGCTCGAGGTCTTCGCTGCGGAGTGGCGGCGGGGCGAGGTCGACTGACGCAGACCCTCGCCGAAGGGTTGTGGCTCACGCGCCGGTCGGCAGCGCCGCGCCGGGCACCTGCGCCGCATTGGCCGCGATGCCGGCAGCGATGCGCGGCAGCAGCGCCAGCGGCAAGTCGTGGCCCATGCCCGAGATGATGTCGGCCACCGCGCCGGCAATCTTGCGTTGCAGGTCATGCGCAGCGGCCACCGGCACCAGCGGATCGGCTTGGCCGTGGATGATGCGGGTGGGGGCCCGGATGCTGGACAGCAACGTCGAGCGATCACCGTCTGCCGCCACTGCCACCAATTGCCGGGCGGTGCCGTCGGGCCGCCAGGCCCGGCGCACCATGGCCTCCAGTCGCTGGCGCTGGCGTGCCGGGTCGGGCCGATACAGCGGGCTGCCGATGATCTGCAGCACACCCTCCAGGTGTGCCACCACATCCGGCACGGCCCGGCTCCGGGCGCGCTTGATCAGCGCCTGCTGCACCCGCAGCCGGGCTTGTGGCAACTGCCGCGCACCCGAGGTGGTCATGATCAGGGTCAGGCTCTTGACCCGGTCGGGGTGGCTGGCGGCGAGGTGCTGGGCGATCATGCCGCCCATCGACGCGCCGCAGACATGGGCACTGTGGATGCCCAGCACATCCAGCACGCCCAGCGCATCAGCGGCCATGTCGGCCAGTTTGTAAGGCGTGCGCACCCGCAGGCGCATCATGTAGCGCAACGATGCACCGACCAGGCTGGGCACACCGGCCTGCTCGAAGCCCTGGCTCAGCCCGGCATCGCGGTTGTCGAAGCGGATCACCCGGAACCCGCGGCCGGTCAGGTCGGCCACCAGTTCTTCGGGCCAGCCGACCAGCGGCATGCCCAGGCCCATGATCAGCAGCAGGGGTTCACCTTGCTGCGGGCCCTGCACGTCGATTTCGAGTTGCAAGCCGTTGGCGTTGACTTTCATCGCCGCTTGCCTGCAGCGCGCGACGGCTTGGCAGCAGCGGGTGGATCGGGCTCAAGCACGGGCTTGCGCGCCGGCCTGGGCCGCTTGACCGCACCTGTGGCACCGGCCACGGCGTGACTCACTGCACCCCGCACCACCCCGCCCACCACGTTGCCGACCACGTTGCCCACGGCCCCGCCCACCGCGTCGCCCATGCTGCTCAGGCTGTCGGCCAGGCGCTGGCGGGCCTGGCCGACGACCGCACGCCCGGTCCTGGCCAGGCTGGGCGCTACCGGGGCAACAGCGCCCAGCGGCGCCTCGAGCAGGCACAGATCCTCGAACGCGATCTGGACGGCGTCCGCCAGCGCACGGGCGTTGGGCAGGGCCTGGGCGTCAGCCACGATGCCGAAATCCATCTGCCGGTCATAACTTTCGACCGTGATGTTGAGCGCGATGCCGTGCACCACGATCGAGGTCGGGTAATTGGCCACCATGCGGGCACCGGCCAGGTACAGCGCCACCGGCGGCCCGGGCACGTTGCTGATGGTGACGTTGGCCAGCTGCGGGACACGCTCGGCCACTTTGGCGCGGCCGTACAGCGCAGCGGCAGCCTCCAGCAGCCAGGGCATGCCGATCGACGGGTAGTCGGTCGGCAGCACGCTCTTCAGGCTGCCCATGGTCTCTTTCATGGACTTGGTGGCAGCCTTGACATGGGCCAGGCGCTGGCCCATGTCGGCGATGTGGGTGCCCAGGCTGACAAAGCCCATCGAGGCCTGGGTGTCCGAGGTGATGTCGCCCGCAGCGCGCAACGACACCGGCACCGCCGCGATCAGTGACTTGCGTGGCAGCGTGGCATGTTTGGACAGGTAGCGGCGCAACGCGGTGGCGCACAGCAGCAGCACGATGTCGTTCAGCGTGGCCTCTTGCAGCTTGGCCAGCAGCTTGAGCTGGCCCAGTGGCAGGCTGACACCGGCAAAACTGCGCTGCGCCGTGATCGATTGGTTGAACACTGTGCGCGGTGCCAGGTTCAGGTTGCTGACGGCCTGTGGCTTGCCCTTGCCGCGCAGCAGCGCCGTGTGCGACAGCGCCTGCCCGGCCGCATCCGCCAGCGAGCCCAGGGTGGACGGCAGGTTCTTGATGATGCCGGCCACCTGCATCGCCTCGTTGGCGATGGCGCCGCGCAGCATCTGCACCACGCCCAGCTTGAACACCTTGCTGCGCTTGCCGGGGCGCAGTGTCAGGTCGCGGCCCTCGGGCGAAACATCCAGGATCACCTGCGCCACCGCCACCGCCGCTTGGCCGTCGACCGCCGCATGGTGGAACTGCGAGTACAGCCCGACCCGCTTGCGGCCCTCGGCAGTGGGCGCCAGGCCTTCGATCAGGTGAAACTTCCAGAGCGGCCGGCTGCGGTCCAGGCGCAGTGCGTGCAGTTGCCCGACCACCGCCTCCAACTCGGCCATGCCGCTGCCGGCCTTGGCCGATTTGGGCAGCTTGACCAGGACCACATGCTGGGTCAGGTCGGGATTGGCATCGACCCAGGCAGGGTTGGCCAGATTCAGCGGCATCCACCACAGACGGCGGCGCAGCACCGGCGCCAGCGGCAGGCGCTGGGCCATGTGCTGGCGCAGCTGGGTCAGGAAGCTGCCCTGGTGGCCGAGTGGCAGCTCGTAGATGTTGAGCGCACCGACATGCATCGGCATCTCGGCGGTCTCGAGGTGGAGAAAAGTTGCGTCCAGGCCTGAGAGCTGCTTCATGGCCGCGATGCTAGGCCGGGCAGGCGCCGACAAACTCGGGTGTTCTCCCTAAATCGGCGCGGGCTTGTGCTCGATCAAGCCACCGCGGCGCTCGCGCAGCGCCAGCGCCTCGTTGACCAGCAACGCGCCAATCACCAGCGCACCGCCGGCAAGCGCCGTCGGACCGGGCGCCTCGCCGGCGCCGATCCAGGCCAGCAGCACGCCAAAGATCACCTCCAGCAGGCCGATCAGCGATATCTCGGGCGCCGGCAGCACCCGCGTCAACGTGACCACCAGCAGGCACGGGATCGCCAGCTGGAACACCCCCAGCCCGGCCAGCAGCGACAAATCATGCACCGTGGCCGACAGCGGCAAGGCCAGCGGCAGCGTGACTGCCGCCGAGATCAGCGCGCCCAGCAGCACGGCCGGCATCATGTCCGGCGCTGCTTCGGCGGCCTGACCGGTCTCACGACCATCGGTGGCCAGGCGGGCATGGCGCTGGTGCAGGTACTGCAACAGCGTCCAGTTGGTGGCGCCGGCAATCGGCACACCCAGCGCCACCAGCGCACCGGTCATCGACCCGCTGCCGGCAAAGGCCTGCTGACCGAACATCCAGGCAATGCCGGCACCCGCCACCGCGATCGCCACCCAGGTGCGGCGCGGCAGCCGGTGCTGCAGGAACACCTTGGAAAACAGCGCGGTGATCAAGGGCGCGATCGACATCGTGATCAGCACCGTGGCCACGCTGGTGAGCATGATCGCCAGCATGAAATTGGTGTACATCACCGCCCAGCACAACGACGAGACCCACAGTGCACGTCCGCCGCCAGCGATGTCGCGCCACAGCCGCGGGCCGCGCAGGGCCAGCAGCGCGATCACCAAAGCCAGCGCATTGAAAGCACTGCGCCAGAACGTGACCTCGAAGCTGCGCGCCGCCTCCAGATGGCGGGTGACCACGCCGGCGGTGCTCCACATCAGCGTGATCAGCACCATCAGCAACACGGCGCGGGAATGGGACAGGCGCATCTGGGATCAACCGGTGCGTGAATGGAAGCGGGCCGCAAAGCGGCCCGAGGATGCTGACTCATGCCCCGCCTGGCCAGTGCCGGACGGGACGAGCGCAGCGGTCAGTCGCGTGCCGCGCGCTTGCGGTCGTGCTCGGTCAGGTGGCGCTTGCGCACCCGGATGCTCTTGGGCGTGATCTCGACCAGCTCGTCGTCGGCGATGAACTCGACGCCGTACTCCAGCGTCAGGTCGATCGGCGGGGTGACCTTGATCGCGTCTTCCTTGCCGCTGACCCGGAAGTTGGTCAGCTGCTTGGTACGGGTGGCATTGACCACCAGGTCGTTGTCGCGGTTGTGGATGCCGACGATCATGCCCTCGTAGACCGGGTCGTTCGGCTTGACGAACATGCGGCCGCGGTCGTCCAGCTTGCCCAGCGCGTAGGTGAAGATCTCACCGGCGTCCATGCTGATCAGCACACCGTTTTTGCGGCCGGCGATCTCGCCCTTGTGCAGCTCGTAGCCGTCGAAGATGTTGGCGATCAGGCCCGAGCCGCGGGTCAGGTTCATGAATTCATTCGTGAAGCCGATCAGTCCGCGCGCCGGGATGCGGTACTCCAGGCGCACGCGGCCCCTGCCGTCCGGCTCCATGTTGACCAGCTCGCCCTTGCGCTCGCCCAGCGCCTGCATCACGCCGCCCTGGTGCTGCTCTTCGACGTCGGCGGTGACCAGCTCGATAGGCTCGTTGCGCTCGCCGTTGACATCGCGGAAGACCACCCGCGGCTTGCTGACGGCCAGCTCATAGCCCTCGCGGCGCATGGTCTCCAGCAGGATCGTCAGGTGCAGCTCACCCCGGCCCATGACCTCGAAAATACCGTCCTCGTCGGTCTCGGCCACGCGCAGTGCCACGTTGCTCTGCAGCTCTTTTTGCAGCCGGTCCCAGATCTGGCGGCTGGTGACGTACTTGCCTTCACGCCCGGCCAGCGGGCTGGTGTTGACGCAGAAGTTCATCGTCAGCGTCGGCTCGTCGACCTTCAACATCGGCAGCGGCGCCGGGTTGATCGGGTCGGTCACGGTCACGCCGATGCCGATGTTCTCGATGCCGTTGATCAGCACGATCTCGCCCGGACCGGCCTCGGTCACTTGCACCCGGTCGAGACCGCGGAAGGTCAGCACCTGGTTGACACGGCCCTTGCTGCTCTTGCCGTCCAGGCCTTCCATCATCAGCACCTCCATGCCGGGCTTGATGGTGCCGGCGCTGATGCGGCCCACGCCGATGCGGCCGACAAAGGTGGAGTAGTCGAGTGCCGAGATTTGCAGCTGCAGCGGCGCGGCCGGGTCACCGTGCTCGGGCGAGACATGCTTCAAAATAGTCTCGAACAGCGCCGACATGTCCGGGCCCCACTGCTCACCGCGCTCGCCCTCGACCAGCGAGGACCAGCCGTTGATGCCCGAGGCGTAGACCACCGGGAAGTCGAGCTGCTCGTCGGTGGCGCCCAGCTTGTCGAACAAGTCGAACGCCGCGTTGATCACCGCGTCGGGCTTGGCGCCCGGCTTGTCAACCTTGTTGACCACGACGATGGGCTTCAAGCCCAGCGCGAGTGCCTTCTTGGTGACAAAGCGGGTCTGCGGCATGGGGCCCTCTTGGGCGTCGATCAGCAGCACCACGCCGTCGACCATCGACAAGGCCCGTTCCACTTCGCCGCCAAAGTCGGCGTGGCCGGGGGTGTCGACGATGTTGATGTGGGTGCCCTTCCAGCTGACCGCGCAATTCTTGGCCAGGATGGTGATGCCACGCTCACGTTCGATGGCGTTGTTGTCCATCACGGTGTCGACGACTTTTTCGTGCTCGGCGAAGGTGCCGCTTTGGCGCAGCAGCTGGTCGACCATCGTGGTCTTGCCATGGTCGACGTGCGCGATGATGGCGATGTTGCGTATTTGTTGGGTCATGGTGGGGCTTTATTGCTGAAAACTGGGTCAGGCTGCGGGGGCCAGCTCGGGTGGGTTGGCCGCGGCGGGTGCCGGGATCGGGTAGGAGGCTGCAGATGCGGCCGCGCTGGTGGCCGCGCGGGTGTCCATGACGGAGGGAGGCTCCAAAGGATGGGTTGCGGGCAGCAGGGCCTGCACCTCGACGGGGCTGAGCAGGCGGTCGGCAATCAGTTCACCGGCGCAGATGTGGGCGCTGCCGAGGAACGCAGCGGTCTCGGGGCCGTAGACCTTGACTGCGGCCAGGTCGGGCAGCGACACCCTGCGGCGCAGGCCGGTCAAGAAGCGGCCGGCCTCGTCGGCGTCCAGCGTCAATCGCGGCCAGTCGGCCAGCAAGGCATCCACCGGTAGCAACAGCGCCTCGCGGGCCGGCTCATCGAGCGATTCCAGATCGGCCAGGCTGATGGCATTGACCAGCGACAGCGGCCCGCTGGCGGTGCGGCGCAGCGCAGTCAGATGGGCGCCACAACCCAGCGCCTCGCCAATATCTTCGGCCAGGGTGCGGATGTAAGTGCCTTTGCTGCAGCGCACGTCGATCACCAGGGTCGGTGCATCCACAGCATCCTGCCAGTCGATGATGTCGATGGCGTGAATGATCACGTTGCGGGCGGTGCGTTCAACCTCGATGCCTGCACGGGCGTATTCGTACAGCGCCTTGCCGTCTTTCTTGATCGCCGAATGCATCGGCGGGATCTGCGCGATCGGCCCGGTGAAACAGGCGACGGCGGCATCGATGGCAGCCCGGTCCACATTCACCGGCCGGTCCTGCAAGACCTCGCCCTCCAGATCGCCGGTGCTGGTGCGCTTGCCCAGCCGAAGCGTGGCGCGGTAGGCCTTGTCGGCGTCCAGGCTGACCTGGCTGAACTTGGTGGCGGCACCAAAACACAGCGGCAACAGCCCGGTGGCCAGCGGGTCGAGCGTGCCGGTGTGGCCGGCCTTCTCCGCCCGCAGCAGCCACTTGGCTTTTTGCAGGGCATCGTTGCTCGACCAGCCCAGGGGCTTGTCGAGCAGCAGCACACCGTGGATGACACGGCGGGTGATGCGGGGGCGGGGCGGGCGGTTCATGGCGTGCAGGTAGAAAATTGCGAGCGGCCGGTCAGGCCTCGCCGTCTTCCTTGGCCCGGGTGGCGTTGGCTTCGCGGATCAGCGCGCTCAGCTCGGCGGCGTGCTCTGTCGTGCGATCAAACTGGAAATGCAGCGTGGGCACGGTGTGGATTTGCAGCCGCTTGAACAAGCCGTTGCGCAGGTAACCAGCAGCCTCGCTCAAGCCCGCTTCGCACTCGTTGGCGTCACCCACCAACACCGAGAAAAACACCTTGGCATGGGCATAGTCGGGCGTGACCTGCACGTTGTTGACCGTGACCAAGCCGATGCGGGGGTCTTTCAGCTCGCGGATCAGCTCGCCCAGATCCCGCTGGATCTGGTCGGCAACACGGACACCGCGGTGGGGGATGGCTCTTTTGTGGCGCATGGGGGTTTCCAGGGCAAGCCCTTAAGTACAAACCCCGCCATTTTTTCAGAAGGCGGGGTTTGCAGGTGAGGGCAAATCCGCCCCAGCCGCCGGGCCGCTCCCAAGGCTGGGAGCGCCCCCATGGGGGGCCGGCGCGAAGCGACGTGGGGGCGAAATTACAAGGTTCGGGCGACTTCCTTGACCTCGAAGAACTCCAGCTGATCGCCCTCGGCGATGTCGTTGTAGTTCTTCAGCTTGATACCGCACTCGAAGCCCGAAGCCACTTCACGCACATCGTCTTTCAGGCGACGCACCGATTCGACTTCGCCGGTGTAGACCACCACGTTCTCGCGCAGCAGGCGGAAGCGTGCGTTGCGGCGAACGATGCCAGCCGTGACCATGGAGCCGGCGACCGTGCCGATCTTCGAGGCCACGAACACCGTGCGGATCTCCGCCGTGCCGATGACTTCTTCGCGCTGCTCGGGGGCCAGCATGCCGGTCATGGCTGCCTTCACCTCATCGACGGCGTCGTAGATGATGTTGTAGTAGCGCAGATCGACGCCGTTGTTCTCGGCCAGCTTGCGCGCACCGGCATCGGCCCGCACGTTGAAG
>JBBQAH010000428.1:0-2797 GCA_038316145.1 Burkholderiales bacterium
GAAAGTCTGTAACTTTGCCCATTCATTTCTAAGATATGGACATGGTGAGTCAAGCGATCCAGAAGCGCCCCTGTTAACCGACTGCACCCAAATACCTGAGGCCATTCCTCAAAAGGTAAGTTGCTGGTGACAATGAGAGAACCACTTTCATATCGTTGAGAAAACACTTCAAATAAAAGTTCAGCGCCCGTTTTTGAAAATGGCACATATCCCAACTCATCAATAATCAAGAGCTTATATCCTTTAAGTTTCTTTTGTAGGCTTAAAAATCTCCTAGCATCGTGAGCCTCTGTCAGTTCATGAACCAGCTGCGCCGCTGTCTTAAATAGCACTGAATGCCCTTGTTGGCAGGCGCTCATACCTAAAGCAATAGATAGATGTGTTTTACCCGTTCCAGAGTTTCCAAGTGCCAGGATGTTCTCAGATTTGTCTATGTAGCCCCCTGTTATAAGACCCATAACCCGTTTCTTTTCAAGGGAAGGGAGAGCTGAGAAATCAAAACTATCAAGTGTTTTAAGAGATGGAAATTGGGCCTTTGTGATGCGCATTTGCACATGCCGATTCAAGCGGCTCAAGACTTCCTGTTCACTTAATCGACACAAGAATTGTTCATAGGAGTCGCTCTTTTTCAAGCTCTCATCAGCTTCTTTTTGATAATTTTCCTTCATGCTTTTTAGCTTCAAAGTATCCAGGTAATGATTAAGAGTCTCCATTAGGCCACCTCCTGGTTGGGCTGGCGCACACCAGACTTTAGCAGACGAGAACTATAGGTAGCAAGGTTAGGGGGAGCGATATGTACCTGAGGGATCTTTGGGAAAGACACAAGAGACAAGTTGGGAGGCCTTTTCTCTTTATTCCGTTTTAGCAGGTGCAAGATTGCCTGTTCTGTAACAGCCGTTAATTGGAGGGCTTGTATCAAAGCCTGTGTAAGCTCAGCCTCACTAAAGTTCTCTAGAAATTGCAAAATACGGATATAATGCCTACGACCTTCCTTACCTTCTCTTTTATACAAAATATCATGAACCTTTTGAAAAACATCAGGCAGTTTCCAGTCCTTCAAAGGAGCTGCTTGCACAAAGGCTCCCGTCTTTCTCTCCAGCAACTTTAGATAATGTAATGGGTTGAAGATGATTTCTTCCTGACCGTAACTGCGCGGATGTTCAGCAATGATCTTATCTTCATAGGCAATCACCACACGATCCACAAATCCTTTAACCCAAACTTTCTGTGGTCCTAAAGTTGTTGGAACAGAATAATCATTGTTTTGAAAGCGCACAAGGGCTTGGGAGGTAATTTTGCCAGGTTGCACACGACAAGCATCAAATGGTAGGTCTGACAATGGTAAGAAAGATTCTTGACTCAGCCGCTGCTCGATAGATTGGTGGCTACCTCGCACAATAGAGGATTGGCGCTTTTTACAACAGGTCGCTAAATGCTCATTTAGCGCCTCAAAACTTTCAAAGTTTGGCAAAGGAACCATAAAGTTCCGACGGACAAAACCCACTAAATTCTCAACGCCTCCCTTCTCATTGCCACGACCAACAGCGGCAAAGGCAGCTTCAAATAAGAAATGAGAACGAAGTTCTATAAAACCAGACGTCTGCTCGCGTATTCCATCTTTCAAGATCTTCTTTACTGCAACAGTCGTGTTGTCATATAGAATCCGTTTAGCGACGCCCCCAAAAAACGAAAAGGCAGATTGATGACCATCCATAAAAGCTTCCGTATTCTCAGCTGGATAAGCTTTTGTAAATGCCCCATCGCTGAAAGGAAGCTGCATTACAAAGAAATGAGCCGTACACTCTTGCCCATTAATCTTAACTTGTGCCTCACCAAAATCAACCTGAGCCATTCCAGGCTCATGACTTAAAGGAACAAACATCTCACGACACTGTAAGTGTTTCTTAGCCACATAAGTCCGAACAGTGGTGTAGCTCCCCGTAAAAGAGCGCTCTTCTTTTAATCGATCATAAATCCGTTTAGCTGTATGCTTTTGTTTGCGGTGAACGCGTTTGTCTGATTCAAAAATCTCATCAATCCAAGCTTTATGTTCACTGAGCTTAGGTTCTCGAGGGGGATTAATACGCTGATACCCGGGGGGTGACGAGTGTTTCAACATTCGTTGAACTGTCCGCCGATTTAAACCAAGTTCTCTCGCAATTTGTCTCTGGCTCTTGCCTTCATTATAATACGCATGCCGCGCTATCGCATAGGTCTGCACTTTATACACCTTTCTGTCCCCCCATTCTTTCTTGAGTTAGGGAAAACCTTACTTGTTATTACAAAACAAGTGGTGCACTTTTACTCTGCCTTTTTATCCTAATGCACCACTGTCAACTGGTGCATTATTGCTCCGCCATTTACAGTCATACCCTGAAAAATAAGAAGGTTCTACGTTGCGCAAGCGGTCTAAAGCCCCTTGAAGTATATAAGTAGCAGCCAGTTTGTCCACGACTTCCCCGCGGCGCTTACGGGACATGTCTGCATCCAAAAGTGTGCGGTTAACGGCAGCAGTTGATAAACGCTCATCCCAAAGGGCGACTAATAGCTGGGAAAGTTCTGAAACATGACGGGCAAATTCCCGCATTTTTTCGGCTTGAGGACCATAGGAGCCATTCATATTAATCGGCAGACCGACAATCAACCCGACGGCATGGTATTGGTTGGCAAGGCTTAGGACGGAGGCGATATCGGCATTTCTATTGGTACGCTGGAGAACCATGAGAGGGGTTGCAATCCGCCATGTGGCATCAGAAATAGCAACACCGATTGTTTTTTCGCCCAAATCAATTCCGAT
>JBBQAH010000400.1:0-2351 GCA_038316145.1 Burkholderiales bacterium
ATCGGAAGTCCATCTCATTAATTTTCACATGTAATCAAACTAATAAGCATCCGTTTAGAGAGCCAAACCGTCACAGCAATTTCCTCTATTTCTCATCATTTTCCATGACACTACCACTCACCTATTGCATCACGTGACATGTGCAAAGTGTCAAGCACGGCTGGACCGGTGGTAATCGAAGAAGATGCCGCAACCCGATCGCCCAGCGTGAAGCCACTCGTCCGATAAGGCTGCTGCTGTTGATGAGGAGCGTGATAAGGGGGAGTCACGCGACTGACCGTTCGCAGCGGTGGTCGCGGAGGAGCTGGCTTCCCATGACACCCGCCAGCAGTCGTGTCACGAAAAGCAGCACGTTTCTCCCCTCCGAGATAGGATAGATCGGCGGCACTGCTGCTGCTGGTGCTGCACTGGCCCGATAAACGGGATGAGGATGAGGTGTGCGACATGGTGCCGGACCCCGTCCGATATCGTTCATCATCTCCAAACATGGTCTCGAATTCCGGGTTGGCGTAGAAGAGCTGGAGCGGCTGCATGTGCCCTTTGATGCATTTAGCCAGCACTTGCGAGAAGTCAGATCCGATTACCTTGACACTCGCATCGTCTAAGTGCATCCACTGCTGATACCTACAACCATTAGATGAGTCTTAGATATATGTATATAAATACATATACTATACATATATAATAATATGTATATATATATAAATAGCATTACAACATATTTATACATAACTTATAACATAAAACATACAATAAACTGATTACAAAAAATATAATTTTAACAAGTATAATTATAAGTGAAGCCTTTTATATAAAAAAGAATACTTCATCTTAAAATATGACAAGTTAGAATATTGTGTAACTATTTTGCAAAATTATACAATGATACACTTGTGTCCATCACATGCAACACTATGCATACTGTATGTACACTGCAAACTATAAAAAAGTCATTTTGTAATTGTAGAAAATATAATATTAGTTGAACGTTTTTCAAACAGAACGGTTGAAACAATGATGAACATACACGATTTCTTGAAAGTATTATATTATATACTATGTAACAGTTTAATCATAGTAAAATATAAAGACCACCATTTCAGTAATCTGCTGCGTAATGATATGCAAAACTCATCAAAGTAATAATATGCCATAAAAGCCAACTGGATACTACGTAATAAACTTACAAATTTAGTAATGTTATCTACAGTTAATACAAACATTAATTAGGTTATAAGTTATAGTTTATAGTTATAATCAAGTTATAATTGGATATTGCGTAATAAACTTAAAAGTTTACTAATGTTATCTACAGTTATAGTTATAAGTTATTAGTCTATAAGTTAATTAGACTATAAGCTCTTGCTTAGTGTATATTAATCTAAGCTGATCGACATACCTGGAATGGTAGAAAAAGGAGACGTAATGCCGGCCGTAAAAGCAAACCATTCCCACCAGATGATGGACCGCCGCGGAGGCCCAGTCCGCGTCCTGCGTGGCATGGTACAAATGACACAGGCAGATGTTGGTGTCCACGCAATGGAGCACCTCGGTGATGGTCTGGACCTTGGGCCGTTCCGAGGGCCAAGCCAGGCCCACCGTCACAATGTCCGGTCGATTGGTCAGCGTGCGCTTCACGCAGCCATTATGTGAGCCGCAACGTCTGCAGTGTTGCTGCTGCTCCCCGCTGCCGCTGCCATTGCACTCGGTCGTCTTGCGGATCAGCTTCCCAAAGAGGCCCGTCTGGGACGGCACGCCCAGCTGCTTCATTTCCGCACTTTTCTGCAGGAGACCTTCAACGGTCACGTAATTGACCATTTGGCTGTATTGGGTGACTTCCGTGGAGTATTGGCAGTCCTGGCAGACAAATGCCTCTAGCAGGTCCATGGCAAACTTCCGATGAGGCAGGCAGCGGGGGTCGCTGCAGTTCGCCAGGTCGGACGGGGAGCCGTGAATGTGATAGTGTAGTCGGAGCAGGAGAGTTTCCTGGAGAGAGAGGGGGAAAAAATTGTGGTTCATTTCGGAATATGGGCGTTGAAACTATCACTGACTGAGAAGCAAACTATGTACTATTCCCCCCTCCGGTTTTGATTATTTACGTATTGATCAATAGAGCGAAAAATAGTGTGAACTATGGTGCTCAAGACAGCGGCAGACATTCACTTTTAGATGCTTGAAAAAGAGGTTAAAGTTTGACCATTTTCAATGCAAACCAGTATGATTCTTGGATGATTGATTGATTGATTGGTGACAGTAACTGTATAAAATGACATCGACGTTTCATTTTCAGCAATCAACCAATCAATCATTCAAAAATCATACTGGTTTGCATTGAAAATGGTAAAACTTTA
>JBBQAH010000245.1:0-2002 GCA_038316145.1 Burkholderiales bacterium
CCGCTGGACCGGTTGCCGTTTGTGGTGATCGTGATCGACGAGCTGGCCGACCTGATGATGGTCATCGGCAAGAAGATCGAGGAGCTGATCGCCCGGCTGGCGCAAAAGGCCCGCGCTGCCGGCATCCATTTGATCCTGGCAACACAACGCCCCAGCGTGGACGTGATCACCGGCCTGATCAAGGCCAACATCCCGACCCGGTTGTCGTTCCAGGTCAGCAGCAAGATTGACAGCCGCACCATCCTCGACCAGATGGGCGCCGAGGCGCTGCTGGGCCAGGGCGACATGCTTTTTTTGCAGCCAGGCGGCGGTGTGCCGGTGCGGGTGCACGGCGCGTTTGTCTCCGACGACGAGGTGCACCGGGTGGTCGAGTACCTCAAGAGCCAGGGCGCGCCCAACTACATCGAGGGCATCCTGGAAGGCGGCACGCTGGACGGTGATGGCGACGGCGGGCCCGGCGGTGGTGGTGGTGCGGGCGCCAGCGGCGGCGATGCTGAAGCCGACCCGATGTACGACCAGGCCGTGGCCATCGTGCTGCAGAACAAGAAGGCCTCGATCTCGCTGGTACAGCGCCACCTGCGCATCGGCTACAACCGCGCCGCGCGGCTGTTGGAGCAGATGGAAAAGTCGGGCCTGGTCTCGGCCCTGTCGACCAGTGGCAACCGCGATCTGCTGGTGCCCAAACGTGATGAGTAAGCACAACCCATGAAGCTGTTCAAGATGGCCCCGTCAGGGCTGGTGGTGGCGCTGTCGTTGATGGCTGGCGCCGTGCAGGCCGATCCGTTGGAGTCGCTGCGTGATTTCACCCGCGACGCCAAGACCGGCCGCGCCAACTTCAGCCAAACGGTGAGCGCGCCCGACGGGCTGAAGAAAAAAACCTCCAGCGGCAGCTTCGAGTTTGCGCGGCCCGACCGCTTCCGCTTCAGCTATGCCAAGCCGTTTGAGCAGCAGATCGTGGCCGACGGCCACAAGGTCTGGCTTTACGACCTGGACCTGAACCAGGTCACGGTGCGCGCGATGTCTGCGGCACTCGGCGCCACGCCAGCGTCGCTGCTGGCGGGCGGCGCGATGGACAAGGATTTTGAACTCGTGAACGCCCCGCTCAAGGACGCCCCGCTCAAGGATGGCCTGGACTGGGTGCAGGCCACACCGCGGCAAAAGGAGGGCGCGACGGTGCAGACCTTGCGTATCGGCTTTCGCGGCAAGACTCTGGCCGCGCTGGAGATCGTCGATGCCTTTGGCCAGCGCTCGCTGCTGCAGTTCAGCGCGGTCGAGATCAACCCCAAGCTGGCGGACGAGACCTTCCGCTTTGTGCCGCCCAAGGGGGCGGACGTGATCGAATCGCGCTGAACCGGCTTGGGTTGCGGCTCGGGGCCACCCCGTGGCCGGTGGGCTGGCGCCTTTGCAGGCACGCGCCGGTTTTGGGGTCAACGTACAGCTGGCGGCAGCAGGGCATGCAGTTGATCCGGCATTGCGGCCAGCATGGCGAGCTTGCGCCTGTGCTGCGCCCGGCGTTTGCTGGGCACCCCGTCCACCGCACGAGCCGGGCGCTGGGCGGGCAGTGCCCACATGCCGTTGAGGCCACGCTGCCCGCCCAGGGCCGTCCAGAAGCCGCAGTAGTCGAACGACACGGTCAACACCCGTTGGTGCCAGCGTTTCTTGACATGGTGCTGCGGATCCACGCCGAGCATTGCGGTGGCCTGCCGCTGGCACAGCGCACGCAACACTTCGACCAGCAAAAACGGTGGCCGCAGCCCCTCGGCCGCGTGGGTCAGGTCACGTACGGCTTGCATTGCCCTGTCGTCCTGTGCCGCCGCACCTTGCACCGAGCCGATCATCAGGCGGTCCCGTTGCAAGAACGAAAAACTGAGCTGGCAGACCTGCAGACCGTCGCGGGTGCACAGACTCAGGGCCCACAGCCCTTCACGCTTGCAGATCCGGTTCAGACCCAGGCCGACGCTGCCGGCCTCGCCCAGCGGCCACAGCACCACCCGCTCGCCCA